>JBGSYY010000145.1:0-40592 GCA_041750675.1 Isosphaeraceae bacterium | reverse complement strand
GGACAGCCGGCGCGGTGAGCACGGCGGAGGCGGCCGCCACGCTCGATCCGCGGAGGAAGTCGCGGCGACTGTGGCCGCCTCGTCCCTTTGGATCTCGTTCTGGCATCTGATCATGCTCCTGGATGCCGACACCTTACGGTAAGCAGGCGTCACCACGCAGACGGCGACAGGCCGAGCCGCGTTACCTTCACACAAACTAGCGAGTCAAATCTTCGCTTGCACTATGTCCCGATGCTGTGTCGATCGCAAGGGGCGGGTGGAGTCAAATTCCGATGAGCCGGTCATCAACAGAAGATCTGATGTTGTGAAAAGACTCACTTGACCGCGGTTCGGATCGTCGCGGGCCTGTTCCGGCTCGTCCCGCCGGTCCTCAAAGCCGGGCGAACCCTCCGACCACAGAAAGAAACTCTGTGGCCGGTCAAACGCCGCAGCGGGAAACAACAGCGAGAGGATCGCGATCGTCGAGGAGAATGTCAGGAATCTTGCGCCGAGTGAGTTCGGGAACAGGATCGCGAACGGCCTAGATGTCGGAGAGGGGAGCGTCCGAGTCGCCGAAGCGTTCCAGGTCGTCGACCCCCATTCGCTCGGCAATGCTGAGAAAGAGGTTGGTCATCGGCTTCGAGCCATGCTTGACATGACGGCCGCCCTGAAGTGTTCCGCCGCCGCCGCCGGCCAGAAGAATCGGCAGGTTGTCGTGCGTGTGACGATTGCTATCGGCGTTTCCACTGCCGTACACGAACATCGAGTTTTCGAGCAGGGTGTGACCATCGATATCACGCAACTCGTGCATGCGTTGCAGAAACCGTGAGAACTGGGCAACGTACCAGCGGTCGATATCGGCCAGCTTGTCGATCCAATCTTTGCGGTTCTGGTGATGGCTGAGGTCGTGATGACCTTCGGTGATACCGATGTGGTCGAAGGAGCGGTTGCTGCCGTCGTGCGCCAGCAGGAAGGACGCGACACGTGTAGAGTCGGTCTGGAAGGCCATGACGAGCAGATCGAACATCACGCCGACATATTCGGCGTAGTCGCTAGGGATGCCTTCCGGGGTTTCGACCTCGGGATCGGGCGACTCGCCGAAGCGTTCCGCGGCTTCGATTCGCGACTCGACTTCGCGCACGCCGGTGAGATACTGGTCGAGTTTCTGACGATCCGCCGAGTCGAGACGTCGCTCCATGCTGCGTGCGTCGTCCATCACGAAGTCGAGAATCGAGCGTTGTTCTTCACGGCGGCGCTTCAGGTTGGCCGCGCGTTCGCCGGGCGCTCCGGCGCCGAAGAGCCGCTCGAAGGCCAGTCGCGGATTTGACTCAGCGGCCATGGGCGTCGTCGGGCTGCTCCACGAGATGTTGAACTGGTAGGCGCAGGAGTAGCCTGAGTCGCAGGCGCCGGTCTTACGCGCGGGATCGCAGGAAAGTTCAAGCGACGGGAAGCGCGTCTGATTACCGATCTTGCGTGCGATGGCCTGGTCGATGGAGACCCCGGCTCGGATGTCGGTCGCGCTCTTGTTGAGTCGGACGCCGGTGAGGAATGTGGCGTTGCCGCGTGCGTGGTCACCCGCGCCATCGGGGCCACCCTCGGCCGATTTTTGATTAAGACCGCCTACGACCTGAACGAGATTGCGCACAGGCGATAGTGGCTGGAGAGTCCGACTCAGTTCGAACTCAGCCCCCTTCGCTTCGGGCCACCATGTTGCGGGAATTGCGCCGTTAGGGAAGAAGAAGAACGCCGAGCGCAGTGGCGCTCCCGTGGCAGTGGTCGCGATGGAAGCCGGTGACGAGCCTGCGGCCAGCAAACGGCCGCCACCGAGCGACTCCAGCGCCGGCAGGGCCACGAAAGCGCCAAGACCACGAAGAAGCTGACGCCGGCTGAGCGCGCCTGGGCGGTTGTCGGACTGGGCTTTCATGGTTGGGACTCCTTGGCCGGTCCCGAAGGCTCGGCGAATTGGTTGGGATGAGTGTTTATCGAGACGGCGGCTGGGGCCGGCTCGGGTCGGCGACGGCGCTGGAACAGGTCGGATTCCAGGATTCCGGAGAGCAGGACCGATGCTCGACCGCCCTCGCGCTCCAGACGCTCGACCAAATCATCGACCGTCTGCACGTCGTTGGCGTCGAGACCTCGGCCCAGAGCGTAGGTCAAGAGCTTTTCGGTAAGGCAGCGATAAAAGTCGCCACGGCGCTCCGTCACCAGGATACGCTTCAGTTCCTTGACCGAGGAGAACGATTCCCCGGTGATTAACGTGCCGGACGCGTCGATCGGTCCGCCTCGTTCTTGCTCGCGCCAGCGGCCCAGAGCGTTGAAATTTTCGAAAGCGAGGCCGAGTGGATCCATCCGATCGTGGCAGGAGGCGCAGGCCGGCATTTGGCGATGAATCGCCAACGATTCACGCAGGGTTGGAAACTTTCCGTCGCGCCGCTTTTCGGAGTCCTCGAGTGCGGGGATGTCAGGCGGTGGTGGTGGTGGTGGCGTACCGAGCAGATTTTCCAGGATGAACAGCCCACGCTTCACGGGCGATGTGCGATCGGGGTTTGAGGTCACCGCCAGGTAGGTGCCTTGAGTGAGGACGCCCCCGCGAGGACTATCAGGAGCCAGTTCGACCCGTCGCATCGCCGGGCCTTCGACGCCGGAGATGCCGTAATACTTGGCCAGCCGCTCGTTCAGGAACGTGTAATTGGTATCGAGCAATTCGAGCAAGCTCCGATCTTCGCGAAGGATGTGCTCGAAGAGCAACTCGGTTTCCTGCCGCATGGCTCGGCGTAGTTCGCCTGTGAGCTCCAGATCCTGGAACCGTTGCCGCGACCCGGTAAAGCGTTTGCGGATCTCCTCGAACTCGGCCTTTTCTGCCTCGGTCAACTCTCCCGGCTCTTTTTGGCGAAGCTCGCGGAATCGTTGGCGACGCTGCTCGGCGTCCGGGTCCGGTGGTTCGTCGCGAGTCGCAACGGCGAAGGCGTTGATTGGAACGCCTTCAATATCACGGGCTTGAAGCCACTGGCCGACGAACTGATGTGTCAGGGACGAGGCACGAGGATCGGCAAGCATGCGCCGGACCTGGGATTCCTGGTTTTGACGGAGCCGGCCCTCGGCGGCGAGCTGATATAGCTCGTCATCGGGCGTCGTCGACCAGAGAAAATACGAGAGTCGCGACGCGAGCGAATATTCGTCGATTTTCGGGTAACGAGCGTCAGGCTCGTCGAGATACCCTTCTTCGCGAAACAAGAACCGGGGTGAGGCGAGGATCGCCGTCATCGCTTCGCCTACACCGATCTCGAACGTTCCGCCCGGCGCATCGGCGATCTTCTCGCTCAGATCGACAAGGCGGCCGAGGGTGACGCTATCGACCGGTAGCCGAAAGGCGCGGGTGGCGAACCGTTCCAGTATGAGGCGGGCCGCTTCGCGTCGTCCCGTTGGATCCTTGGGAGTCTCCTCGGGAAAGAACCGAAGGTATCCTTCGGGCCGGACCCAGTGCTCTCGCTCCAAGGGACCGATCACGTTGACGCCATCCAGCCGCAAGGTCAACGATCGCACCGGCTCCAGGTCAGGGGTGAGCGGCTCGACCTCCAGGCTCAAATGATGTTCGCCGGACTTCCAATCCACCTCGAAGGAGGGCTGGAATCGCTTGTTTTCCTGGCGACTAAACTCTTGCCGATAGACCTCTTTGTCATCGATCCGAAAGATCGTTCGGCAGCGGTTCAAATCGAAGACGCCATCGACGTAACGCTCAGAGGCGACAAGATCGAGCTTCAACCGATACCTGCCGTCGTGTGGTGCGTGATAGGTTGCAGCGACGCGGGCGGCGTCCTTGTAGGGCAAGGCCAAGGGCCGGCGGCCTACGTCCTTCGAGGCCGGCTCCGAGTTGGCTGGTCGAAAGCGCGATCCGGCGATCCGCTCGGTCGCGGGAGCGCCGGAAGTTTTCGGAACGGCGTCGTTAATGATCGAACGGGCCGCGTCTAGGTACTTTTCGAGCAGCAGGGGAGAGATCGTCAAGACCTCGCCGATGTTGTCAAAACCATGTCCTGAGTCGTCGGACGGGAATTCCGACGGAGCGTCGAAATCGACGTTTAGGAGGTCGCGAATGGTGTTTCGATATTCGACTCGGTTGAGTCGACGGATCACGACACGACCGGGATCGAGATGATCGGGGTCGATGCCAAAAGCTTCGTATTTGATCCATTGCTCAAGCTTGGACAGTTCGTCCGGGGCGAGACGCGGCTTGTCCGCGGGCGGCATGACACCCGCACGCACGTTCTTGAGGACGGCCAGCCAGAGCAATTGGTCTTGTACGCGTGCCTCCGCCGGTTCGAACTTGTCGAATGCGACCCCACCTTTGCTGGCACCAAGACCATGACAGGCGAAGCAATGGTCTTCGAGAATGGGAAGAATCTGCTCCTCGAAGCGATCCTCGGCGATCACGGGAGATTCGGCGAAGACGAGGGTGGGAGAAATCAGGCCGAGCGCCAGGGTGGTCAGGCTGCCTAACCGACGCAAGTTACTGTTCAACCCACGGATCATCGATTGACCTTCCTCGTTTTGAAAGCAAGGGGTGAGAGGGTTGTCGTTGACAGGCAGGGGGGGAGAGGCGGGCGTTCGAGGGCAGGGGATTCAAGCCGCGAGTTCGTCGAAAGTCCAGGCGGAGCTTTCGCTGCGCACCGAGTATAAGCGATAACTAAATACAAGCCGTACCACTTTTCTGGCTGCGGATTCAGGATTCCGCCGGCAGGTCTGATCGAGATCCCCACTCATTCCAGGAACCGTCGAAGTTGGCCAGACGCTTGAAGTTGAGTCGGTGCAAGTGAAAGAGTGGGACCGTGGCGGCGACTCCGCCGTTGCAATACGCGACGACTCGTCGATCGGGGGAGACGCCCGCCTGTTCGACGAGTTTCCGAATCTCCTCTAACGGGCGAAACCCGCCGCCCTCGGCGAAGAAAAGTTCGCGCGGGAGGTGAACCGCGCCGGGAATGTGCCCGCCGCGTGGGCCGCGTCTTCGTGTTCCGTTGTATTGCGCGGAGTCGCGAGCGTCCACGATCCACACATCGGAACTGCCGATCAATTGCAGGACGTTTTCGGCGCTCTGGCGCCATTCCGGGCGGATTTTGGGCTTGAATGAAACAAGCGGCGGCGAGGCCGGCTCGCCTATTTCTACGGGATGGCCCTCCTGGACCCAGCGCTTCCAGCCGCCATCGAGGATCGAGACGGCGTCGTGGCCATAGTAGGTCAAGGCCCACCAGAGCCGGGTCGCGAATTGCCCGCCTGTGTGGTCGTAGGCGACGACGTGAGTCGAATCGCCAATGCCGCGAGCAACCATCGCCGCCGCAAATCGTTGCGGCGGAGCGATTTGAGCCGGAACCGGGTCATCGGGGTCGGTGATGTCCTGAGTCCAGTCGATGTAGACGGCACCTGGGATATGGCCTTCGAGATACTCGTCGCGGGCACCGAGATAGTCGGCCGCTTCGACACCCTCGGCCAGGGGACGAGTACGAACGTGGCCTCGCATGTCGACGATTCGCAGATCTGGCTGGCCCAGCCGATCCGACAGCCATTCGCAAGAAACCAGGGGTTCGACGCTCATGAGATTGATGACCTCCGGGTGTTCGGCGACGTTCGCTGGCCGCTATCATAAGGCTCTCGTTTGATCGCCCGCGACAACTTCCCCTCCCAAACGGTGTTCTGAGCTGTTCCGTCCGTGACGAGAGATTTCATGAAAGCGATCGTTTTCGAGCGATTTGGTGAACCTGCCGACGTCCTTCAGGTCCGCGAGGTTCCACTTCCCGAACCAGGCCCGGGTGAAGTGCGCGTTCGGATGATTGCCAGCCCGATCAATCCGTCCGACCTGCTGGTCGCGCGTGGTCGCTACGGGGTGCTACCGACGTTGCCCGCGACGCCGGGATTTGAGGGCGTTGGGGTGGTCGAGAAGCTGGGGCCGGGCCTGAACCCGCTGGGACGGCGGGTTCTGGGGAAAAGGGTTGTCGCGATTAACGGCGCGGGCGGGAACTGGGCTGAATATGCCGTGATCCCGGCGCGCCAGGCGAGGCCGGTCCCAGCGGACCTGAGCGACGATGACGCCGCGACATTCTTCGTCAATCCGGTCACGGTCCTGGCAATGGTCCGACACGTTCTGAAAGTCCCCAAAGGAGCCTGGCTGCTTCAGTCGGCGGCGGGTTCGGAACTGGGGCGGATGATCATCCGGTTGGGCCGGCACGATGGCTTCCGGACTCTCAACGTGGTCCGTCGCGCGGATGCCATACATGAGTTGAAGGCCGCCGGCGGCGATGCTGTGATCAGTTCGTCGGAGGGTCCGATCGAGGATCAGGTCCGATCCGTGGTTGGCGACGAAGGTGTGGCTCACGCGCTGGATCCCGTGGGTGGTGAGACCGGCTCGGCGCTCTTCCGATCGCTCAGCTCCGAAGGACGCTTGCTGGTTTATGGCACACTGTCGAACGAGCCGTTGCGGATCGAAGCACGCAGCCTGATCTCCGGCAAGCGTGTGCTGGAGGGCTTCTGGCTGGGCCATTGGATGCGTTCTCGCAACATTCCTCAATCGCTGGCCATGTTTCGCGAGGTCGGGCGCTTGATCCGGGCGGAAGTGCTGCGTGCTCGCATCGGGACCGGATTTCGACTGGATCAGATTTCCGATGCGGTCCGGGAAGCGGAAAAGGTCGGGCGATCGGGAAAGACCTTACTGAGAATGACGGATGATTGATCTGCCAGGTAGCTAATTGAGAGCAATCACTGCGACTCACAAGGATCGAAATCGATCTTCGATCCGGTGTGTCCGCGCATCGCATTTTAAGTTCACTTTTTTCGCAAAGCGGGGAGAGCAGGAGGATCAAGAATTACCGTTGCAGAGTCATGGAGAGTTTCACGTCTTTTTTATTTGTGATTTTTGTTCGCCCTTCTCGCGTTGGCTGGTTACAATCCTTATTGACATCGCGAGCGGTGAACTCCAGAACCCAGAGTCTCACCGGTTTGCGAGCGGACATACCGATTCTGTAACCGCAAACGGGGAGAAGCGGCATCGCTTGCCCGGCATCTTGATGCCAATGGCTTAAGATTTCGTTCGACTTTTGTTGAAAAGTTGACGGAGCCGCTGCTTAATTTTCCTCGACCTTCCTGCGCCAGACCGGCTGTCTGCTCCGGCATTTTGTTTCACTCTGTATTCAAACAAAGTCCCATCGGTCGCTCCCGTGCATGCACTGGGATCTCATGACCATTGATGGGCGAGGAATTCCTACGATGAGTTCATCTGGAACATCGTCTGGTGCTCAAGACTGGCGTGCGGTAGCTTGCTTGGCCCCGGGTGGGGAACGTTTGCTTTGCTTCGGTGATACCTCCGCGCAGGTTCGCGCCTCATACGCCGGTGCTTGGGGCGAGGTGGTTCGCGATGAGGATCGGCCGACGGTTAAGGCAATCTCACTTCAAAAGTGGACGGGCTTGGCATGGTCCGGCCAGTGGGAACATCAGACCTATCTCGATGTTCCGCCTTACAAGAACGGCAAGAGCAACGGAGCCGCGGCCAAGGCCACGACGGCCTGAGCCGTCGCGGCCGGCTCGGGTTTTTTCAGGGTCGGATCTGGTCTGCTCCTAGCAACCCCGCCGATTTCATGAAATCTGACGCACCCCTGAGGAAGATCCTTGGGGGTGTTTTGTTTTGTGAATCACAAAATTTTGCCCATCCTCAAACTATTTCGCGAACCAGCCTACGCAGGCGGCTACATGAGGTTGGGGAATGCTCGGATGGAGATCTAGGACGGCGAAGCGTTTAGGCTGACGCCGTGACTTCCGAAGTATGGGCTTCGGACTTCGTCCCGCGACCCACTCTGCAAAGGTGGAGGATCCATGGCCATCGATCGTCGTTTGCTCGCGATCATTGGACGGCGGATACCCGCGATTTACGACGTCATCCCGCGCGGGCCGTTGAGTCGAATGAGTGGATACTTGGAGGTCGCTCTCAACCCGCAACCTCTGCCTCCCCATGAACTGGGTGCGGCAATCGCCGCCGAATTCCTTCGCACCGCCTGGTTCACCGATCGCTTTGGCTCGGACATGGGCGTGGCTTTCGAGGAGTTGGACGACTGGTGTCCCACCGTACCGAAGAAGCTGAAATTTCCTCCCTGGTGGCCACCTGTGCCCGACCCGGACCCGCGCCCGAACTGGTTCGTCGACTTCCATCTGGGTTTCGCCGCGCGGCTGGCCATGGCCGCAGGGGACTTTACCGACACCCGCCTGGGCGAGGTACTGAATAAGGCCATCGCGCGATCAGTCGAATCGATCGAGTCCGCCGTCGATTGATCCTATCACGCCGTGTAAAGCATGGTCTGTCACCTTCAGGTTCCGGGTCGAGGCTCAATCACTCTGAGTGGATCAGTTTCGACCCGGCTCGCCCAGACCTCGATCTCCGCAACTTCTGACGCCAGGCGATCGGCCAGCGTTTCCACTCCCGGCCGTTCAGTGGCGTGATGCCCCGCGAGGATCAGGCCGACGCCAATTTGGATCGCCTCGATCGCGCGGTGGTATCGTGCCTCGCCGGTAATCAGCACGTCCGCGCCTCGATGTGCGGCAGCGGCAATGAAGTCGTCACCAGCGCCGCACACGATGGCGATCCGATGGACCATTCGCTCGGGATTCCCTGCGAACTGGACCTGCCGGGTGGATAGCGCCGTCGCGACATGATCGACCAGTGATTTCAGAGGCATCGGGAGGTGTAAGGTTCCTATTCGCCCCACGCCGACCAAGTCCGGCGAAGGATGATTGGGATACACGTCAATGGCCGGAGTTTCGTAAGTGTGCGCCTGGCGGATCGCCTCTAGGACATCGGCCAGCGCGTTCGCAGGGCACAGCAACTCGACGCGCCACTCGCGGACGGCTTCTCGGCGACCTTGTTGGCCGATCGTCGGATTCGTCGATTCGTCGCCGCGAAACGTGCCGATTCCCGGGCCGGAGTAGGAACACTCGGAATACGCGCCGATCCGACCCGCACCCGCGACGAACGCGGCGTTGACAACCTGCTCGCGTGCCTCACGCGGGCAGAACGCGACAATCTTAAACCGTGGTTCGCCGGGCCGGTCCTGGAGGGATTCCAGGTGGGAAAGACCGATGCGATCCGCGATCAACTTGTTGATGCCATTCGCGGTGTTGTCGAATGCGGTGTGTGCGCTGTAAATCGCTACACCAGCGCGTGCCAGTCGCCAGACGACTGCCGTTTCGCGTCGATCCGCACGGATCGATTGAACGGGCCGGAACAGAACGGGGTGATGGGTGACGACGAGATCGGCACGTCCGGCGATGGCCTCTTCGGCAACCTCGGAGGTCAGCGTCAGGCAGGTCATCACACGATGACAGGGTGCGTCCGGGTCGCCAGTGAGCAGTCCGACGTTGTCCCAGGATTCCGCGAGTCGGATTGGCGCAATTTTTTCCAGGTAGCCCACAAGATCGGCGATGCTGGTCATGATCACGCGACCTCCCATGAGAGCCACCTTCGTAGGTCATCAAGAAGAGCAATCGTGATTGGGTTCGCAATCGGCAGCGCCCGTCCGTCGCAATGAGTGACCGGCACGATGCCTCGCACGGCGTTGGTCAAGAAAATCTCCTCTCCGCCCAGATCCTTTACGTCCGTTTCGAGTATCGGCATCCCCAACGATCGGGCGCGTTCGATCACCATTGACCGCATGACGCCGGGGAGTACGGGGCCTTCGAGGGTCGGTGTAACGAGAACGCCTTCTCGAACAAGGAAAAGGTTGGCCCAGATCGCCTCCCAGAGTCGACCGTCGGGCGAATGGCCGATACTCTCAAAAACGCCCTGAGCCCGGCATCGTTCCATTAAACGCCGTCGCCGCCAATGATTAAGCGTTTTGTGCCGGTTCAGTTCATCGTCGGGATCGAGAAGAAAACGTCCGGCGATGCGAACCTCGGCGTCACGAGCGAGTGGGGCCGGCATCGACCTGAGGACCATCCAGGCCGAGGGCGGCTTATCCGCCGTACCTGCGGATAAGGTGAGTCTCACGACGGACCCAGTGGTAGACTCGTGGGCAGCGCACAACTCCGCGATATCAGACGATACTGGCCATCGGACGGTCGCCATCGGCAAGTCCAGCGCGGCCGCGGAACGGGCGATGCGTCTGAGGTGTCGACTCAGCAACGGCACGTGTCCTTCGGGATTGGCCCGCATCGTCTCGAACAATCCCAGGCCGTGTTCCAGGCTTCGGTCCCGTACGCTGATCCGGGCTTCGTCGCCGGTGACGAGTCTGCCGTCGATCCAGACTTTCATGGACGCGCTCCGCGACCCTCGAGGACCGCGCGGAGGCCCCTGCCCTTGTGGAGAGTCTCGTCGTATTCCGCCTGGGGGTCGCTGTCCGCGACGATTCCCCCGCCCACCTGATATGCCGCCGTGCGGCCCTCTATCGTGAGGGTTCGGATCGCGATGTTGAATGCCGACGCCGCTGGGCTGAAGTATCCAATGGCACCTGTATAGAGTCCGCGGCGGCCGCGCTCCAGCTCATCGATAATCTGCATGGCTCGGATTTTCGGCGCACCGGTGATCGACCCGCCGGGAAAGAGTGCGCGGAGAACCTCGATCGGCCCGACGTCTGCTCGAAGACGTCCCACCACCGTGGCGACGAGATGATGCACCTGCGCGAAAGACTCGATCGCGTAGGGATCAAGGACTCGCACCGATCCATACTCGCAAATGCGACCAAGATCGTTTCGTTCCAGGTCGATGATCATCGTCAGTTCGGCGCGATCCTTGGCGCTTTGGCGAAGCTCGGTGACGAGCGCTTCATCTTCGGCGCGAGTGTCGCCTCTTGTTCGCGTACCCTTGATCGGACGTGTGATGATGTTACGGCCCCGTATTTGGTAGAACCACT
Source organism: Isosphaeraceae bacterium (assembly GCA_041750675.1). Classification (GTDB taxonomy): domain Bacteria; phylum Planctomycetota; class Planctomycetia; order Isosphaerales; family Isosphaeraceae; genus BPJS01. The sequence goes on along the minus strand of JBGSYY010000145.1, from coordinate 29,736 downwards.
CGGGGCTGGCCGATGCGACGGCCATGTCATCCCATCGCATGAAGGCCGAAAAGGGAGCGGGGCTTTGCTGCCGCAAATCCCAGTAAAGGCCGAAAGCGTCCAGTTGGTCAAATTCCGCGAGGAATTTCTGGGAAAGGTTTGCCTGAAAGATATCACCCGCGCGGATGTATTCCAGGACACGCTCCACGGTCGTCAGGTAGTCGGTGCGCGAAAACTCGGAGACAAGCTTGTTGGAGAGTCGATTCTCGCGTCGCACGCTTTGACGGCGGGTTAGGTCGTTGACGAATCGCTTGACCCTCCGCTGCGTAGCGCGAGGGCCTTCGCTCAGGAAATCGACCCCGCAAGCGTGCGCCGACTGACGTTCGTGATCGAGTGAGACGAACGTGTCGTAAAGCGCCAGACGGATGTCGGGAATACGACTCGTTCTGGGCAAGCGCCGAGGCAATCGTTCCATTAGCGGCGCGACGTCGTATCCCAGGAAGCCAATCATTCCTCCGCGAAATGGGGGTAGATTGTTATCGCCGACGGCAACGCCGAGGCCACCCAGTCCGAGTGAGTTCAACAGTTTGTGCAGGGAATCCAGGCTGTCTCGACCTTTGCGGGGATGATTCGGGAGAATCGTCTCGGGCGCTTCGAGACGCCAATTGTCTCCGACAGCCTCAAAAACCATGCGCGGTCGCGCAGCGAGAACGCTCCAGCGTCCCGCGATCGGCCCTTGATCACCCAGACTCTCCAGGAGTGCTGGTTCAGGCATTTCCCCTACCTGGAGGCAAAGTTCGTCCGGCTCATAAACGAGCGATTGCCGGATCAATTCGGGGTCGACCCTGATCAACGCGATTCCCTCAGGCCGAAACGCACGACCCATCCGATTATTGATATTGAGTTACAATCAACATCGTCGATCTGGGCGAGAAGATGATTCTCCTCGACGATGTCCGCCAGCGCCAACTGGTCCCAAGCCTGTTTGACCGCGAGAGCCCTCCGATATGATTCGCCCGCCACTCGCCTTGCGCCTTGCGACCGACGCCGAACAATCGCCGCGCGAGCTTTGGCGCGGTGCTGCCGCTCTGGGTGTGCGGGGCCTGGTTCTCGATGCTTCGGGTGAGCTTGCCCCGCATCGCTTGAGCGAAACCGCACGTCGGGACGTTCGACAGTCGTTGCGAACGCTGGAGCTTTCCCTCGTCGCGCTGAACCTGCCGACGCGGCGGCCCTTCGATTCACTTGATCAGCTTGAAGATCGACTGGCCCGCGCCGAATCCGCCTTCGAGTTGGCCTTTGGCCTCGGCACTCGACTTGTGCTTCTGCGGGCCGGCACGGTACCTCCCGAGACTGACAGCGGCCGCTACTCGGCTTTTCTCCAGGCCATGACCGAACTGGGGCGTCGCGCCGACCGTCGGGGCATTCGGTTGGCGATCGAGACCGGCGGCGAACCGGTTGAGTCGCTTTGCAAACTTCTCCAGACACTAGAGCAACCCAGCCTCGCCGCGAGCCTCGATCCGTCGGGACTGCTCTCCGCCGGCCTCGATCCAGCCCAGGCGGTTGTGACGCTAGGAGACCGACTCGCTCACGTCTACGCGACCGATGGTGCCGCCTCGTCGTTTCGGATGCAGCCAGGCGTCCGACATGCATCGGGATTCGGTTATCCACCTGGGGCACTCGACTGGGAAGCCTATCTCGGTGCATTGGAGGAGATTGATTATCGCGGATTTTTGACAATCTGGCCCGATCCACGCGGCGACGTGGGTACCGAGGCCCGTCGCGTGTTGGACATCCTTAAGCGGTTTTGACTCGGCCTGGCGGCTTGAGCCTTTGCCCTGCCCCCTCTACGATGAGCCTGTCGGTTCGGCTTTCCCGCCGGATTGTCCTGGTTTGCGCTCCGTGTGAATGAGGTGTCGCCATGGCCCACGTTCCCTATCTCGATAAAGACGAGGCCGACCCCTCACTTGCGTCGACCTACGATGGCGTCGCCTCACAGATTGGGCTGATGCTCAACTTTTTCAAGGCGATGGCGCATAGCCCGAAGGCGCTTCAAGGTTTTCTCCAGCTTGATCAAGGCCTTGGGCACTCGTCGATCGAGCTGGACCCGAAGCTCAAGGAACTGGCCTATCTCACCGTTTCTGAGCGTAACGGTTGTGACTACTGCCGATACTACCACCACGGCTTTGGCCGCCGCGCGGGCTTGACGGAACGCCAGGTGCAGGATCTGGAGGATGTGGCGTCTAGCGACGCTTACGATGCGCTGCAGCTTGATGTGATTGCCTATGCCGAGCAGATTACCCGTGACATCCGCCCGGAACCCGCTCTGACCGAGCGGCTCAAGTCTCAACTCTCCGATCGTGCGCTGGTCGAACTGACCATGACGATCGCGCTTGCCAATTTCACCAATCGAGTCAACGAGGCACTGGGCATCGAACTGCCATGAATGAGACTGAAGCCGGACGATCGTGGACTCCATTGAGCGCCATCGAGCGCCGTGTTCTGGGCGTCCTCATCGAGAAGCAGAAAACGACGCCCGAGTATTATCCGATGACCATCAACGCGCTGGTCACCGGCTGCAACCAAAAATCGAACCGAGATCCGGTCACCGCCTTAGAGGCTGAGGAGATCGAAGACACCCTTCAAGATCTACGAAAGAAGGGTGTGACGGTGATGGTCGACACGGGCGGCAGGACGCTCCGTTGGAAGCATCAGGCTTACGACTGGCTCGGCTTGAAGGGCCGGCCCGCCGAGATGGCGGTCCTGGCCGAGTTAATGCTTCGCGGACCGCAGACTGAGGGAGAACTCCGGCAGCGTGCCAGCCGAATGGATGAGATTCCCGACCTGACGGTTTTGCAGACGATTCTCGCGTATCTGAACGAGCTGGGCTTGATTCACTTCCTGTCACCACCGGGTCAGAAACGCGGCGTGGTCGTGGCTCATGGCCTCTATCCGCCCGACGATCTGAGCCGGCTTCGAGAGACTATCGGCAATGCGTCGATCGAGGCTGCTGAACCACGCTCGTCCAGCTCCACTCCTGTCCATGAGCTGAGGGCGGAGATTTCCCAACTGCGTGAGGAGATTGCTCAACTGCGTGTGCTGATCTCGGATCTGGAGAACGAGGTGAGTGAGCTCAAGCGTTCACTCGGTGTTTGACATCGACTCGCCGCACCTTCCGCTTTCCACTTATCTTCCTTAGTGATCGCCGAAACCTATGTCTTCGACTCCGCCGCGGTGGGTCGTCATGCTCCCCTCGCCGACCCTGGACAGCACGCACGCGTCGGCATCTCTTCGTGCATCGACGGCGCTTGTCACCGCGTCCGCGCCCTGGCATCCAGCGTTTGTCGCCGAGGCAGGTGCGATCCCGCGATTCGAGGCGATTGAGAGTCCCACCTCTCCCGAATCTCATGAGATTCGCATCACGCCGGAAGCCTATCAGGAAGCGCTTCCCTCGGGATATCGGACCCAGGCGGCCGATTCGGGCGCGGTCTGGAGAATCGCTGGGGAATCGCGTGAGGAGGCCCTCGCGAGTTGGTTAAGCCCCATCCGGGAGGCGAAACCCAATCTGCCCGCGGATGATCCGGTTGTCGCCGACTTTTTGGCCCTGGGTACGACAACCTGGCTATTGGAATCGGTCGCCAATTTGATGGGACATCCGTCGGCGCTCGATCGTTTGGCCCTGGAGCGCGAGGTTGTGGCCGGTGCCCAATCATGGCTCGACGGGGACTGCGCGACCGCCATCGGTCGGCTCCGCGCCGCTTTTGAATTACTCACCCAAGCACGTGAGAAGTTCTATCCCGTTGACGACTACGCCATCGACGTCTTGTTGCTCGACGCGTCACTTCCCGCGAGTTCGCTTACGCCCACTCTCGACGCGCGAGTCCCTTTCACCCTTCTGGCGAGTGGCCGCGCACTGGACGCACTGGCCGAAACCGACCCGGTGGCCATGAGCCGATTGCGCGACGCCATCAGCGAGGACTGGGTCGATGTGGTCGGTGGCCCCTACGACGAAATCGATGAAGGCTGTCTGCCTCTGGAATCGGTGCTTTGGCAGTATCGACGCGGCGCGGAGGCGTACGCACGCCATCTGGACGGTCGCTCGATCGAAACCTGGGCTCGACGTCGATTCGGTCTGCACCCGATGGTTCCTCAGCTTGCACGCCGACATGGGATGCGTTACGCATGGCATGTCGGCTTCGATCAGGGACGATTTCCGATTCCGGCTGAAACCAAGAGGCTCTGGGAATCGCCTGATGGTTCCACGCTGGAAACTCTGTTCCGGCCGCCACTCGCCGCCGACCGGCCGGAGACGTTTCTCACGCTGTCGGCGACACTAGCCCGCTCGCTCAAATCGGATCACGTGGCCGCTCTGCCGTTTGCTCGTTGGCCCTCGCCGGTCGCACCCTGGTTTTCCGACCTGAGGCGGTCGGCGGCCTTCTCGCCGGTTTTGGCCCGATGGGTCACGCTTGGGCGTTTCTTTGAACTGAGCGACCGGCCCTGGGATCTCTTTCGGGCGACGCTCGACGACTACCACCCGGCGTATTTCGGGGATGCCCTCCGAGCGGCGTCGAAGTCGCCGCTCTCAGGATCGGCACGCCACGCTCGGCTTCGCGCGCGGCTTGACGGTCTAGCGACTCTCCATGCCTGCACCACGGCGTTTGTGGCCCTGGCTCAGGGTATGAGCCGGCCCGTCCTCACTCCGGACGAGCTTCCGGCTTTCGACTCGACCGCTCCCCCCTTGGACTCGGTTGAAACGGCTCTCGAAGCCGGACGCTTCGAGGAGGCTGAGACTCGGCTCGCCGACTCGGCGACGGAAATTGCCAACGCGACTGCGGAGCACCTGGCAACTCAGCCAGATAACTCCGGCATTCCGTCGGATCATGCCGCGTGCCCCGGGTACCTTGTGCTAAATCCGTTGGGCTGGTCCCGTCGCGCGGTCGCGGTGCTCCCCGATACGCCGCTCGACCAGCAGCCGGTCGGTCCGCTCCGGGCGGCTCAATTTACCGAGGATGGCGTGGTCGGGGTCGTCGATCTTCCGGCCTTTGGCTTTGTGTGGATACCTCGCCAGACCACCGCCGAAACCGCGGCCCCACGTCCGCCCGGTGTGCATGTGTCCGGTCAACGGCTTTCGAACGAGTGGATCGAAGCGGAATTTGACGAACGGACTGGCGGGTTACGGTCGATCCGACGCCCCGGCGAGCCAACGGCCAGGCTCGCGCAGCAGTTGGTCGCGACCGGCTTCGACGACGAGGGGACGGTCATGTCCGCCTCCTCGATCGACATCGATTACGCGGGTCCGGCCCTGGCTCAGATCGTCAGCCGCGGACAGATTCACCGACCTGCATCGCCCGATCGGCCGATCGCACGATTCCGGCAAACCGCGCGGGTCTGGAGTGGGCGGCCGATCCTTGAGCTGTTTATCGAGTTTGAGGAGATCGACCCTGCCCTGGCGATCGAGGCCAAGCCAAAAGGAGCGACGCCCGCGTTAGTTTGCCGATGGGCCTGGGCCGACACGTCCGCCACCGTGCAGCGGTCCTGGCTTTTCAATCTGGAACCGACACGCGCGATCGACGCCGACACGCCCGAAGGGATCCTGATTGACTCTCGGCAGCAACATTCAGCGTTGCTTTTCGGAGGTCTTTATCGGCACCGGCGTCACGGGGGTCGAATGCTCGACACCTGGCTTGTCGCCGGCCATGAGAGTGCCCGCCGATTCGAGCTTGGCGTCGTTCTTGACCTCGAACAGCCGGCACGGGCCCTGGGCGATTGGCTCGCTCCTCCAGTAGTCGTCCCGCTCGACCACCCTCCCCCGCCAGGCCGTGAATCGGGTTGGTTCTTCAAGCTAGACCACCGCGCCGTCGCCGTCACCCGAGTCGCCTTCGCCCCCTTCACGGCCGATGGTCGGGGCTGGGGGCTCACATTTCACCTGATCGAGACCGCCGGCCAAGCCGCTCGGTGCCGACTTCGCCTTTTCCGAGACCCACTCGGGGCGAGACTCGTTGATTTCCAGGGCGATCTGATCATGGATGTCCCCGTCCAGGGCGACGCGGTGCAGGTCGACCTGACCCCACGCGAATTGGCCTGTGTTGAAGTCACACTCGGCCTCTACTGATCCGCGCCAGCACGTCTTGGGTTCAGGACTGGTCCGTCGGATTGCGATTGCCAGGCACGCCCGCCTGCGGTAGATCGACCAACGAGCGATGACCGGTTGCGCGAAGCACGGCCTCGCCCGAGGACGTAGAAGGCATTACATTCACGCATGCGTGGAGGCGTCAGCCAGGCCATGCCAGATGCCGATTGGGTTCGCTACAAGCAGATGCGCGGCAGTGATTTGCCGGAAACCGGCGAATGGCTCGGTACGCCCTATCGCCGATTGAAGGTTCTGAAGCGAGATTTTTACGCCGTCGTGGGCGTCTACGAACGCACCGGACCGAGTGACTCGGCACCCACGCACTTGCTCGTCAAGGTCTATCACACGGAACCGCTTGGCCTGATCCCCCTTAGTTGGCTGGGTCGCTGGCTCTGTCGTCGCGAAACTCGCTTTCTGGAACGCCTGAACGACGTGCCTGGCGTCCCACGGATGATTTCCCGGTTCGGGCCTTCCGGCTATATCCGAGAGTATCTGCCGGGTTGCAATCTTCGCGAGTATCGCAAGGTGAGTCAGCCGGATGCCGAGTTTTTTCCGGAACTTGCGGCCATCCTTCAATCCGTTCACGACCGAGGGGTCTCGCACAATGATCTCAGCAAGCCAGAGAACGTACTCGTGCTTGAGAACGGCCGGCCGTGCTTGATTGACTTTCAGATCTCCTACGCACCCCGGTCGCGAAACTGGCCGTTGGTTGGTTGGTTCAGCGGGTCGTTTCTTCGTTACATGCAGCGAATTGATCGCTATCACTTGAGCAAACTGCATCGCCGCAGCCGGCCCATGGATTTCACGGATGAGCAAATCGCCCATGCTCGCCGCAAGGGTGTGGTGCTCACGCTTCACGGGCACCTGCTTCGTCGACCCTATCGCGCGGTTCGCCACGCCGTGCTGAAGCGTTATCTGGCCGGAGACGCTGAGAGCGAGCGGTCAGAGGCGGCCTGACCTAATACGTGCCTCAAAGCTCGGCCGCCTCTGGGAAGCCGGGCTTCTCGTCCACCAAGCCGACGTTCGAGTTCGAGGCGTCGGGGTGCATTCCCATACGAATCATTGCGATTCGCTCGGTGTGTCGAAAGCTCGCCTTGAGGATTTCGGAGACACTGCTCGAGACGATCGCCACGATGGCGATCCAGGCCCACCAGGGAATCGAATGGAGGATTTGGTGCGGTAGGGACGGTTCCGCATTCACCACGGCCTGTGCGAGAAAGACGATTCCTTGCGTCATCGTCGCGAACTCCGGATTCAAGAAATGGGACCAACGCACATCGCTCAACTCTTGGGAAGCGATTCGCCAGTTGGCGGCGAATGTTGACCAAATCCCGGCGAGCGGTCCGAGACGACCCAGTCGAGCCCCCGAATCACCAGGCGGAGAAGGCCATCATCTTGTAAGGGATCATGCTTGTCTGGCCCGAAATCGCGGTGACCCAGGGGGGTGTGAAAAATGCGCCCTGAGCCGAATTCACGGACCCAGGCGACAGGCCAGTCGTTTTCCTCGAAACGGACCGTCGCCAAGGGATAGACGCCTGGTTCAAGCTGCATTTGGTAATAAAGCTCGTCATCGATTTCGAAATCGAGTAGTCCCGAGGTCACGGGATGCTCGCCGCCACGGTACTGAACTCGATAGTGTCCCTTTCGTACCTTGCCGTCCGGTCGTCCGCCGCTCGTGTCGTGCGAGAAGACACCGCCGAGCATGTTCCGAAGCTCAGGCGTCCAGTCGTTGGCGGCGTTATCCGCTCCGTGAAGTGAAATGAGTCCACCGTCGCTTCGCTCGCGAACAAAGTTGAGCAGAGCCTGCTGCTGGCTTTGGAGAAATCGGAATTCGGGATCGCGTCGATCGGCGAGCAAAATCACGGCTCGGTAACGCCCCAACGCTGGGGTTTCGAGAATTGAAGCATCCTCGACGATGGTGACCCGATAGCGGCCGGTTTCCTCCAGGTTTCGGGCAAGCGCATTCGCCTGGTCGCGATAGCCGTGATGTTCACGCTGGCCGCCGGAGAGCAGCAAAACCGGAATCCCTTCGAGGTTTTTTCGTTGCGCATACCCAAGGCTGCCGGGTAAGGTCGCCAGAACAAGGATCGAATGCATGAAGCGTCGAGTTGGCATGGTTGGCCCTCCGCCGCTGCTCGGCTCAGGACTATAATTTGAAGTCGGGTTCGATCGTACGGAGGTCGAACGGCCGGAACAAGCCGCGCAGCTCGGCGTCAATCTGAGAAATAGCACCAAAAACCTGAGGGATGGAATGATGCTCGGAACACGCTGGATGAGCCTGTCGATCGCCCTGGGAGTTGCTGTGGTTGCGACCGGTGCGACGTGGCAGGAGCCGAAGCAGGATACGACTGACAAAGCTGACAAGACGCGAACGGTTCGCGCTTCCGGGTTGCGTTTCGACGTGCCCAACGAGTGGACCCAGGTAAAGCCCAAGAACGAGATGCGCAAGGCTCAGATCGTCATCGAGCCGGTTGAGGGCGACAAAACCGGGGCCGAGTTGGTGTTGACGGCATTTCCGGGCGGCGCGGGTGGAGTCGATGCCAACGTCGATCGCTGGTGCCGTCAATTCACCGACGCCTCAGGCCAAAGCCCGGAGGCGGATATCAAGAAGGTCAAAGGGGAAAATACCGAGGTCACTCGGGTTGAACTGTCGGGAACCTTCACCGATCCATTCAGCGGTGGGAGCGCTCAGCCCGCGCAGCGATTGCTCGGCGCAATCGTGATGACCGATGACTACGGGTATTTTCTCAAGCTGATTGGACCCGAGAAGACCGTCGCCAACGCGCGTCCGGCATTTGATCGGATGTTGAACTCGATTGGTGTGGAAGCGTCCCCTCGCTGATCGGGTTCCGCCCGACTTCGGGGTTCGGTTCCGCCGGTGACACGGGCATGTTATGTTCGGAGAGAGTCGTGGGCGAGCATTGGGCTTGCCCGACTTGGCTCGACTGGGAGTGATATCTCATGAGCGCTTTCGCGATCGTTTGTCCGCGATGCGTCACAGGGAATCTCTCGACGGACCGCTACTGTGAGCTTTGCTCGCTACCCCTGGGCTCCGCGGCCGCGGACACGGACCCGGGGATTGCGGTATTCGAGCCGTTCGAACCGCTTGATCCCGCCGATCATTCCTGCAAGGAGGATTTGCGCGATCTCGTCCGACGCAGCGGCTTGCCGGCCAGTCCGGTCGGTCAAGGCTGGCGAATTGTCGTACCGCTTAGAGAAGGTCGGAAACAAGCGGTCTACCTCGCGCTCGCGGGCGGTGACTCCGAGGACCGTCCCATGGTGGCCCTGGCCTCGGTGGCCGGACCCGCCAATGAGCGAGACCTCCGCAGCTTGCTTCGACTCAACGCACGGGCGATCGAGGGACACTTCGCGATCCGCGTCCTGCGCGGTGAGGAGTACTTTCTCGTGATTCACAACGTCGCCGCCGACCGCGTACCGGGTCTCGACGCCGACCGATTGGTCCGACGTGTCGCCGACACCGCCGATCGCCTGGAGGAGCGGCTCTCTCGCGGCCGCGACGTCTACTGACCCAAACTGCACCATCTGCAAAAGAAGGGGCCAATGATGACCACCCCTCAGAACTCGCTCTTCTGGCTTGATCAACTTTCTGCTAGCGTTCCGGGCTATTCGGGATATCGCACTCGCGAATCTCGACGGAAGGCCGACGAACATCTTCGCAAAGCGATCGCGGCTCAACTCGATGTGGCGGCCGACAATATCCTTCGTGTCCGCGAACGCATGGGTGAACGCGATACGCCCGCTCTCGATCGTGTGCTTTGTCATATTGACCGAGTCAAAGCCCGCGTGATGGCCGCGTCCGCCGGCGTCCACTCCTTCTTCGAGGCGCGCGCTTTCCGCGACTCCAAGGCCGACGCCCTTCACGCCATCGACCACGCCATGCTGGAAGTGGCTAACGACTTCGCTGCGTTGACCACGTCAGGCAAGTCCACCGCTCACGATTGGCTGGTCCACATCGAACGAGAACTGATCGACCTCGAACAGAAGCTCGATGCCCGGGCCCAAGTTCATCTGCTTGCCGCACAAGGAGAGGCCACCAAGGATTGACGCGGGTAGGGCCCAGGTCAATTCGATCGAGGGTTCTCAAGGGATCGAGCAATTTCCGGGAGATCGGCGACTCGGTAGACGGCGATCGTGCCATCCGCCGTCCAGCAAAGTGGTTCCCGATTGGAGAGAGAGGCGAAATAATCCTCCGGCCCCCAGGGGCCCCAGGCCAACGAGGCGGAGACAGCGAGGTATTCGGTCTCTGCCCCTAGCCGCTCGGGGAGGTCGGGATGAAGTGTTCCGGCATCCACGATAATCCGACGCCCACGAACTCCATAATTGCCCGGATCGGTCTGCCCGAAATAATACAGTGTCAAGTCGTTCAGCTCCGGCCGTTCCTCTTGCAATCGCGCTAGCGCCCAGGCCCCCTGACCCCAATCCAGGTTGGAATCAGCAAGCACGCGGCGGCCGCCCCCGGCTCCAAGTACCAAGCGGTTGAAAAAGGATAGCTGATGAGGATGGGTCGCCAGCGATTCCATGCTCACAAGCATCAGACCTGTGATCCCGGCGGCTCGCATCCACTTTCCGCCGCGTGCGATCCCGGAAATCCAAACGATCGACGCCGGCGCGGCGGGTAGGAGGTAGCGAATTCCGTAATTCCGGGTCGAACCTATTGAGGAGAGGACCAGCAGACCCAGAGGGAGAATCCAGAGAAGCACGTCCGCGGGCCGACGTGATCGTGACGGGCCCGCGATCCAACAACGCAAGGCCAATAAGAGCGCCAGACCCAGCGGGAGTTTTACGGCCATCGCGACCAGGTAATATTGCGGCCAGCCCCTCATTCGCCGCTCGCCCAGCAGATAGCTTGGTCCCCCCGTTGCTTGATGGTTCATCTGACGGACGAAGGCGACGAAGTCCTGAGGCCACGGCCGTTCCATCCACTTGCCGAGCCACTGGCTGGTCCTGGCTCCCAGGCGAGCCTCGAGCGCGGGGTGGGTTCCTTTGGTTTCGCTCAGGGGAATCGATACGGCACCGGTGATCAGGAGGTCCGTGATCGCCATGATTCCCAGAAACGCCGCTCCCATAAAGATGGCACTTAGCCACGCCCGAAGCGGTGTTCTCCGACCGTTGGCGATATCCACCCAGACCTGGGCCAACGCGAACAGTGGCACGAACGCCAGAATTGTGAACTTGCACGAAAGCCCAACGCCGGCCGCCACCGCCGCGGCAAGCCACCATCGCCGTGAGCCTGAGTATAGCCAGTGCCAGAATGCGGCACCCGCCAAGGCCGCGCAGGCCGTGACCGGTAGTTCCATCGTGATCAGCGATCCATGAGCGAGGAGATTCGGCCCAATCGCGAATAGCCAGGCAGTGAATGCGCGAGCCGACGATCCGTAAACCCGACCGGCCCACGCGGCAGTGGCGAGGAGGGCGACCGCCCAGATCCAGAACCCGCCTCGCCTCAGCACAGGCAGCAATTGGGCCTGGTTCTTCAGGGGATCGTCAATCCAAGTGCTCCGACCGGTTCTGTCGAGCCACCAAAGTGTCGGCGCTTGCTGAAGTTTCCAGAAGGTCATCGGCGAGCCCATTCGGGCGATCGACGCCTGTTCCCCCGTTCGCCACCAATGCGCACCCACCTCCATGTAAGTCACTTCGTCGTAGGTCGCGGAATTCTCGACGGCCGCATGCGCGATCAATGAGAGACCGACCGCGACCGCGAGCACGACCACAGCCCAGCTTGCCGATTCCATCCGCGCTCGGGTCGTCCAACCCGGTTCCGTCCGGGGCATCACGTTGGTCCTGATTTTCAAAAACCTTGATCAGGGGTTTTGGGACAGCCCGCGTACCAAACGCGAGGTGGCCAGCACATCGTCCAATGTCGGGCAAAGGGACGATTCCCCGCGAATCAGACCTGCGAACTGCAAGGCGAGTCGTTCGCCCATCGTCGGTTCCATCGGCAACAGCTCCTCGTGGCTTCCTTGGTCGTCCCACCATCTGATTCGGTCGGGGAATTCGACCCATGCCGCGCCACGCTCCGTGTAAACCTGAAAGCCAGGTCGCGGCAAAAACTGATCGGCCTCTCCCCAGGCGTTTTGCTGGTATCGGGCAATCCAGAGCGAAACGATCGTACCGCCGGGGAACCGCAGTTGAAGTTGCTGATAATCCGGACCCCAGTCCGACTCGGCAGAGGACAGCAGGCCCGCCGCGTCGCCGCGGATCTCCGAAGGCTCTTCGCCCACGAGGAACCGGGACCAGTCGATTAGGTTGCATCCGGGATCGATGAGAAGGGTCGCAGGAGCCGTTTGTCGCGACGGTCCAGGGTCGCCATAACGGTCAAATCCTTGCAGGCGCACCTGGCCGACGATCAGCCGGGGACGGCCCAGTGTCGTCGCCAGCAATTCGCGAAGTCGAAGCGTCGCCGGATAGCAGCGACGAGGCATTTCCGCCATGAACGGAATCGCATGGCTCTTGATCCGCTGGGCCAGAATATCGACCTCGCAGGGATAGGCTGCCAGGGCGAGGGCGGAGTAAACCGGCTTGCGAGCCTCGACGCAGAGACCGATCGGGTGCAGGCCAAACCATTGGGGAGTTAGCAAATAAACGGCGTCGACCCGATCGCTTTGTACAAGCTCCATCATGCTTCGAGTCGCAGCGCAGCCGAGTTGTCTGGCCTCGCGTTCCGCTCGACGGGCCACTTGGTCGTAGACCATAGTAATCTGGAACTGGTCGCACAACCTGAGGAGGGCTGGCCGATGCCGAGCCTCCCACAGCCGTCCGAGACCGATCACGCCGATCAGGATCCGCTCTTTGCCGACTTGGCTCACGGTATCCGACCTCTTCCTTCGTTGAAGTCCCGCCTCAAATGGCCCGAAGCGGGGCAAACCGTCGATTGGGCATCGTATCGGCTCCCAGAAAAGTCTGCCAGAGCGGTGGAGCCACCCTGAGGGGGTTTACCCCTGGTACCATTCTCCTGCCTAATGATACAGCTGACACGCGCCGGTTCACTCGCCGAGTAGCCAAAAGTCTGCGACTCAACAGACGATCTGCTTCAACTTATGCATATTCCCGACGATCCGATCGAGACCATCGACGCGCCTCCGCCGGACCCGCGCGACATGGTGGCCTTCGCCACCGAGCGCCGCGAGCGAGTTATTCCGATTCGCACGTCGGATCTGGTGCGCCGGCTTACGGCCGCCGCCGATCTTGCCCCGAGTGAGCGCCTTGCCTGGGAGCGGTTTTCGCGGTTGCTTGCTTCGTTGCTTCATCATGAATTTCATTCCTGGGTTGAGGAGCTTAAGGACGCTTACACGCCGCTCGACCCGGATCGCGACTTCGTCGTTCTGGAAGGCGGTACTCGTGACCGCACCGAAAGTAGTGACGAAGTGTTTCTCCAGCGGCTTGATACTACGCTCCGCCGCGCCAACTTTTCAGCCCTAGAACTTTCCGCCGTCAGGGAGGCGATCGAGTCACCCAACGAATTGGGTTTGAACTACGCCCCCAATATCGAGCTGTTCGAACATCTCCGGGTTTACGTTCGCGGGCGGACTCATGTCCGCAGACAGTATCGCAACGTGGGTTCGATGTTTCGCCGCAAGACGGTCATGCTCGATGCCTTCCAGCGCATGATCGTCGTCCTCAAATTCCGACCGGATCAGGACCTTGGCGAACACGCGAGGACAGACGTCATTTACATGCGGCTCTTCAAGGACGTTCCGTTCGTCGACATGGAAATGCACCTGCCCGAGCAGGCGACGCGGGTTCGCATGCGTGCGATCGACAAGGCCCAAATCGCTTCCCCGCTCATCGTCGGCCTGCCGCTTTTTGCATTCAAGCTACTCACCGCCTCGTTGCTCTCACCCATCGCTCTTGGCGGAGTCCTCGTCGCGCCGATCTCGGCCGGGGTTCGATCGTTCTTCGGATTCCGCCGCGCCAAGCAGCAGCACATGCACCGCATGATCCGCAGCCTCTACTACCTCACCCTGGCCAATAATGGCAGTGTAGTGAGTTGGGTTATCGATGCCGCCGAGGACGAGGAGTTCAAAGAGGTGTTGCTCGCGTTTTATCATCTCTGGCGTGCGGGCGAGGACGCCGAAACCTGGGACCGTAGTCAGCTCGATAAGCACGTTGAGGAATGGCTCCACGACGTCACTGGCCGCGACATTGACTTCGACGCCGGTGACGCCATGCGCAAACTACTCCGCTTCGGACTGGTTCAGGAGCGGCCCAACGGGCTTCGGTCAGTTCCCATTGAGCGGGCCTTGCAGCGTCTGGACGAACAATGGGACGATTTGTTTCGTTACAAATCTAGTGAATCCCAATCCTCGGCCGTCGTGTCCAAACAGGCTCGCCCCAAAACAAGCTAACGGGTGCGGTACTGGAATATACGACTCGCAGGCGACTAGAATACTTCTATCTTTCGAAATGCCCGCCCGCCCGCCGAGCCAGGCCCTACACCGGCTCACCATCGAACCCCCGCCCCACAGGTTCCTCTCCCATGGCGACCGCACGGACCAAGCTGCCGCCTTCGCCGACCCGGTTTGACCCGGAGGCGGAAAGCGATCCGCTCATTCTGCGACTCTTCGATGCCACCTTCCGCTTTTTGGCGTCGCTCAAGCTGGCCATCATCTTGTTGATGACCCTTGCGGGAGTGCTGGCCTTCGGCACGTTCTACGAGCGAAATCACGGTATACAGGCAGTCCAGCTCGATATCTATCAGAGTAAATGGTTTGCCTTGCTACTCGCTCTGCTGGGCGTCAACATCCTCTGCGCGGCCCTGATTCGCTTTCCCTGGAAGAAGCGGCAGACGGGTTTTGTGATCACTCATGCCGGGCTGATCACCCTGCTCATCGGCTCGTTTCTCAGTCTCAAGATGGCCGACGAAGGTCGAGTAGGCCTGCCCGAGGGCGAATCCACGGCTGAGTACGTCCGCACCGAATTTCCCGTGCTTCGACTCCAGAAGCTTGATCCCGAAACCGGCGCACCGACACGCCGGTTCGTTGTTCCTTTCGCCCCGGGTGCATCGGCCTGGGAGACGGAGCGACTGGCTCGTGAATCCCTGCTGCCGGGCAGTCAGACCCGTCGAGAGCTTCAGCGAGCAGGGCTTTACGTTTTGGGTTTCGGCCTGATCATCGGCGGCATCGCAGTCACGAGACTGCTCCGAGATTTCCCTCGTTTTGTCGAGGCAATGGTTCAAGGCGCGATGATCGTCGGCGGCCTGTCGGTTCTCTGGTCGGGCTGGAGTCTGAACCTCGTACCCCGCCGGGAGGTGCTCTCGCATCCGACCGACCCGTTCCGTCTGGCCGTCACTGATTTCCTCCCTTCCGCAACCGAACCTCAGCCTCGCCATGAGCCGAGCGAAGACGGCATTCCCATGCTTCGCACGGCCCTGATGATCAAACCACCAGGTGCGCCTGAGTTCTCGGATGGGCTCGACGGCAGAGGTTGGATCGTCTCGAACAAGCGACTCGGACGGGGCACTCTCGACGTCGGACCGGCGGCGATCCAGTTTCACGACTTGCGCGGAGAGCGTGGCCGTCAGGCACTTGCGGATTTTCTGGAACCACCGGCGGATCCCTCAATCCCGACCGCTCGCTTTCATTACCGTGACCTCAAGGGTCAGGACCGCGCTTTCAACTGGGTGATTCGCGAGGAGGACGCCACGCGACTCGAAGGTGGGAACGTTCTCAAGGCCGGCAAGTCCCAGCTCCTACCTGACAGCGATCTGACCGCCACACTCGTCGGCGTGATACCCCTGCCCACCCGCGACCGAACTCTACTTCGAGGGCTTGAGCCGGCGATGCTCAATTTGCTCTCCGAGATGGGCGAAGCGGCCGACGAGCCAGCCATTCGCGCGGCGGTTTTCAAGGTCCGGCAAGGCCAAGGACCGGAAGTATCTCACTTCGGTTGGGCAGGGTTACCGCTCGCACCCAGCGTGGTTCCGCTATCCCAGGCCGAGGCATCCGACAAGGCGTTACTTTCCATTAATTTCTTCGATCCGCCCAAGTTCGAGCCTGGGGAAACCCCGATGTCGACCCGCCTGAGCGTCATCGACATCGCCCTTGCCGAGGGCGGCTTCTTGTATTACCGAGTCTTCGGACGCAATGGCCTGCGCAGTCCGGAACGACTCAAAATCGCCGAGACCGTCCCTCTGTTCGGCGGCGACCAAATGCCCATGCAACTCGCTCTCCGTGTTGACGAGTTCCTGCCCTCGGGGCGAACCCGTATGGTCTGCGAACCACTGCCGCTGCCTCCCAACCGGATGGCCGAGGAAGCCGTTCCCGCGGCCCAGATCGAGCTGAGCGTCAACGGCGAAACGCGATCGCTCTGGCTGCCTCGAGCTATGGGCTTTGACCCCGAATATCAGCTCGTCGAATTTGCGGACGGCCCCTGGCAAATTTCGTATGACTTCGATCGCCGCCCACTCGATTGCCAAATCACCCTGCACGATTTCGACCCATCGAATGATCCCGGCACCACGGCCCGCATGGCGTTTCGCAGTGATGTCACCGTGAGCGAGCCGAACGCTCGACCCGAGCCGCCGACCGCATTCGCTCGACTGGAAGTCGGCGATAACTTCTACTTTCTGAACCGCCCGCGTGAGTCGTTCCTCAAGACCGCCAACGACCGCTTCGAGCCCTTCGACGGTGGCCCCGCCGAAACCGCTGCCGACCTTCAGGCGGAGGTTCGACGAACGCCTCCACCCATCAAGATCACAATGAACAACCCACTCGCCAGGAATAACTGGAAATTTTTCCAGGCGAGCTATCAGCCCATGCTCGACCGCAACCGCCAGCCGACCGGCTCTTACATCTCCTATTTGTCAGTTCGCTACGATCCGGCCTGGCCCGTCGTTTACGGCGGATGCGCGGTGATCGTCCTGGGGATTTTCGTCCAGTTTTACATGCGTGCCGGTGTCTTCACCGAGCAAGGGAAGCGCGGCCGAGAAAAACAGGCGGAGGGCGAACCGGGGGTCGAATCGGCAACCAAATCCACGGCGTCCTCAGCTCCTCGCGACGACCTTTAACTGCCTCTGACGTTCCCTGTTTCCATCCTCGCGAACGAGTCACCTGGATCCGTCCGCGTTCTCTCAAAAGATGCTCCTGAGGTGGATATCCATGCGTCGACTCGACCTGCTCCGCGCGTGGCCGGCTCTCTTGCTCGCGGGCTTGATTCTCGTCCCTTGCCAGACCAAAGCGGGCGGAACCGAGCGTTTTGGCGAAGCACCCGGCTATCAATCATTAGGAGGCCTTGCGGTCCTCGACGGCGGTCGGATCAAGCCGCTCGACACCTCCGCTCGCCTTCATCTCAAGGAGATCTACGGCCGGGACCAGCTTAAGCTCGAATCCGCAGCCGGCTCAACCGAGACCTGGACGGCACTCGCGGCTCTTGTTGACTGGCCGCTCCATCCCACTGCCTGGGATGAGCGAGAAGTTGTCCTCATCGACATGTTCGATTATCGAGGCTTCAAGCAACTGCTGCTGGCCGAATCGGTCAAGGAAACCCTGCGCAAGGCGGCCCAGCGAGAGGGAGTGTCGACCGAGACTAAAAGCAAACTCGAAACACTCGCCCAACAGGATGTCGTCGCCGAGAAAGATTTGGCGCAGGTCCTCGATCCAAAGCAGATCACGAATCCGGACGACCTAGCCGCCCTCAAGCTCTGGTCCTACAAGCTCGCTGAAGGTCGGAAGTGGATCGCACCCGCTGATCTTGAGGCTGCCGTAGTCGATGTCGATGGAAAATCGATAGCGTTTCTGGATTGGTTTGGGGAGCTTTCACGACGCAATCAGGCGGCGCGGCGATCGCGAACGGAGCCGAAGTTTAGCCCTCGCGAGCGTAGGGTGATCGAACTGGGCGAACGGCTTGTACGTTACCAGGCGTTCCGCGACCATAACGAGCAGTCGATACCTGAATTGGACCTCGCTCTCGTGCCGCGACCCAGCTCCGATACCTACCTGGCCTATACGGGCCAGGTGGTTCAGGATCTGCTTTCAGGCCACGCCGCCGAGCCAGATTCCTCGGGACTCGAAGCCGACGTGTTCAATACTCTGGCCATGTACCTCACCGATATCAAATCGGTGAATCGTTACATGAGCGACATACGCGACGGCAAACAGAAGCCACCGGGCCAGGACCCGGACTTCGATCCCGGCTTTCGCAAGTGGCTCCGTCAAACCTCCGGTTGGGTGCCACTCCGCCTGATCAAAACCGCCCCGATCGAAGACCTGGAAAAGGCCGGTTTCGATCGTTCGTTGGTCGAATCGTTTCGTACCGCTCAGAGCCGATTCGAGGAAGCCGCCACGCGGTCGCCAGGCCAGCTCGACCGCGAATCGGCACAGGCACTCGTCGCCGCCGCCCGAGCGTTGGGTGAATCCTCAAATCCCGAGCTGTATCCGACATCCGAGGCCATGGCGCGCGAGACGGAATTTAATCGGATCGCGCCGTTTTCGTGGGCACCCGTCGCTTATGGCATCGCGCTCATCCTTTTCCTCCTATCTCTGGGTATCGACGCACCGCCCAAGAGCTTGCTGGCCGGACTCGGAAAGGCCTTCTACGGGCTGGGCTGGGTGTCTTTCCTGAGTGGGGTCGGCCTCGAGGTGGTGGGCTTCAAGTATCGGATCGAGATCTCAGGCTGGGCGCCGGTGACCAACATGTATGAGACCGTCATCTGGGTCGCCCTCGGTGCCGCTCTCCTGGGTTTGGTTCTCGAAGCCATCAATCGACGCAAGTACGCCATTACAGCCGCCTCGGGCGTCGCCTTGCTGGCGACGGTTCTCGCCGCGAATGTCCCGTTGCTTGACGCCAACATCGGCCAGCTTCAGCCGGTCCTCCGCGACAATTACTGGCTGACTGTCCACGTACTGACGATCGTCTCCAGCTACGCCGCGTTCGCCCTTGCGATGGGCTTGGGGCTGCTCGGTCTGGGCTACTACCTCTCGGCTACCTATCGCCGGGATGTTGATTTCCGCCGCGCCATCCTGCCCACGCTCATCGGCATCCCGGTTCTGGCCCTAGGTATCGGGCTTTCGTTCGCCGAAAGCGGTGCCATGTGGCAGTGGCCCAGTCTCGACCGAGGCTGGCCCGGCTACCTCGCCGCGATGATTGGCCTGTTCATGACGACCGGAGGGCTGGCCGCCGTCTTCGGGGAACTGGCCAATCGCGCCTCCATTCCGACCATTGTGGTCGGTCTCGTCGCGGCTGCGGCTGGTGGAACGGCCTCCTACTTCTTCTATGACCGAATGCCGCCTAGCTGGTGGCCCCAAGAAGCCCCCTACTGGTTTCCGACCGCATTCCTGGGAATTTGCGGTCTCGGTCTGGCGGTTCTTGGTCTGATCGGTCGAGGGAGTCGGCATGTCCTCGCCAGGAACTTGGACAGCGATGACAAGGTCGGCACGTGGCACGATGAACGGGAACCGTCAATGTCCGGATCGCCATCCTTAGGCATGGCTTCCAAGCGAAAGCCGACTCCCGCTCGTCCTAGCGTTTCGGAGATTCTGGCGAAGGCTGCCCAGCCCACCCCGCTCGACGCTCGCGGTGAGGCGATTCAGTACACCGTCGCTCGCGTCAAGCCGCTCTCGAACTTCCTGTATCGTGCGATGCAGGTCGGTGTGTTGCTTGTCGCGGCCGGAACGATTCTTGGCGGAGTCTGGGCCGACGTCTCCTGGGGCCGTTTCTGGGGTTGGGACCCCAAGGAAGTCTGGGCGCTCATCACCCTTTTGATCTACCTCGTTCCGCTTCATGGTCGTTTCGCTGGGTGGGTGAGCACCTTCGGCCTCGTTGCCGCGTCGGTCTTTTGCTTCGGCTCCGTGCTGATGGCCTGGTACGGAGTCAACTTCGTACTCGGCGTCGGCCTGCATAGTTACGGGTTCACTGAGGGCGGCGGCCAGGGTGTTGTCATTTTGACAACCCTCGTTGTGATGTCGCTCGTTCTGGGCGCGGGGTGGCGTCGTCGCCTCGGCACGCCAAAACCAGTCGTTCAGCCGGCCGTCGCCCCACAGATCAAACGGCCCACGGAGCAACCGGTCGGCGCGGGTCGTTGAGATCGGTCCCAATTGGTCCGAAGTTTCTTAGGCGGGTTCCAACACCAACGGAAGCACCCGCGCGACAGCCAAATCGCGCGGGTGTTCGTCAATTGGCGGATTTAGTGACATCGATCGCGCGGTGATCGCTAATCTGTCGAGTTCCAACCCTAGGAAAGTCGATCCTATCTCGCCTCGGAGCCTCTCGAACAGGCTGGCCGCTCGTCCCGCGTGAGTGGCCGCACCAGGCGGCCTCCGCTCACGGACCTTCACCCCACACGCCGCCAACTTGATCAGCCCCTTGAGCAGATCGGCGATCGGCCCTCGCCGTTGATGCACATGCCACAACCGCTCCCATACTTCGTGGGCCTCCCAGTAATATCCGGCGTTGAACAACGCGATCCCTTCGAGATATTCAGCCGATCCTCGCCAGTTCGTTGGTTCAATGGGCATGGGAGCATCCTCGATCCGTCCATGCGAGTGCCCTGCCGAAGTGCGTGTCGGATGTGGCCAAGGTCCTCCCGGAACGTATGCATAGGGCGGGAATCGCATCATATCCTCAGATATCGGCATCAAGTGATCGCTGCAATCTCATCCGACGAGCGACAAATTATTATGATCGGTACGTCAAACCGGGCCCGTATCGATCGCCCGGAACTCAACTGATCAGGACAAGCTCTTGTCGATCCCACCGCTCGTCATCATCAACGCCGTGGGCTTGACGCCACGACTGCTGACCCATGCCCCGAGGCTCAGCGCGCTCGCCGATGCCGGTTGGTTGCGACCGCTCCATGACGTTGTGCCCGCCGTCACCTGCACCGCGCAAGCGACCATGCTGACAGGTGTCAGCCCCTCAACCCACGGAATCGTCGGCAATGGTTGGTACTTTCGCGACACCGGCGAGGTCCGGTTCTGGCAGCAAGCCAACACACTGCTTCAGGCCGAGCCGGTCTACGCGACTGCTCACCGACGGGCTCGCCGCGGCGGCCACTCCCTCAAAGTTGCCAAGCTTTTCTGGTGGTTCAATCAAGGCGCCGACGTCGAGATCAGCGTTACTCCCAAGCCCTACTATGGGGCCGACGGTAACAAGGCGTTTGGAATCGCGGGCACTCCGATCGGGCTGACCGATCGCCTCCAATCCGTCCTCGGCCCGTTCCCATTCCCGACATTCTGGGGCCCCAATGCCGGCCTCCCCTGCACCGAGTGGATCGCCCGTTGCGCATCGGAGATCCTCTCCCACGAGCGACCCGACCTTTCTTTCGTTTACCTCCCGCACCTCGACTACGATCCCCAACGTTTCGGCCCCTCAGGCTCCGACATGCCCAGGCTCGTCGGCGAGCTTGACGCCGCCGCCACACCCTTGCTCGATGCCGCGAACCGAGCCGACGCCACGGTCTGGGTTGTCAGTGAGTACGGGCACCTGGACGTATCTCGGCCCGTGCTGATCAACCAGACGCTTCGCCGTGTCGGTCTGCTCTCGGCCCGGCCCGGTCCCTTCGGCGAGATCTTCGACCCACTCGCCTCGCGCGCATTTGCCGTCTGCGATCATCAGGTCGCCCATGTCTATGTTCGACAAACCGAAGACATTCCGACCGTTCGCGATCACCTGCTCGCCGTTCAGGGTATCGACCGCCTTCTGATTGGCCCCGAGCGTGCCGAAGTTGAACTCGACCACCCTCGTAGTGGCGAGATCGTCGCCCTGAGCACGCGCGATTCCTGGTTCGCTTACCCATTCTGGATCGAGGATTCCGCCGCTCCAGACTACGCCCGGACTGTCGACATCCATCGCAAACCCGGCTACGACCCATGTGAGCTGATATTCGATCCAAAACTGAGGGCACCGAAACTACGCGCCGCGCGTCGGCTCCTCCAGAAGAAGCTCGGCTTCCGCACGCTCTTCGACCTCATCTCACTGGACCCAACGATCATTCGAGGCAGCCACGGCCTCGTTTCCGCTTCAGCCGAAGAAGGACCGCTCCTCATCGCTGACGGGCCTCCGCCCTCGATCCCATCGCTTGCAATGTCCTCAATCCGCGATCGAATCCTTGAACGGCTCGGCCTTGGCGATCCGGTTTGATGGTCGAGCTACTTTCCTAAGGCCGACTCGTGCTCGATTCCAATACCGCGAGAACCGACTTAGGTCGAGTTGACCTGCCAGCGGAACGAACTCACGATGCGGTCGGAGCTCGATCACAAAACCCATCCGTTCCATCGCGCTTTTGATCGCAATCCTCCTCGGATCGAGAGTCTCCGTCATCACGATCCGACCCGCGCCGTGCTTTCGAGCGAACGCGGCCAAGATTTCCTCCGAAGTTCCTCTTCGGTCATGCACGCTCAATTCCGTCAGGCATTCCGAGAGAAAGACCACCCGCTTTAAACCCAATGCCTGCCGCCTGAGCGATTCGTCATCCCAGATGTGGATCGCCGGTTGGTTGAGAGCGGATGATAACGCAGGGCCAACCGGATTCAGATCGTCGTCATGAACCCAAATGACGGCCGGGATGCCGATTTGAGGCTCGTGTCGAATATCACCGATACCCGATTGGATGGACGCCGTAGGTGTCCGCGACGATTGCTTGGCGCGGAACAATCGTGCTTCAAGCGTGGCATAGTCACCTTCAAAGTCGCAGTGGCCGCGAACCGGGCAACTCGTGCAATAAGTGCCTTGCGTATTTCGCTCCAGGTTCTCCCGATTGAAGAAGTAGGGTTTGGAGGCAAATGTCGATGCCACCCATTGCCAAGACAGGTTGTTGCTTGCCGGGTCGCCATCAAGCAGATGGGTCAAGAACCAACGAGCTCCCACTTGCCAAGCAACACCTCGCCAGTGGACCAAATACGAAGCCACCCACATCCGCGCATGGTTATGCAGATAGCCCGTCGCGTAGAGTTCCTGTACGAAGGCGTCGATGCACGCCAATCCCGTCTTCGCCTGAAGGAGATCCTCGGGAATGCGATCCGAGTGATCGACTCTCGCACTCAGCTTGCTCGGTTCGAGGTCGGACCAGATGCGAGTGCCAATCGAACCATAAACTCGTTGAAAATAATCTCGCCAGGCCAGTTCGTTGATCAACTTGTGTTCCAAGTCGCCACCATTACGTTCAAAGACCGCATCGCGAACCTCGGCCAACTCAAGCACACCGTGGGTGATGTAAGGAGAGAGCCGAGTCACTGCCCCTGATGTGAGATTTCTGGTGTGAGGATAGTCATGGACCCGGATACCGGCGAGCGCTCTGACGGCCGCTCGTCGTCCACCAATAATCGGGCTAACCATCGAATCGCGTGTGCTCTCATCTGGAAACGATTCACGCAGCGAATCGATCCGATCTTGGCGGGATGAGAAATCGTGGTTCAGCGCGATTCCGGGCAAGTCATCCATCACTGTAGGGCTCCAGCGAATCGAGTAATGCAGCGGCCTCACGACGGATTGAGGTCCGATCGTCGTCCTTCAAATGTCGCAAGCCCAGCACGTTCGGCCCCAGTCGCGGATTCGCACGAAGTCGTTTCTCATTCAGAAGCAAGAAGTTCCAGTAAAGTGTATTGAAAGGGCAGGCGTCTGGGCCGGTCTTCGCCTTGCTCTGATAGCGGCAAGTGCCGCAGTAGTCGCCCATCCGATCGATGTAAGCCGCGGAAGCGATGTAAGGTTTTGTGGCGGTGATCCCTCCGTCGCCGTTCAGGCCCATGCCAATCACATTTGGCAGCACAACCCAATCATGCGAGTCAACGTAAAAGGTGAGAAACCAATCCGCTACAGCCGCCGGGTCAACACCCGCGAGCAGGCAGAAGTTGCAGATCACCATCAGCCTCTCGATATGGTGGCTGTAGCCGCTCTCGATCAAGCGTTCGACGATCGTGCGCACGCAGGCCATCTCGGTCTTGCCATCCCAGAACATGGCTGGCATCGGTCGCTGCGCATCCCATGAATTTGCATCTCTCAGGCCAGGCATCTGACGATGATATTGCCAGTAAATGAACTCGCGCCAGCCCACGATCTGTCGGATGAATCCCTCGACGGAATTGATCGGAGCACGTCCTGCGCGATATTCGGCCTCGGCTGCCCGGCACATCGTCAATGGTTCGAGAAGTCCCAGGTTCATGTAGGGTGAAAGCACCGAATGATGGAGCGCGGGATGACTGCGGCTCATCGCGTCCTCATACGGGCCGAAGTCGTGCAGGCGATGACGCAAGAAGTCCGCGAAGGCTTCATTCGCTTGGACCCGGCTTGTAGCAAGGCCGAACCCGTCGACCGAGCCAACCCCAGCACCTTCCTTCTCCACCTCCCGCATCACCTGCCTTGTGATCTCGTCCGGTTCAAAACGGGGTATCTCAGGTGCCTCGTAGCCCCTGGGCAATGGCCGACGATTCTCGGCATCGAAATTCCAATCCCCGCCTGAAGGCGTGTCGTCTTTCTCGATCAGCAATCGAAAGCGTCGTCTCATCGCACGGTAAAAGTTCTCCATCACCACACGGCGATCCTGTCCTGCTTTCGGAAATGGATCACTTCCCTCAACGAGAAACATCGTGTTGGGAACCACCTCGACCGGCCGATCCAGCTCTTGGCCTGCACGCTGGTGCTGCCAGTCTCTGAGATCATGCTCCGAAGCAGCCATTGTGAAGACACTGTCCGCTTGATGACGGCGTATCGACTCCTGGAGACCCGCTTGTTGGTCTTTCGCTTTGACGACTTCCACCGCAATGCCGCGAGCTTTCATCAGCTCAGCCGCATAATGGCGACCCGAGCTCAGGATCAGCACCTGCCGCTTCTTGTGATAGGGCAGTCGCATCAGGGCAGACGTACTCTCGATCAGAACCACGCGGACACTCTTGCGGCCGCGTGCGGCCTCCGCGGCTTGCACCGCCGGATGATCGAGAATCAGTTGATCCGGCAGAATCCAGACCAGAGCAGTACCGCTCGACATCGCGCCTCCGGGGTCTCAAGCCTTCTCTCACCATGCTGAGAATGTAGGCATCGAGGCCCCTCACGTCCAAGAGTCCGAGAGCTTCTTCTCACACATCTCAACGACGAACGGCTGGCGTGAAAGCCGCCCGGGGATTCTCGCCGACGATCCTCGTCAAATCGCGATTACTGAGCCCAGCCTGGCGCAGGGCTGGAACCAGTAGTGCGATCAAAGTGTCGAACGGGCGAAATACTCCGCCCCCGGCTTCTCCCACGTGAAACCAGCCCGCATCGTGCGAAATCAGAAGCTGATTCAATCGCCCAGCGTCCTTCAACTCGATAACCAAACGGACATACTCGTCAATCCTTTCCGGACTCAAATCATCGAATTCGAGCCACGCTCCCCGCTCCGCCACCCGACGATGCAGCTCACGATTCCCATCGTTCTGAGCATGTAACCAGATCCACGCCGAGGCATCAACGCCTTCCTCATCAAGAATTGCAAGCTGATCCAAAGCCGCTCGACCATCACCCGTGTGCGCCGCGATCGCCAAGCCTGTGGCGCGATGAGCATGCGCCGCCGCCCGGACAAGCTTTCGCCCCACCTCGTCCAGTGGCCCGGCGTCTACGCCGATCTTGATAAATCCAGGCTTGATCCCGGTTCCGTCGATACCGTGGTTCGCCTCCGCGATCCAGCGCGCGGCAATCTGCTCCACCGACTCGCGCCTCGCATGCTCGGGAAGATGTTTCCCACCATTCGCAGCGTAGAAACCGGTATTGGTGATCAAGTTCAGGCGGCTCTCGTCGGCGAGCCTTCGTAGCAGGATCGGGTCGCGACCCAGGTGGGCCGGGGTGCATTCAAACAGTGTCGCCACCCCGAGTTCACGGGCACGTCGGAGATGAGGTAGAACGACACGGACGACCTCGTCTCGATCATATCGCTCGGGAGTCGCTTGCTCCGCTCCGATAAAGTCCACAAGCACATGCTCATGGGGCAAGACGAATCCCAGAATTTTCGTCGATTTTGGACCGGTCACGGTCTCAATCGTAGGTCCGCCGAAATCGCCGACGACGCGAGCCGACATCCCACCAGCGAGTAGCCCCGCCGTGGATATCCAATCACGCCGATTCATGGTCATTCTCGCTCGGTCCGCGTTACTTAGCCGCCCAAAACGTCATCCATTCGCTTCACCACATCCTTGTAGTCTTCTAGCGAGCTGGCCGGAACCTCGGCGGTGATCCAGCCGTCGTAGCCTACGTCGATCAGGGCTTCGCGAACCGCCTTCCAGTCGATCTCGCCCTCGCCCAATTTGTAATCGAATCGCTTCGCCTTGGAGTATTCCTTGACGTGGATCTTGGCGATACGAGGCCCCAACTCGTGAATCCACTCTTGGGGATACCCGTACTCGACCACATTTCCGACGTCGAAATACGCGCGCACCCAGGGACTCTGGAACGAGTCGATGTATCTGGCGAACTCCGGAGCCGTCAAGAGAAACTTGTTCCAGACCTCTTCTATGGCCAGGACGGTGCCCTTCTCCTTGGCATCGTTGAGCAGAAAATTGTTGATGTGGAGGTGGGATCGCTCTTCCGCCTCGCGATGGCTGACATCGGGTGTCACCACGGCCGGTACGACGAGTACCGTCGTACCGCCATAGGCGCGGCAATCGTCGATCTCCTGTTTGATTGCCGCAACTCCCTGAAGCGCCACCTGCTGGTCGGGATGCGAAAGCGGCTTGGCCCAGTGCACAGCGCCGGAGACGCCGTGAATCACCAGTCCCGTGGCGTCTCTCGACTTCAAGACCTCGTCACGATTCAGCGAGTTCGGGCTGATCAGCTCGACTCCCTCAAAACCCGCCTCACGCAATTTCTCAAACGTCGGTCCGATTTCCCCATCCACCTGACCCAGCATGAACGCCTTGCGCCAGCGATGCCGCCCGGCCGCGACGTCGGGGCTGGTCGCCTCGGCTGCGGAAGTGGTCCACCCTCCCGCAACGGCCATCGAAACACCGGACGCACTGACGAGAAATTCGCGACGATTGACCATCTCGGATCGACCTTAATTGAAGTGGTTCTAGGCAATCAACCGCCACTATCGGCCAGGCGAGCTTCCAGCAGTTCGCCCACCAGGGCTGCGTCGGCCTTGCCACCCGTTGCCTTCATGACCTGTCCCCGCAGCCAGCCCTTCACCGCGTCGGGCTTCTTCTTACCGCTTTTCAGATCTTCGAGCGCTTTCGGATTCGCCGCAAGGATCTCCTCCATCGTCTTCGCCAAGGCGTCGCGATCCGAGACAACACCATAGCCACCCGCCGCGATGATCTGTTCCAGCGGTTCATTCGACTCTACCAGCGCCGCCAGAATCTCCCGCCCCTGGTTCGTATTGACCTGACGCGACCGCACCTTGTGCAAGAGCTCGGCCAGGCGCTCAGCCGAGATCGGAAAGCTTGCAATCTGATTCTTGCGTTCCTTCATCATCCGCAGCACGTCCTGCGTCACCCAGTTGGCGGAGAGCTTTCTCACCTCCAGGACGGCTCCGCCCTCGGCCTTGCCCATTCGAATGAGAGCGTCACAAACTCCCTCGTAGTAATCCGCGACATCCTGCCCTTGCTCAACCAGCACGCTCGCGTCGTATGCCGAAAGCTCATGCTCGGATTCGAATCGCTCACGACGCGCACGGGGCAACTCGCCAATCGTCGATCGCACCCGCTCCAGCCAGGCCGCGTCCACAACAACCGGAACCAGATCGGGCTCGGGGAAGTAGCGGTAATCGGCCGCTGTCTCCTTCTCACGCTGCGGCTTCGTGATCCCTTCCGGCTCGCTCCAACCGCGGGTCTGCTTGGGGGCGTCCTTAATCGTCAGTCCATCCTCGCGCCATTTGTTGTATTGCCGTTCGGCTTCGTATTCGATCGCGCGCTCTACGGATCGAAAACTGTTCAGGTTCTTGATCTCCACAATCGGCGTCGCGATCGTCTTGCCATCCTTCTCGATATGCAGGTTGACGTTCGCGTCGCACCGCAGCGAGCCTTCCTGCATTTCGCAATCCGAAACGCCGAGATAGCGGAGCGTGAGCCGCAGCTCATCCAGGCATGCTTTGGCATCCTGCGACGAGCGCAGATCCGGTTCGGTCACGATCTCCAGCAGTGGAATACCCGCCCGATTCAGATCGACCTCCGAGTAGCCACCGGCCGCATGAACCAGCTTGCCCGTGTCTTCTTCCAGGTGAACCCGGACCAACCGGCACTGGCCGCCACCCGACCCGTCCTTGCGTGTCGGCACATCAAGCCACCCACCCAGACTGAAGGGCAGATCGTACTGACTAATCTGATAGTTTTTGGGCAGGTCCGGGTAGTAGTAATTCTTTCGATCCCACTTGGTAAACGGCACGATCTCCGCATGCAGTGCCACCGCCGTTTTGAGCGCTAGCTCAAAGGCTTTCCGGTTCATAACCGGCAGTGTGCCCGGCAATCCAAGCGACACCGGGTCCGTCTGTGTGTTCGGCGGCAAGCCGAAGTCGGTCCCGCAGCCCGAGAACATCTTGCTCTCTGTCGCCAGCTGAACATGAATTTCCAGTCCGATCACCAGCGTGTATTGCATCGAAATTCAGCTCGCTCATCGCGTGGAGTGAGGCGCAGTCAGTCCGCCCGTTGTTCACGGCCAGCAAGAGAAGAGGGTCAGCCGGCGAGCGCCGGCCGCCGCGTGTGCCAGTCGGTCGCTCGCTCGAATACCCGCGCGGTTCTAAGAAGATGCTCCTCCGCGAAAGCCGGAGCGAGCAATTGCAATCCAATCGGCAGATTCGACGTCGTCAGCCCGCAGGGGATGCTGATCCCGGCGATGCCCGCCAGATTGGTAGTAACGGTGTATATGTCCGAAAGATACATCGCCAGAGGATTCGCGGCCTTCTCGCCGAACCGGAACGCCGCGCTCGGCGAGGTTGGGCCGATCAACACGTCGACATCCTGAAACGCCGTGTCGAAATCGTTGCGAATCAACCGCCGAACCTTGAGAGCCTGATTGTAGTACTGGTCTGCGTATCCTGCAGAAAGTGCGAACGTCCCCAGCATGATTCGCCGCTTCACCTCCGCGCCGAATCCCTCGGCCCGACTCGCCATCATCATTCGAATCAACGGCGGAATCGATTCCTCCGCTGGCGTACGCGCTTCGAAATCTTCGGCCCGGTGCCCAAAAATTGTTCCATCATAACGAGCGAGATTACTTGAGCATTCCGCTGGCGCGACAATGTAATACGCGGGTATCCCATACTTTGAATGCGGCAGTGAGACCTCACGAACCGTTGCCCCGGCTTGCTCATAAACCCGCACTGCCTCACGCACGGCCGATTCCACTTCGCCGTCTAGGCCCTCGCCGAAAAATTCGCGCACCAGGCCGATCCGCAATCGCTCAGGCGGTGTATCGAGCGCGGCAAAGTAGTCGGGAACGGGCGTGTCAACACTCGTCGCATCCGCCGGATCATGTCCCGAGATGACGCCCAGCAAGAGGGCGGTGTCCGTCAGATCGTGCGCAAACGGCCCGATCTGATCGAGCGAGCTTGCGAACGCGACGAGTCCGTAACGACTCACTCGGCCGTAAGTCGGCTTCAATCCCACGATCCCGCAGAGCGCCGCGGGCTGCCGAATCGATCCTCCTGTATCCGAGCCGACGGCCAGGGGTGCGAAGTCGGCTGCCACCGCCGCCGCCGAGCCGCCCGACGAGCCGCCGGG
>JBGSYY010000144.1:0-4609 GCA_041750675.1 Isosphaeraceae bacterium | reverse complement strand
GGCCGGCGAGACTCAATCCGCCGAGAACTCGTGTCCACATCATGTTGCATTTCTCCTTTAGAAACTTCCTCATTACCCGCCGCACATCTAGCGAGCAGTACGACCGTTCCGGTGAAGTGCCGGTGGCCGCCCTGGCATCCGTCTCGAAGTCTGCAAAGCCAGGGCCATCAAGGACCCAGCAAAGGAGATGCCATCGGGGGCGCCTCTTAAGACCGATCGACGCCTGTCGCTCCGCTCGATCGCCACCTAGACTCGAGAGCCGGGGGAATAAGGGAGGAAAGGAATAATGGGACATTCTGGGAGGAACCCGGGCCGGGTCGCCCAGGGAGATTGCTCTCCCCGGGCTCCCACAGATTTGGACGTGCGGATTTCCCGCATCCGGCTCGTCATGTCATGAACTCGCTGCGCGGCGGTACACCGAGTGAATCGGGGTCGGCGGCGGGAGCGTGTAACGCTCCAGAAACCGTTTGAACCAATCCCAGGCCAGAGCTCCGTCGCGGCGTTGCCGCGACAGGCTCCGCCTCCAGAGACGGGCCGCCGACCACCGGAATCGTGACAGGGCAACCGAGTTGCCTGTGGACAAGACAAAGGGGACATTCTGAATATCGACAAATGTGAGAGGCCAGGTCGCGGAGCGAGAAGCGGTCGGGCGTAACCTGCCTCGACATCACGCGGCCGCGCCGCGCTGGTTAAGGACGACCTGAACCACCCGCGTTCCGTCCAGGCTCACCGATACCCATGCGGTCGCCCTCCGATCGTATCCCTCGTACCCCGGCCGAGCGCTTATTGGCAACCCGTCCCCGAACATTCCCCCGTCAATCTCGGCCCAGCCTGCCCGACCCGACGGTCGCGCGCACAAATCTCGACGCACCACATCACCGGCGCTGAACGAACCCAGGCGATCCGCCGCCCGCGACTTGCTCCCGGCCAGATCAACCCATCCACGAATCGGTTCCTGGCACCTTTACCGCGAGTCACGCCGCGGCTTTTCTGAGCTGGATGACGCCGTCCTCCATCTCGAAGATGATGTCGAACACGTCGAGGGCACGTTCGTCGTGGGTGACGACGATGATACCCGCCGAGTGCTCGCGCACGACGTCGCGGAACAGCTCCATCACCTGACGGCCCCGTTCCTTGTCGAGCGCTGCGGTCGGTTCATCCGCGAGGAGCACGCTCGGCTCGTTGGCGAGGGCGCGGGCGATCGCGACGCGTTGCTGCTCGCCGCCGGAGAGTTCGCTTGGCATGTTGTTCGCGCGTTCGGCGACGCCCAGGGTCTTCATTAATGCGAGCGCTCGCTCGCGGGCTCGTCGCGCGGGCCAGCCGGCAAGATTGAGCGCGACTTCGATGTTCTCGCGGGCGGAGAGGAACGGGATCAGGTTGGCCTTCTGGAAGACGAACCCGATATTATTTCGACGAAACGCCGTCGTATTCACCCTCGCCACGGGGCCGTCCTGCACGAGCGTGCCGTTGATGTAGATCTGTCCCGACGTCGGTGGGTTGATGAGCCCGACGGATGTCAAGAAGGTGGATTTCCCGGACCCGCTCGGGCCGAGCAGTGCAACGACCTCGCCGCGTTTGACGGTCAGCGACACGTCGCGCATGGCCACGACTTCCGTGTGCCCACTGCCGTAAGTCTTACTCAGGCCGCGGGTCTCGACCGCCGGCGAATTGCTCATGTCATGTCCTCATCCCGTCAACGCTTGATTTGGCTCGACTCGCGAGGCCTTCCAGATCCCGAGCAAGCTCGACAGGAGCGAGATCGCGAGCACGATGGCGGCCAGTTGGATCAGGTCGCTATTGGCGAGGACGACGCGTCGCGGGAAGAGGGGGAACATCTGGGTCCCGGCCACGTAGGCAACGCCGTATCCGACCACGCCCAGAATGAGGGCTTGCTGGAGGATCATCCAGAGGACGACCCAGTTCGAGGCCCCCATCAGCTTGAGAAGGGCGATGGAAGGAATCTTGTCGAGCGTCATGGTGTAGAGGATGAGCCCCATGACCACGCCGGAGATGAGGCTCAAGAGCACTCGGAACATGCCGAGTTGCATACGGCTTTTCTCGACCGGGCCGGACAAGAGGAGTTGCCGCGCCTGTTCGCTGTCGTATGCAGTGACGTCGCTCCATCCGTTGATCACCGCCGCAACCGCGGCTATGTCCGCGGCTGGATCGACCCGCACGAGCACCGCGCTGGTGCTCGGGGTCGATAACGACGGAATCGCATTGGCCGGACCGGAGACGACATCGAGCAGCGCCGGGTTCACGCTGCCGAGATCGACCACAGCGGTGCGGCGGCGGCGGGCGGCTTGTTCCAGCCGGATGGCCTCACCGGGAAGATCGAACTGGATCGCCTGGGCGTCCGGCAGTGTGAAAAAGGCCAACCCGTCGCCGCCGGACGAGATCATGCTGCTCGTGACTCCGACGACGGTGAAGGTGTCCTTGCCGAGCCGGATTTGCTCGCCGATGGGGAGCCGGAGACTGCGGTCGGCGATCATCTCGTAGTGGTTCTGCCCGAGCGGTCGGCCCGCCACCAGCCGAAGCCACTCGCCCTTGTCCTTTGGCCAGTCGAGCCCGGTGACCGAGATGCGGAGTGGTTTGCCATCCCGCTCCCGCTGGATCGTGTGGAACACGAAGCGACGTGCTGAGGCCACGCCCGGCACGGTGGCGACGCGGTCGGCCAGGGTTTCCGGCACACGGGAGACCTCCGCGAAAGGCCCCCGAGTCGCGTACTGTACCACCCAGAGATCAGCGCCGATGGTATCGACCAGGAGCGTGGCGTCCTCGACGAGACCCCGGTAAATCCCGCCCATCCCCATCACGATCATCAGCAGCATGCCGATGCCGATACCGGTGAAGACGAACCGCCCCAGGTTGTGTTGGATTTCCCTGACGGCGAGGTTCATGGCGTGGAGACCCTCTGGCCGGGGGTCAACTTTGCGCCGGTCATGGCCGGCGCGAGGACCACTTCGCCCGCCTCAAGACCGGCGAGAATTTCGACCAACTTCTGGTTTTGGACGCCGAGCGTGACGGCTCGCGATTGTGAACGGCCGCCCGCGTCGACGAAGACCATAGGCTTGCCGGCCTGCCGGAACAGGTAGCGGGGCGGGATCGTTACCTTCGCCTGCTTTCGCTCGGTCTCGATGTAGACCTCGGCTCGCTGACCGACGGACCAATCCTCGGGCAGCTTCGCGGGGACGACGTCGACGAGGAACTCACGTGTCTCGCTGTCGGTTTCTCGGCCGGTACGGATGACTTTGCCGGCGAGCGGCGCTTCGGGGCGCGAGCGGAACACGACCCGAGCAGGTTGATGAGGCCGCACCCCCGCCATCGACGACTCCTCGACCCAGGCGTTCACCCACAATTCGTCGGTCGAGACGACCGCGAAGATGGAACTGCCGGGGACGACGACGTCCCCGACATTCCGATCCCGGCGGATGATGACCCCATCGAAGGGCGACCGGATCACCGTGTCTTCGAGTCGCGAACGCCGGAATTCCAGCGTCTTGCTCGCGACGACGACCTGCCGTTCACCCTCTACCAGGGCTGCTTCGGCCCGGGCCAGGCCGGCCTTGGCCACGCCGAGTGACTCGATCGCCTTGTCCACGTCGTCTTGCGAAGCGGCGCTCTTCATCAGCATCCGGCCAACCCGAGACTCATTTGTTGTGGCCTGGGTCAAGACCGCTTTGGCCTGGGTAATGTCGGCCTGGAGACGCGCGACGGCGGCCGACTTCGAGGCCACGTTCGCCTCCTCGACTTCGACCTCGTGTGCCAGGTCATTCTCGTCAAGTCGGGCGACTTCTTGCTCCGCCTTGACGGAGTCGCCCTGATCCACCAACACGGCCTTCAACCGACCCGAAATCTTGGTGCTGATGGTCGCCTTGACGTGGGCGTCGAGCGTCCCCGTGCCCATCACCTCCACGACGATCTCCGCCGGCGCGGCTGTATGTCGAAGGACGGGCATGGGGACAAACCACAACCAATAGACCAACGCTCCCGCAGAGATCAGCGCGAGCAGGACCTTCGCGCCGAGCGAGAGGAAGCGTCGCCAGTTGTTTTTCGTTTCGATGGGCATGAATTCCTACCGATTGAAGCTGATGCCTCGTGGGCGAGATCGGGGCGAAAACGAAGACGGGACATCCTTGGAATCGACTATTGTAAGAGTCGTTTGTATCAGGCCCAGCGACGAGCGCACCTCATCTGACCGGATCGCCGTGACCGCGCGGCGCGGCGACCAAAATTCCGCGGGAACCCCCGATAACGCACACTCCCCGACCGATCGTTGCAACAGAGTCACGAAAGAGCCCCTGCGGCCGGGTGGTAATGGTCGAGGCGGGCAAATGATTCGGCTGCCGCTGGAGTTGCGAATGTCTGCGCATTCGAACGCACGCACTGTCCGGCCAGACCTGTGGCTTGGTGGGGCGTGCCAATCATCGTCTCCTGATCATCCTCTCGGAGCAAGACCTTCCCGCGATCTCTGACGCTCGGTTCACGCCTTGACTGCCGCGTTCTGATGCTCGAACTTGCCTGTTGCGCGATGGGCCGGATTGACGGCTAGGGTTGGGGACGGCGGATCTCGTGGAGGGTGCCGTGGTGGAGGCGGGCGTCGAGGCCG
>JBGSYY010000143.1:0-3210 GCA_041750675.1 Isosphaeraceae bacterium | reverse complement strand
GGGAATCCACGCCGGCCCTTCGCAAGAATCGTGCGGCGTCCGGGCGGCCCGACCGCGACTTCCGCCACAACGCCTCGAATTGCTCGGCCAGCTCTCCGCAGGCGCGGCCCTGGGATTCCTCCCAGATCTCTCCCGGCCCCGCGAGGCGGGCGTCCTCGGCGTCGGCCACGATCGACGAATCTGTTGCCCCCATGGGTGCGCTCCTCGACGATGCGTCTTGCGGAATCGGGAGTGGTTTCGGGCATCGATCTAGCCGGCGCAGAGCCGTGATTGCTCGACCCGTTGGCGCAGCTCTTCCAGGACGCGTTGCACGGTACGCTCGCTCAGGTCCAGCCTTTCGCCGATCTCGCGAGTCGTTAGCCCGCCGGCCTTGAGATCGAGTATCTCGCGGCGCGATTCGGGCAGCATTTGACGCAGGCGTTCGAACACGTCAAGCGCTTCGAGAACCTGGCTGGGTGTCGCGGCGGCGGTGGCGACTTCGCGTGGCTGGTCGGCATCGTTCCAGAGCGGGACTTCACGCTTGAGATCGCGCTTGGCGCTGCCAGCCTGGCGATATTCGTCGACCACCTTGTTTCGGGCCACGCTCGCCAGAAAGCCGACCAGATGTTGGCTATCCTCGAACTGCGCGTTGCCCTCGCGGACTTGCTGGAAAAAGCTACCCCAGACACTTTGCAGGAAATCAATCGAGTCGAACCTCGATCGGAGCAGTCGGGGCAACTGGCGGCGGACGACCAGCCGGACCTCCGCCTCATAATGACAAAGCAGCTCACGCGCCGCGTCTTCGTCGCCCGCCTGGATTCGGGCGAGAAACGAGCGTAACTCGCCTCCGTCTAGATCATGGGACGCCATCAGCCCCTCCCTGGAATCTCGGTGCTGCCTCGCGTGTGGCGAATCCTTGCCGTGTCGATGCGTCGAACTCAGCGTTCAAACTCTAGCGAGCCGAAGATCGGCTGACAAGTCCCCGAACTTGGCATTGCGGGGCCGTCTCTGTAGGCTAGTCAGCTCGCGTGGCGGTCGAAATTCGATCGCAACCCGATGTGTGCCGCTGTCGGCTCGGGCCGCGCGGAGGCCAGCGTGCGTGAAGAGAAAGGACGGCCGGTTTCCTCGGCCGCATCAGGGCGATGATCTCTGTCCAGCTTCCCGATGGGTCGATCAAGCAATTTCCCGAAGGCTCTCGCGCCCGCGATGTCGCCGAGTCGATCGGCAAGCGCCTGGCCGAGGCGGCCGTCGCCGCGACCGCCGACGGCAAGATCGTCGATCTCGACCTGCCACTGGAACCGGCGACCCCAGGCGCTCCCATTCCCTTCAGCATTCTGACGCCCAAGAAGCGTGAGGCGCTGGACGTGCTCCGCCACTCCACCGCGCATGTGATGGCCCGCGCCATCATGCGGCTGTTTCCGGGTGTTCAGCTTGCGTTTGGACCGACGACCGGCACGGGTTTCTACTACGACGTGACCCTGCCCGGCCGCTCCCTCTCGGAAGAGGACTTCTCTACGATCGAGGCCGAGATGACCCGCATCGTGGCCGAGGCCGAGCCGTTCGAGCGGTTCCAGTTGCCCACGCCCGAGGCCCGTCAGTTTTGTCTCGACCTGGGCCAAACTCTCAAAGTTGAACATATCGACCAAGAGTTGAGTCAGGAGAAGTACGGCCCGACGTTGAGCTTCTACCGGCAGGGCGAATTCGTGGACCTCTGCCGAGGCCCGCACATCCCTCACTCCGGCAAGATCGGCGCGTTCAAGCTCACCTCGATCGCCGGCGCATACTGGAAAGGCCGAACTGACGGCCCGGTGCTGCAACGCGTCTATGGCACGGCGTTTTTCGAGCGCAAGGAGCTAGACGCCTACCTTCACCAGATCGAGGAGGCCAAGAAGCGTGACCATCGCCGAATCGGCAAGGAGCTGGGACTATTCGCGATCAGCCCGCTCGTCGGCTCGGGCCTGATTCTCTGGCTGCCCAAGGGCGCGCTCGTTCGTGGTGTGCTGGAGCAGTTTTTGAAAGAGGAATTGATCAAGCGTGGATATCAGCCGGTATACACGCCGCATATTGGCAAGGTTGATCTCTACAAGTGTAGCGGACATTATCCCTATTATCGTGACAGTCAGTTTCCTACGCTCAAGCTACTAGGCGACGCCGCGATGACACTCGTCGCGGGCCTCGAGCGCGGCACGATCGACGAGCCAGCCCAGAAGGCTCTCCTGACCGAGGCCCGAATTCCTGAAGGCAACTATTGGACGTTGGACCCGGCCGCGCGGGTGGGATACGTCGAGGAATTGGGCGTTTCCGAGGAATACCTCCTCAAGCCCATGAATTGCCCCCATCACATCCAGATCTATGCCGCCGAGCCGCGCAGTTATCGTGACCTTCCACTCCGCCTCGCCGAGTTCGGCACCGTCTACCGCTACGAACAGTCGGGTGAGCTATCGGGCCTGACCCGCGTGCGCGGCTTCACTCAGGATGATGCCCACCTGTTCTGCACGCCGGATCAGGTCCGCGCCGAGTTTCGCGCCACGATGGAGTTGACCCAGTTTGTGCTGGAAAGCCTGGGCCTGGGCGATTATCGCACTCGACTCTCGAAGCACGATCCCGAAGACCCCAAGTATCAGGGAGCGGCCGGTGACACCTGGCGCCGCGCCGAGGCCGACATCCGCGCGGTGCTCGACGAGATGGGCCTACCCTACGACGAGGCCCCCGGCGAGGCTGCGTTCTACGGCCCCAAGGCCGACTTCCTCGTCCGCGACTGTCTGGGCCGCCAGTGGCAGCTCGGCACCGTGCAGCTCGATTATGTGCTGCCACAGCGATTCGACCTCAAGTACGTGACCGCTGAAAACAAGACCGAGACGCCTGTCATGATCCATCGCGCTCCATTCGGGTCGATGGAACGATTCATGGGCATCTTGATCGAACATTTCGCCGGCGCGTTCCCGCTCTGGCTGGCACCCGAACAGGTGCGTGTGCTACCGATCTCGGAGAAGGTCACCGATTACGCCCACAGTGTCCTGAACGCGCTCCAGGGCGCCGGCCTCCGCGCTTCGATCGACGAACGTCCGGAAAAGATCGGCGCGCGGATTCGCGATGCCCAGCTCGAAAAAATCCCCGTCATGCTTGTCGTCGGCCAGAAGGAGGCCGAGGCCGGCCTTGTCGCCTATCGCGACCGCACCGCCGGCGATCAAGGCGCTTTGCCGCTCGCCGACGCACTGGCCCGCCTCCGCC
>JBGSYY010000142.1:0-9802 GCA_041750675.1 Isosphaeraceae bacterium | reverse complement strand
GACGAGATTCTCGCATGGGCCGTCGAGCGTCCCGACGGCGGCCGGGGCTTCGGCTTCACCGGCGCACACACTCACAACAACTGGGGCGATCCCAGCTTTCGCAAATTCGTCCTCAACGCCGCCCTCTGGCTCGCCAAGGTTGATGTTCCACCTCAGGGTGTCGAAAGCGCCGTCACCCCCGAGGAACTCAAGGCAAACCTCGACCCGAAGTGAATCCTGTTAGCGAAAAGCTCGGGCTTTCCCTGTTGAAGACCCGCCCAGGTCGCTGTGACCTGAGCGGGTCATTTCTTACACCTGTCAGTTCACCGGTTCGCCGACCTGCTGAACCGGGGCGTGGCCGGCCCCCACGTTTGCCTTGTTCGACCGGAAGAACACCGGCCCCGGCGTCGCCACCGCCACCGGCTGCTGGTTCACGAATCGGAAGAACTGTCCGTCAGGCGGATTGGCCGGCTTGACGTTGAACGTGCTGGTGGGATAGGTCACGAAGCTGTGATAACGACCCAGCCATCCCTGGCCCGAGAACGCCACGTCGTCGCCGCCACTGGGCCGCACCTTGACGTGACCGACCCGACCGATCAGTCGATCGTTGTTCGCTCCGCCGCGAAGCTCGTTCAAACCGAACCAACCGTGGAGCCGAGTTTTGCCCGAGCCGGCCTGAAGCACGTTGTTTCCGCCCCGGCCGCCGTTGAGTGTCGCGGGCAGTTCCAGATTGGGGCTGATCACGATCCGGTCGCTCACCTTCGCCCCATAGACGACGATCCGATCGAGATCGGCGACGTTCGGCGTCAGACTGTCAAAGACGCCGTTGACGCTCACCCGAACCGTGTCGCCCACGCGTTCGACAAGGATGTCGTTCACCTTGCCCTTACCCCGGCGCGGCGGTGCGTTGACGATCAAGACCTGGTCGAGCACCCGCACCGCACCCGTGCGCTGGCCTCCGACAGTGATCGTGAATGTCGCCACCTGGCTCGATAGCGACGGCCCGGGAACGCCTGCGTCAGTCACAAGAAACTGCACGGTGTCAGTGCCCTGAAAATTGGGCGAGGGCGTGTAGCTGAACGTGCCTGTGGTCGTATTGAAGTTCGTGATCGAGCCGCTCGTCGGTCCCGCGATCAGCGTGTATGTCAGTGTTTGAGTCGTCTGATTGGGATTTGCGGTCAGCCCGGTCAGTTGAATCGTCGTCGGCTGGTTGGCCGGCACCGTGGCCGCGCCTGCGACGGCGATCGGCGGCAGGTTCACTGGGTCGCCCGTGCGGACCGTCAAGGTGATTGCCTGAAGGTCGTAATCCGCCGGAGTGTTCCCCGTCGTGCTCGTATTCTTGACGCCCACCACCAGGTTGATCACCCCGGTGAAGTTGCTCGCGGGAGTGACCGTCACGACGCCCGTCGAGCTGACACTGGCCGTCGCGTTCTGCACCGGCGTGAACGTCCCACTCGACGAAACAGCGCCCTGCACGATGTACGATAACGGCTGATTCTCGACGTCCACCGCGCTCAACTGGAAGATCGCCGGCTGATTTGTGGCCACGACCAGGTTGGTCGGATTCGGCGAGAGGAACGGCGCTTCATTGATGGGCCGGTTATCCGGCCCGACATTGGCCGTCACGGTGACCTGAAACGTCCGACTGACCTGCGTTCCATCGCTGGGGTCGAAGGCCGTGACGGTCATTGTCGAGCTTTGACCGACCGCGGCGCCCGTCGCGTTGATGTGGATCACGCCGTCGGGATCGGTCGGCGAGAGCGTCGATCCGGTGATCAGAATCGGGCTAACAGGTGTCTCGGTGCCCGGATTGCGGGCGACCTGCTCCATCTGGTCGGCGATGTTCTGACCGGCGACCAACTGGCCGAAAATCGTGTGGTTGAAGTCGAGGAACCGCGGCTGGCCGTAGGTGATGAAAAACTGGGTGTCGTTCGTGTCATCCGTGCTCTTGGCCATCGCCAGTTGATATTTTCCATTGAACACCGTCTGCTGGTTGAACTCGTCCGGGAACGGGAAGCCTGGAGCCGTCAGCCCGCCCGCTCCGTCGCCGGTCCTCGACCCGCCCTGCGCCACGAATCCCGGCACGATCCGATGGAAATTCTTGTGTGGCAGAGGAGTGCCCGAGTTGGGCTGCGTGGGACTTGTGTAAAAGCCCGACTGTACCAGTTGTTCGATCTTCGAGACGGTGTTGGGCGTCAAATCGCCGAAGAGCTGAAACGTCATCGAGCCGGTAAACGCCGGATCGTTGGCACCACTGGAGGTATGCTCCACCGTCAGCGTCAGGAAGTTCCCCTGCGCCACAGTCGCCTGAATCGTGGGATTGCTCGAGGTGACCGTGTAGGTCTGCGGGTTCCCGCTGCCGCCGTCGACCGGAAGCTGAAACCCCACGCCTGAGCCGACGTTCAGGTCGGCGATCGGTCCGAGCGTCGCCGGGACTCGCCGATCCTCGAGGCACTCCAGCCCCGGACGAGCACCACGCCCCTCGCGCCGTCGCGCGGTCATCCTGAACATGCCCATCGCTCTGACCTCCTGGTCCTTCGGCGCTCGAACTCCGTTCGGGCCGAGCAGCCGCTCCTTGCCCTCATCAGACTTCTTGATCGGACCGCCCCCGCGTGGGGCTTGAGGCGTCTGGGTGGGAACGCACAAGACGGCGGCGAAATCCTCGTGGATCTCGCCGCCGTCCGTGTTTTTGTCAGACTTTAACGGTCGTGCCGGTCGTGCCGATCACGGTGCCGTTCAGGGACGCTTCTTGAGCGTGAACTGCGTCAGCACCACGCCGTCCTCGTCGGGCACGCCATACGAGCCGCTCGGTGCCAGGTACTTCTTGACCTCGTCATACTCCGGCATCAGCTTGGGGTCGAAAAGCTGGCTGAAGTCCAGCGCGTCGGCCGGGGCCTGGGCACGCATTTGCTCCAGAGCCGTCTTGAACTGTTCGCCGCCCATCATTCCGTAAACCATTTGCACGGCTTCGTCCGGTCGCGAGAAGCCGATCAGGCTCACCCGCTCGGGAATTGCCTTGCTCACGGCCTGAAATTCGGGCGTGTCGATCAACGAGGTGCCGCCACCACGAAGCACCTGCTCAAGCAAGGTCGGCTCGGTGGAGATGTAGATGTGATCCTTGGCGATCGTCATGCTGATCGGCCCGCTGAGACCGCCCTGGGCCGCCTCGGCCGGTAGGTCGAAGTCATAAATCGTCTCGCCCTGAAAGGTTCGCTTCTTGGGCGAGGCACCGGCCAGGTCGAGAATCTTGTTCAGGGTGTTCTGGGCCGTCTTGGTGTCGTCCAGCTCGATGCCGATCACCACGCGCTGGCTGGTCTCGGTCACCGGCTTCTTGTAGTCGCTGATGGCGGTGACGCGCTTGCCCAGCGGGCCAAGCAAATCGGCCTTCAGGTTCAGCCCGCCTTCCTGTTCGGCCAGCGCCTTCTCGGCCTGCTCCATCACACCCGGCGCGAACTGGTCGACCAGCTCGCCCACCGCGACATAAAATGCGTCGAAATCCAGGCTGTAGCTGGCATACGACGCGACATTGGCGGGAACCCAAGGCTCAGGACGCAGGCCCGCGGGCGGCATCTGAAACAGCTTCAAAACCCCCGAACGAGGAGCCGGGGCCATCACGTACATGCGAGCGACGGAGTCGAAATCACCCTCATCAAACGTGAACGTTCCACCGATGGCCTTCAAGCCCGCCAGCCCGAGCAGATTCATCTGCGCCTTGAGCTGATCGCCATCGACGCCGTTGGCCTCAGCCGCCTTCAAGCCCACGTCCACGGCCCGAGCCACATCGACAAAAAACGTCGCCGGAGCGGCACCGAGCTTACGACCCACCGCGTCGAAATTCGGGTTCGATGCCAGCGAGTCCTCGCGACCGCTCGAGTTCATCGCCAGGCTCTTCAGGGCATCGAGGTCGCTCGACAGGTGAAACACCGAGCCTTTTTGGGCCCAAACCAACGGCGGTGCCGCGTCGCCTGCCTCCTTGGAGCGGATGATGTGCAGGGTCAGGCCATTGGCCTCCTCGGTCGCCACCGCGGCGTCCTCTTCGGCCAACTTGGTCACCCGTGCCATCACGTCGGCCATCTTATCGGCATTGGCGCCTGCGTCGGCCACGGCCAGCACGGCAACCGGAATCGCCGCGTCGCCGGGCCGGCCCAGGACGGCGATCGCCATCTCACCCTGGGGCAGCTCCAGCAGTTCGCGAAGGGTCATCCCGATCGCTTCCTTGGCCTTCTCGCCCGACTCGGCCAGCAATTCTATCAGCTTGTCACGCATCGGCTTCATGGCCGGGTCTTGCCAGAGCTGACCCGTCTGGCTGCCCTTGAACGACTCGCGCAGCTTGGCGATGTCGTCGATTCGGAACAGCGCGATCGTATCGCTGGGCAACGCCTTGGCGACGGAATCGCCGAGCTTGGCCGGCGCGGTCCCCTGCGCCTGGACCGGCACGGCTGTCACCGCCGTCAGGATGCCGGCGAGCGCGACCCCCCCGAGCAAATGGCGTCGAAGGCTCTTCTCAATACGTGCGAACATAGGCGAAAACTCCTTGATCTTGCGGTGTAATCCCAAGCTGATCGGCGAGTCGCAGCCACGGCGACAAGCCGCGACAACCATCGCCCACCTTCTTACGAACCCGTCTCCAGGTCAGGCTCATTCCCCAATTGGAAAGAGCCGTTCGTCTGCGATATCTTGCACTTAACGCGCCGTTCAGTTCCCACGATCTCCACGACCGGCGGCCTCGCTGCCTTTCGGCACAGCCCCGCCCGGTCCACCCTCTCGCCGACGCGCAGGGGGGTCCAAATACCGATATCCGGTGTTCGGATTGTCTTTATCGTAGGAGAAAGCGGCACGATTGCGCAGGAAATCCTTCACATAATTGATCGGTATCGCAAAGCCCAGGTTGTCCGTGCCCCGAAAACCCATGTTGGTGACGCCGACCACCTCGCCCTTCAAGTTGAAAAGCGGCCCGCCTGAGTTACCCGGATTGATCGCCGCATCGGTCTGTAAGTAAATGAGGCCCTCGAAGTTGCGGTTCAAGGTGCTCAAGATTCCCTGCGAGACCGATCGCTCCAATCCCAACGGATTTCCCACGGCAAACACGCCGTCTCCGGCGTTCAGGTCATCAAGGCTACCCAGGTAAACCGGCCTGAGTTTCAACTCTTTGGGAGGAACCATCTTCAAGAGGGCAAGATCGACAAAAGGATTGATCGCCACGATTTCCACATTCTCAATTCGCTTGCGCAGCAAGCCCGAGCCGGCCTCCTGATAGAGCACCACGGCGATCTTCGTTTCGCCTTCAATCACGTGATTGTTCGTGACCAGATAGCCTTCCTCATTCACCAGGAATCCCGACCCCTGGCCCGACGGCGTTTCGACCGTCACCACTCCTTCGCCGTACTCTCGTACTAGGTCTGTCACCGGACGTGATTTGAGATCACCCATCCTGTAAAAGCCCGTGGAATCGACTTCGCGGATGACGCCTGCGCTCGCACCCACGGCCGTCGGCGCATCGCCCGGCTTGCGTCGCTGGGCGATTTGATCCTTGGGTACCCTGAGAACATCAAAGCCGATATCGACATACAACCAAGTCGGCTTATCCGCCAGGACTTCGCCGACCACTTGATGACCGCTCTTCAGCACGATCACCTCGTCCTCGGCCCCGGCATCGCGACCTAGGGCCAATGCCATCACACCAACCGCGAAGAGTACGCTCACACGGCGTTTTCGAGTCTTGAGCACGCGTCCTGTCCCCTCAAGAACCATCCATTCCTCAGATTCGCCGCATTGTAAAGCCCGTTCACTCGTTCGTGCAATCCAATCCAGCGAAACTTGATCGACGATTCAACGACTTTCCACCGCTTCCGCGGAAACTGCATCAGACCGGGCGGGACGACTCACCGTCGTTCCCCGTTGGGATAACACCCGGCAGCGGCGGCTCCAAGGTCACTACCGCCGCAGTGCCGAGAGCCTGGGGTGATCCAAATCCAGGCGATACATGATCTGGTTGTAATCATAGAGCGGCGTTGGCACAGTCACTTTCGAGAAAAGTGCGCTGTAGGTCCCCTCAAAATAGATCAGTCGGCCGCCGTCCTGATCCAGAAAAGGATGGTGCCTGGGGTTGTAAAACGTGTACTCGGAATGGCTTACGACCTTCGCCGCGAGTTCCCACGGACCTTCGGGAGCGTCGGCCTCCGCAAACCACACCTCGCCCAGAGGTGAAGGTTTCCCGCCCGATTCCACGGCGACCAAAATCCATTTGCGGCGATAGGCGTTCCAGGCCATCGACCCGGAATGGAGCGTCACCGGATTCCCCGTCTCGATGTCGCGAAGCCGGAACCAGCACTCCTCCTCCTTGATCAGGCCCCGCTTGACCAGAACCGCTTGCTCCGCCGGGCCGACTCCCTGCGTCGCCCGCTTCCAGCCCCACACCGGCCGCCCGTCGCCATCGCGATCAACACGTGCAGCCCCCAACGACGCCCCAGGCTCCAGACAGGTGAACCCCTCATAGCGCGACAAATCGAGCCACGACTCGACCGCCGCCGCCACCCGGGTCAGGGTATAGGGATTGGCGAAATAGACCCAGCGGGTTCCGTCGATCTCATGCTCGAACGTATGGCCCTCGGGACGCAGCGGCGCGTCCACCGCAAGCTCAGCGACGTGGCCAAACTCTCCCGCCTGAGCATCCCACTCCGCCAGCCCCCGCCGATACGCTTCCAGGAATCCACGAATCTTGGCGTAGCTTACGAACATCCGCTCCCGACCCGTGTCGTCCTTCAAAACGGTCAGACCTGACGCCCACGTCGGCCCTTCGCCGTCCATCTTGCAAACGGGTCGCGCGAATCCGTCGTTGCCTTCGAAATACGCGAGTGGGATTCCCAGCGACGGATCAAAACTGATAGGGCCGGGCATCGCCGAAGTTGCCCCACTCATATGGAAATTCCCCAGAGGATACAAAGCGCGACTCGTATCGCCCCAGAACCAGTGAATCTTGCCCCCGAAAACCGCGCTCAGCACAC
This sequence comes from Isosphaeraceae bacterium, assembly GCA_041750675.1. Classification (GTDB taxonomy): domain Bacteria; phylum Planctomycetota; class Planctomycetia; order Isosphaerales; family Isosphaeraceae; genus BPJS01. Next base: position 2,819 of record JBGSYY010000142.1, on the reverse strand, counting down.
TGTCCTGACCCACCACCTGGGCGTTCAGAAGCGGCGCGTCGTGCGGCACCGGCTCGCCCAGTCGGACACTCTCGGAATAAATGCCTCCACCCGTGACCCGATACAATCGCTCGGCGACATTCGTTCGCGCGACTTTCAGCTCGGCTCGACCTCCTGGCTTCGTCTTGAGCCGGGTGCCCTGCATCCCGAAGCCGTCCTTGGGGAAGGTATAGCCATCGCCCTCGACGAAGAAAAACACGTCGAGGCCAAGCAAGCCCGGTTCATCAAAGGCCACCCACCCGGCGCTATCGGTCACAAGGCGAAGCTGATTCACCGTGCGCAGGGTGATCAAAGGCACACCGCGCCCGCTCGCCTCATCGACGACCCGGATTCCGAACGGCTCCTCCGCAGGGGCGAAGCCGGTGATCGAGAACCAGAGGCCGGCGATGATCAGCGCGCGGATCAAACTCACGAACGCGCTCCGAAGTAAAACGCGACCACCCCGGCCAGAAGATGCCTCAAGCCTTCGGGCGTGATGGGCGGTGTCAGGCCGTTTTCGCGGGGTTTGGGTAGAAACTGGATATAGGTATCGTTCCATGCCAGCAACGCCAGTCCGACGGCCGCCAGCAGCACCAGAACCGCCCGTAGATCGGCCCAGATTCGCTTCGGCCGCTGCCCGCGATTCCAGAGCCACCTCGATACAAAACTGAGCAAGGTTCCCAGCAGAAACCCCGTGATGATGATCAACGAATAAACACCCGGCGTGGACTCCGGATTGAACGGCTCGCGCTTCTCTCGAAAGATCAACACCAACACCGCCACATAGCCAGCCAGAATCAAGAACCGGATCGCCCCCTTGGGCAGGAATAGCGGAGCGGGACCGAGCTGCTGTGGCTCCTGGGCGGTTCGCCTCAGCGCAAAGTAGTGTCCCAGGATCAGGAAGGTCAGATCGCGAAACGCTTCGGGCACCGCCTTGCCGGGGTTCAAGGCCGTGATCGCCGCCGCGGTGCCCACGACACACAGAGTCAACAGCGCACGAACGCTGCCCGCCGGCAGTCCAAACGCATGTAACTCACTCCAGTGCACAGTCAAAGGCGACCCACCCGTCTCAGGCTTCACTTCCGACATGCTCGCTCCTTTAACTCACCCCACATCAATCCCCTGACTCCCGCAGACGATCGCTCATATTGGAACCCGCCCGCCAGCGCGTTACAACCGACTTCCCGCTCCTTTGCCGGCCTTGGGCCTCCACTCCTCCCTTCGAATCCCGCGACGGGCCGTATTCATGATCTCCGCACGGTACTTCGCCGCCGCTGTCCTGAGCTTGACCGCAACCTCTGCAATCCCCGCGCAGGAGACGCCTCCGGGATTGTCCGCCGAGCAGGCGATCTCGCGGATGACGCTGCCCGAGGGCTTCCACGTCGAACTGGTCGCCTCCGAGCCGACCATCCGCCAGCCCGTCGCGGCCACTTTCGACGAGCGCGGGCGGCTCTGGGTCGTCGAATATCTTCAATACCCCGCGCCCGCCGGTCTTAAGCCGGTCTCCGTCGATCAGTATTTGAGGACCGAATACGACCGCGTTCCCGAGCCGCCCCCACGCGGCCCTCGCGGGGCGGATCGTATCGTGATCCTCGACGACCCCGACGGCGACGGCCGTTTCGATCATAAGACAATCTTCGTCGAAGGGCTCAATCTCGCCTCCGCCGTGGCGGTCGGCCACGGCGGCGTCTATGTCGTTCAGGCTCCCTACCTTCTCTTTTATCCCGACCGCGACCGCGACGACCGGCCCGACGCCGATCCTGACGTTCTGCTCACCGGTTTCGGTCTGCAAGACGCCCACGCCGTCGCCAATTCGCTCACCTGGGGGCCGGACGGCTGGCTCTATGGCGCGGAAGGCTCGACCGTAACCAGCCGCATCGAAGGCCAGGAGTTTCAGCAAGGTATCTGGCGGTTTCATCCGACCACCCATCAATTCGAGCTGTTCGCCGAGGGCGGCGGCAACACCTGGGGCCTCGACTTCGACCGCGTGGGACGCGTTTTCGGCTCGTCCAACTCCGGCTTCATCGCCTTTCACATGGTCCAGAACGGCTACTACTGGAAGGGCTTCGCCAAGCACGGTCCGCTGCACAACCCACGCGCCTACGGCTATTTCGACGCGCTGGCCTACGACGGGGCCAAGGTTGGCGGCCACGTCACCCCCGGCGGCATCATCTACAAGGGCGATAACTTTCCACTCGACTTTCAAAACGTGTTCATAGGTGGAAACCTGCTCTCGAACGCGGTTTACTGGCACGTCCTCGCCGAACGCGGCTCGACCCTGAAGGCCCGCCACGGCGGCACTCTGCTCGACTCCCACGACCCTTGGTTTCGTCCCGTCGATCTCTTGACCGGCCCGGACGGCTGCCTCTATGTCGTCGACTGGTATGACCGACGCGCATCGCACCTCGACCCCCGCGACACCTGGGACCGATCCAACGGCCGCATTTACCGGGTCGTTCACGGCGATCGGCCCAAGGTCGAACCGTTCGACCTCTCGACATGGAGCACCGATCAGCTTCTGACATTGATCGATCACCCCAACGACTGGTGGCCTGAAACGGCTCGACGCGTGCTGTTCGAGCGTCGCGACTCGAAGCCCACCGGGCGACTTCGCGACTATCTCGGAACCGAGAGAACCAACGCGGACCGGGCGATGCGCCTACTCTGGATGCTCGACGCCTGCGGTGGACTGACCGACCCCGCCGCGATGGCGCTTCTCGATCACCCCCTCGCAGCGGTACGCGCCTGGGCGATCCGACGTCTGGGCGACGATCGCTCGCAGGGCGGGCGGCTGCCCGGCC
>JBGSYY010000141.1:0-3805 GCA_041750675.1 Isosphaeraceae bacterium | reverse complement strand
ATCGCGGCGAACGACCGCCGCGCGCCGCCAAGGCCCGCAATCGCAACCGCCGCGCGTTCAACTCCGGCCCGATCCACGTCCAGATGGGTACACGCCCGCAGCACCTGGGGGCCCAGCGCGCTCACCCTCACACCGCACTCGCGCAAGCGCGCGGCCATCGTAGCCGCCGTGCCCAACGCGGCGTCCAATTCGAACCACACCAGATTCGTCTCAACCGGCTCCACCTCCAGCCGCAGGCCGGGGGTATTCTGAACTGCGTCGGCCAAAATTCGAGCGTGGGCGTGGTCTTCCGCCAGCCGCTCGACGTGATGCTCCAGCGCATACAGCGCGCCTGCCGCCAATATCCCAGCCTGCCGCATCCCGCCGCCCATCGCCTTGCGCAATCGATGCGCCGCCTGGATGAACGCCTTCGACCCCGCCACCGCCGACCCCACCGGTGCGCCCAAGCCTTTTGAAAAACAGATCGATACACTATCAAACGGCTGGGCAATCGCCGCCGCGGGCGCACCCAGCGCCACAGCCGCGTTCATCAGCCGCGCCCCGTCGAGATGCAGCGCCAGCCCGTTTTCCTGAGCCCACGCGGCGATCTCGGCCACCGCCTCCAGCCGATGTACCTGCCCGCCCCTTCGGTTGTGCGTATTTTCCAGGCAAACCAGACGGGTGCGCACATAGTGTCCGTCGTCCGGGCGGATCAACCCGGCCAGATCCGCAACGCTCAGCAAACCCTCCTTCGGCTCGATCGTTCGCGCCGTCGCGCCCCAGTGTCTCGCGATTCCTCCACACTCCCAGACATAAACATGCGACGTGGAATCGCAGATCAGCTCGTCGCCGGGGCGGACATGGACGCCGATCGCGATCTGGTTGGCCATGGTCCCTGATGGCACGAACAACGCGGCCTCCTTGCCTAGCAAGGCGGCCGTGCGTTCTTCCAGCGCGCGGATCGTCGGATCTTCGCCGTACACGTCATCGCCCACCTCGGCGTTTGCCATCGCCACGCGCATCGCCGGAGTCGGCAGGGTCACGGTGTCCGATCTCAGGTCAATGATCCGTTCCGGCATCTCGGTTTCTCGCTCTCTCGCTCGGGTGGCGGCATTTGCGGAGCGTGACAGTCGGCCCAATCGCTTCGCACAGGGTGCATTCTAAGGGAAATGCCCGCCGTCGCGGCAGGAGGTCGGCCGGTCAAGCCCATGTTGCCAAGACGCAGCACAGTCAAGTCGCGTCGTGGCTTCACGGCGACTTCCGGTCTCACGGCGAGTCGGTCGTTCGTCTTCTGGTGGAGACCACTCGCCCCGGTTGAGTCGAAAGGTTTGATCCGAGTCGAGTCGAGTCGATCTGCTCCCAACTCGAATACCGCCGACGCGAGAACGGCCCACAACGCGGCATGACTTTGCCCCAACCGGTGCGTATCCGGTACGTCCCCGCCGCGCCCTGAGATTTCTCACCGTTCCCGCCAGCGCGAGTTCTTCCGAAAGGTGTTTCTTTGATGCGATTCGCCATGCGTCACTTGCTGATTCTCAAGGCCGCCGCGGGGTTTGTCGCCCTGTCGGCCACACTCGCCGTCCCCGCCCGCGCCGACGCGATCCGCGCCGTCAGTGGCTTCACGTCCACAACCGCCGGCAATGCGACCAAGAGCGATCGCTCGTTCGTCGAAACCGGCTTCGTCGGCACGTCGTTCAAGTTCAACGCCTCAAACATCGGCCAGTTTCGCGATGGTTCGCTGACCAACTCCTCCGGCACCTATGCCTGGAACGACGTCGTGCCCAGTGACTTCGGCTCGGGCAACACGTATCCCCAGAACCCCGACCGCGGCGACCTCGCCACACCGTTCTCCAACGAAGGCTCGGGCGGCGCGGCGCTTCGCGAAGTCTTCGAATCGAGCAATCTCGCCTATCTGCTCGATGGCGAGTCAAACGTCGCCTGGACCCTCGACCTGCTCTACGGCCCCGGCCAGTCGATCATCGCCGACGGCGACGACACCACCATGGACCTGCTCTTCCTCGAGCGTGGTGCCAATAGCATGCTCGGCGTTCGTGCCATTCGCACCGACGGCACGCTCACCGACGCGGTGATCCTCAACTTCCGCCTGATGGGCGGCTCCGATTACGGCGTCACCCGCAACGGTGGCCTCACCGATTTCTCGCTCGACACACTGGAAATCAACTCGGCCCAGCAGGTTTCAGGCATCGGCGTCGATCTCAGCGCCTTTGGTATCCTGACCGGCCAGTCGATCAAGGGTATCCAGGTCTTCGCTCTCAAGGATACGCCGAACCTCAAGTTCGACGGGCCGGACTTCCTCGGCTTCGTCGCCAGCCAGCGGTCGGTCGCTGTGCCCGAGCCCAGCTCGATCGCAATGGCCCTCATCGGCGGCTCGGCCTTCGGCCTGATCGGCTGGCGTCGCCGACGCCGCGATCAGCGAATCGACAACTGATCCTCTTCAAAACGCGACACGCCCAGCCCTTGCTGTTCCCCGACCAGGGGTCACTCAGCAAGGGTTGGCCGTTTCACTCTCTCGAGTCGCCACCGCGAGTTGGCGGGAATCCTCGCAATCTGTCGCATTGCAGCAACCATTCGACCTGATGTGTTGCAAGCACGCATCGTCTCTGTCCGGCACGGGATGACGGACTCGTTCCTGTTCTGGAGTGAAGATCGGCGGAGCCGCGAGTTCTCCCCATTACCGATAACGCGTTCCGTCTTTCTGCAGGAGTCTCACGAAATGTGGAAAAATGACAGAAAACCCTGGTTAATCCGAGCAGCCGGGGCCGTGCTCGCCACGGTCTTGGGATTTGCCGCGACGCCGGCCCACGCGGGCCTGATCGTCACCGGCTCCGGGACAAGCACCGACACAAACAACACGGTCTCCGCCCAGGTCACGTTCACTCTGCTGCCCAACAACGTGTTGCAGATCATCCTGTGTAACACCTCTCCCAACCCTGAAGCGATCCGACGCGGCGACACGCTCACGGGCGTTATCTGGGACATGGACGGGACCGATCCGGCTTTGTCGGGCCTGACCATTAGCCAAGGCACAAGCACCGTCTACACAGGCCCAAATACCCCCAACGCCTCGGTCGATCTTGCGGGCACGTGGATCTACCAGGGCATGCCCGGCGGCCCCTACACGTACACCAACAACTCCGCAACCTTTGAGTATGGGATCAGCGCCATCGGCGGCGGTGTTTTCGGAGGAGCGCAAGGTGATGATTATGGACTGATCGCCAGCGCGGCCTCACTCGACAATTCCAGCTTCTCGAACAGCGCCTTCCCGCTGATCGTCAACTGCGCGACGTTCACCCTAAACGGCTTCACAGCCGGGCTGGACCAGATCAAGAACGTCAAGTTCACGTTCGGCTCCGGCCCCAACTACGTGCTACGCGGTACACCACAGACGGTTGTCCCCGAACCGAGCACGGCCGTGCTGGGTGCGATGGGGATCGCTTCCTTGGGCCTGATGCACTGGCGTCGCCGGCGGACGGCCTGACGGATTTCGAGGGTCGGGCCTACCGAACCCAGCCGCCCAAGCGAGACCCGGCCCACAACGCCGGGTCTTTCTTTTTTGCACGAAGCCATCCCGCCGGTTGACCCCAACGCCCCTGGTGAGTACGGTCACTTTCGGCCCTCTCGAAATCGAGACGCGCCGGCGGGCCGCGACCGGGGATCGGTGGCGGCTTTTTTTCGCGCGCCGGCGAATTGAAGATCGAGATGGAGGGCCGGGAAGGTTTCTGAAGGACATGATGGGACGCATGCCGCTCGCCATCCGCCGTATCGACACCCGACGCGACGACGCCCGCCAGGCCATCGCCGCGCT
>JBGSYY010000140.1:0-2923 GCA_041750675.1 Isosphaeraceae bacterium | reverse complement strand
TCGTCGGGCACGCCATGCGTCGCCCAGCGCGTGTGGCCGATCCCGCACACCCCCAGCGCGGGCCGGCTGGCGACGGATTCCTCAAGCGTCCGAACCCGCCCCGCATGCTTGCGCAGCTCCAGCCCCCCGTCGTGCTGTGTGACGAGGCCCGTGCTGTCATACCCCCGATACTCCAGCCGCCGCAACCCGGCCAGCAAGATCGCCGCCGCCGCCTCCGGCCCCGTGTAGCCCACGATTCCGCACATCCCTGTCGCTCCCTTCTCCGTAGGGTGGGCATCGCCCACCCCGCCGATTCACCGCCTCCTCGAAATATCGAAACATTGCACACGCGACGCCGCTTGCGTGGTGGGCATTGCCCACCCTCCGGAGATATGGTCACAGTCTCACGTCTCCAACGAAAACGGCGTAAAGTTCGTTCCCTCGTCGAAGTGGTCGACGCCCTCGGCCCTCTTCAAAAATCCGACGACCTGATACGTGATCGGCGTCGCCAAGACCTCCCAGCTCACCTTCAGCAAGTAGTTCGAGATCATGATCTCGACCACTCGCTCCGGCGTCCAGACTCCCAGAAAAGCAATCGGATAAAACAACAGCGAGTCGACGGCCTCGCCGGTGATCGTCGAGCCGATCGTCCGCGTCCAGAGCCACTTGCCACCCGTCCTTAGCTTCATCTTCGCCAGGGTGTACGAGTTGACGAACTCGCCCGCGAAGAACCCCACCATCGACGCCACGACGATCCGCCACGTTGACCCGAACACCGTCTCCCACGCCGATTGCCGCGACACCTCGACCCCCGTCGCCGCCGTGAACACCCACCCCGGCGCCGGCGGCAGCCGCAACACCACCTGAGTCATGAACGCCGCGAACACCAGAGCCGCGAACCCGCACCAGACCACCCGACGCGAGCGCGCATAACCATACACTTCCGTCAACACGTCACCAAATAGATAGCTGATCGGAAAGAACAGGACGCCCGCCCCGAAGATCCGCCCGCCCACATCCACCTGCTTCGAGGCCGAAACCAGGTTCGTGCAGAGCAAGACCGTCACAAACGCCGCCAGGATAAACTCGTAGTACTTGTATGGCTCGCGCTTGGCATGATGCGTAGGCGGCGTTGTCGGAGCGTCGTCGAGCATCGTCTCAGGTCTCATCAGATACACATTCCATCGGCGTTTTGAAAAGTCTCAGCTTCTCATGTTAGTCATTCCCGCGCAAACGGGAATCCATAGTCTGAACGCCAAGAGGTTGGGATTCCCGCCTGCGTGGAAATGACTAAATTTCGAGACCATCCGGGAGATCTGATCCCCCCACCGAAACTGGGCCTCAGCTCCCTTCATACGGATCCCCCCCCTCCGGCAGATCCAGTTCGTGTCGCGGCATCCGCTTTCGCTTGGGGCGCCGCCCCGACAGCAACAGCCCGACGATCACGATCACCAAGCCCGCCGCCACCAGGCCCAGGCCGGCCGTTCGCGCGGAAACACCCGCGATCGTCCTCCCCCGATCGCGGGTGTCCAAAAACAGCACGATCCCCACCATCTGCAGCAGCGGCCCTACCAGACGGAGAACCACGCCAAGCGTTCGCGTCGATTCCACGCGCCGATCCGCCCTCATCAAACCTCGGGCAGCTCGTAGCCGGAACGATACGTCCGGCCGAGCAGCACGTTGGCCTCGGGATCGTTCGGGAACGACTCGGTCGTCGTGTCATACCTCAGGGTCCGCCCCAGCTTGTAGGCGATATTCCCCAGATGCGTCGTATTGGTCGACTTGTGGATCGTCGCGATGTCCGCCGCCAGCGGCTTCGACCGATCGCGCAAGCCCGCCAGGAAGTTGTCGAGGTGATCCGGCAGCCCGTCGTTCGCGGCTTGGAACTTCGACGCCTCCAGTGTGATCTTCCGCGACTCGCGATCCCCCTTCGTCAGCTTGATGCCATAAGGCAGCACCGTCTGATCGGGGATGATCTCGTGCCCATCGCGGTCGAGCAGCAGGCTGCCGTCGGTGCCGCAGAACAAGATGCCGTAGCTCTTGCCGTTGAACTTCAGGCCGTTGCCCTTGCGCATCGAGTACGTCAGCACCTCGCCGCCGTCAAACGTGTAGACAACCTGCATCGTATCCGGCGTGTCGCGGTCGTCGTCCGTCGTCAAGATTCCACCCTGGCACGTCACCGTCGCCGGCCCGTCCTTGTCCAGGGCCCAGAGCACGATGTCGTTCAGATGCACGCCCCAATCGCTCATCATTCCGCCCGCGTAGTCGAAGAACCAGCGGAACAGAAGGTGGAACCGGTTGAGGTTGAACGCATGCTCGGGCGCTGGGCCGAGCCAGCGGTCGTAATCGACATACGGCGGCGGCGGCGTCTCATCCGCCGGACCCATGCCCGTCGGGCTGATGTTCTCGAAATTCCACGTCTGTACCCAGAACACCTTGCCCAGCACGCCCGAGCGAACCGCCTCAACGGCCTTCTGGAAGTTCTCGCTCGAACGCTGCTGCGTCCCCACCGCAATCCGTCGGTTGTACTTCTGCCCCGCCTTGATCATCGCCTGGCCTTCACGCACGTTGTGCGCCACCGGCTTCTCGACATACACATCCTTCCCCGCCTGGCACGCGTGAATCGTCGGTTGCGCGTGCCAGTGATCGGTCGTGGCAATCACCACGGCGTCGAGCTGGTCGCCTTCGAGCATCGCCCGGTAATCACGCGAGGTCTTTACCTCAGCGCCCGTCTTATCCTTGATCCGCGCCGCCGTTTCTTCAGCGTGCCGGTCGTCGACATCCGCCACCGCCGTCCACACCACGTCGTCTCGGCTGAAAAAGCCATCGAGCAACTGGTTTCCTCGGCTCCCCGCGCCGATCAAGCCCAGCCGGATCTTGTCATTCGTGCCCCGAGCGGCCGTCGCGCCCGCCCAAACCGGCCGCGTGGCCAATCCCGCCGCCG
>JBGSYY010000139.1:0-3071 GCA_041750675.1 Isosphaeraceae bacterium | reverse complement strand
CGGCTAGCAACCCGGCGTTGGCCGCCCCGGCCGCGCCGATGGCCAATGTCCCGACCGGCACCCCGCGAGGCATCTGCACGATCGAGAGCAGCGAATCCACCCCGCGCAACACTCGGCTCTCCACAGGCACACCCAGAACCGGCAGCAAGGTCATGGCGGCCAGCATCCCCGGGAGATGCGCCGCTCCTCCCGCTCCGGCGATCAAAACCTGAAGCCCCCGCCCCTCGGCCGCGCGAGCGTATTCATAGAGCCGATCCGGCGTTCGATGTGCCGAAACGACCCTTGATTCATGCGTGATATCAAGTTTTGTAAGGATCTCCGAGGCCGCTCGCATGGTCTCCCAATCCGAGCGGCTCCCCATGACGATCCCGACACGGGGATCACTGCCGTGCTCGGTCATCGTCGCCGAATCTCCGTGGCCTCTGGTCTCGAAATAAGGAAATACCGCGGCCAGCTTCTCGCCCGATGTCGCCTTCTAATTAATGTCGGCTTAGTCTACGGTGACGGATCAGACCCCGTACAGATTCCCCGCACGGCCTTATCACTCCTGTCGGCAAGCACTCATGGTGCCGGTTCTCCACTTCGACACAAATTGTTAGCAAATTATTGAGAAAAGGTTTGCTTTTCGCGCCGAGCGTGACCTAAATGTCGATACCGTCATTCGGCGGATCTCGTCACCGGGTCATCTCGACTTCCGTCCCTTCCTCTTCCCGTCTTATGCGAGGGATCGATCTATGCATCGTCGTCCGGTTTCCGCGGCGTCAGCCCGCCGAGCGTTCACGCTCATCGAGCTGCTGGTGGTCATCGCTATCATCGGTGTTCTCATCTCATTGCTCTTGCCCGCGGTGCAATCGGCACGCGAGGCCGCACGCCGCACCCAATGCCTGAACAATATCCGGCAGTTGGGCCTTGCGGTGTCCAATTATCACGACAAGAACAACGTCTTCCCCGCCAACGGCGTGTTCCTGGGCTCGGCCTGGGGAAGCTGCTGCCCACCGTCCAATGGTGGCGAAGGCTGGGGCTGGGCGGCGAGCTGGGCGGTCTCGATGCTTCCCGAGATGGAAGGTCAGCCCATCTTCAACGCGTACAACTTCAACCGTTCGGCCGACAGCAACGCCAACTACACCGTGGGCTTCACGCAACTCTCCACGTTGCTCTGCCCCAGTGATTCCATCGGCGAGCGGCCGGCTCCGCCCTGGGCGGCGTCCAACTATCACGGCAACCTGGGCGGCCCAGGCGTGATTCGCAACTGGACCGGCACCATCGTCCAGAACTACGCGAATTATCCGCAGGAGTGGTGGGGTCGCGATGCCCAGCTCGGCTACTTCGGCTTCAAGTCCGTCCGCGACGGCACGACCAACACCGCCCTCTTCAGCGAGAAGCTCCTGGGCATCCCGGGCAACGAGGTCGTCTATCCTGGCGGAAACAACGGCACTCGCGGCATGTTCCAGTACGACATCGGCCCCGTCTACAACAGCGGTAGCGGTGATCTAGCGCGACAGGCTGTCGGCACCTGCAATAGTTTGCCCTCGACCCAAGCTTCGGCCGGGTCGTACCTCTCGGGTGCCCACTGGTCGCTCTCTTACCCGTGGCACCATACCAATATGGGCTACCGCCACTTCAACTCGCCCAACAAAAACACCTGCTTCAACGCGAATGAAGCGCCTGGCCCTTCCGGTAACCCCTGGGGCGGCCTGACCTCGATGGAAACCGCCACCAGCGACCACCCCGGCGGCGTCAACGTCGTCATGGTCGATGGCTCGGCCAAGTTCATCAAGGACTCCATCGCCCTCAACATCTGGTGGGCACTCGGCACGCGCAACGGCCGTGAAATTCTTAGCTCCAGCGACTTCGAATAAGAATCGAATCGCTGCGGCTAAAAACCTGCTCACATCGTGAACGGGCCTGGCAAATCAGACGCGCGGCTCCGTAGTAACGCACGGACCCGCGCGTCTTGCCCGTTGTTGGGCCTGAGGGCCACCGGGTACGATCGCGTTTATCTGATGATTTGATGCGTGTCCTCCTGCTTCCTCTCAACCTGCGAGGCGACTGAGATCCATGCGACGACCGACAATTGCGGCGGCTCTCCTGAGCGGTATCGGCCTGATGTTCCTGGGCGGTTGCGGCTCAAACATCAAGGAAGGCGTCCCCGACAAGATTGACATGACCCAGGATTTCTCGCCGATGGCCAAGCCGATCGGAATCAACCCCGCCGACTCGGCAAAGGCCGAAGCCGTTTCCGGCAAGAATGCCGCCGGCACCCCGGGAATGCCCGGTGCGCCCGACACTCCCTGAGCCCGAGAATCGCCGCTGACTCCGCCCAAGGCTCTCTCAGCCCGCGAGGTTCTCATGCCGGCGGATCCGGCCCCCTCTCAAAAAACCCAGACCCGGCCCAAGCGACTCTTGGGCTGGAGCCTGGGTTTTTTGGTGCTTGTGCTCCTCCTGGTTGGGGGATGGTTCGTTGCGCGAGCCGCTTGGTTTTCCGGCCGCGCCTCGTCGGCGATCACATTCGAACACCGCTTCCAGTCCGCCATGACCCTCCGCGATCTGTTCGAGGCCGACGAGGCCGTAAAGCGCTGGCTCGCGATTCATCCTCAAGACGCCAACGCCCACCTCGCCGCCACTCGACTCGCCTACAATCGCGGTGACGGTGAAGCCGCGTCTCGATCCCTCCAGTCCGCCACAAAAATCCAGGCACCCGCCGATGAACTGGCGAAATGGAATGCGCTCCTGCTCGCGGCGTCCGGCAAGGAGGCCGAGGCCGAGCCGACCTTGATCGTCAGCCTCGAACGCGCCCGTGGCCCCCAGCCCGAACTCTGCCTCGCCCTGGCCCGACGTTTTCTGGAAACCTATCGCCTCAAACAGGCCATGATCGTTCTAGAAAAGTGGGCCAACGACGAACCCTCCGACCCACGCCCCTACCTCTGGATGACCCAGATCGACCGCCGCTCCGACGGCGGCGTGATGACCACGGCCGCCGCCGCCGCCGACCACTATCGCCAGGCCCTCGCCCGTGACCCCGCGAACATCGAGGCCCAGCGCGGTCTGGCCGAAGCACTCCGCGAAACACA
>JBGSYY010000138.1:0-5205 GCA_041750675.1 Isosphaeraceae bacterium | reverse complement strand
GGGCCAGGCGTGGTCGCGCCGCTTGTCCTTGTCGTAACCGTGGGTGTCGGCGTAGTGGACGACATCGAGCCAGTGCCGCGCCCAGCGCTCTCCATAAGCGGGGCTAGCCAGCAGGCGGTCGACCAGGCGTTCGTAGGCGTCTGGGCGATCGTCGCCGACGAAGGCGTCGATTTGCTCGGGAGCGGGCGGGAGGCCGGTGAGGTCGAAGGTGAGGCGGCGGATGAGCGTGCGGCGGTCGGCTTCGGGGGTTGGTGAAAGTCCCTTTTCTTCAAGACGTGAAAGGATGAAATAATCAATGGCAGTACGAGGCCATTCCGTGTTGTTCACGGTGGGGGTGGGCGGCTGATTGAGCGGCTGGAACGACCACCAGGGGCCGTCTTCAGCGGGCTTGCGCTCGGCGAGGGTGATGTCAGCGGGCCAGTTCGCGCCGGCCTCGATCCAGCGGCGGAGCGTGGCGACGTCCTCGGCGGAAAGTGGGTCACCGCCCTTCGGCATCTCGGGGCGCTCTCCGGCGATCCTCTCAATCAAGAGACTGGCGGCTGGGTCGCCCGGCGCGATGGAGGGGCCGGATTCGCCGCCTTCGTCGACGGCATCGGCGCGGGTCGAGAGGGAAAGGCCGCCTTTGTGGGTGTTGGTGTTGTGGCAACGGAGGCAGTGGGTTTCGAGGATGGCGCGGGAGTGATGGAAATCGTCCGCGCGTGAGGTTACGGAAACAAGCAACGCTAGTAACGCAGGAACAATTGAGGCCATAGCCGACATTTCAGTCCACCTTCGGCAAGGTTTGCGAACGCCGAGTTCTAGCCGGATTCCAGCCAGCACCAACAAACCAGCTTGTGATCCAAAGTGCCAACAACGCCAGAGGCAAGTGGACAAGGAGTAGGTCGATCGGGCGCTCGGGCGGAAATGCAGCAAGGTCCAGGCCCGACGATCCGAGGGGACGCGTGACGACAGTGGCGAAGATGCCAAGGGTGCTAATCATTGCAGCGATACCGAGCAGGTTTCCGAGTACGCCTGTCAGGGAGTGTGGCCGGCAGTCAGGCCAATTGCAAAAGAGCCAGAACGCCCATCCCATCAAGTACACGGAGTCGATGAAGAGCAGTATCGGGGCGAGTAGCGTCGGATGGCGGACCAACCCTGTCGCCCCTGCTGAGAAGGCAACGAGTCGCATCAGACCCGCCAGAGTCAAGCGAGGAGTCATAGTGGCTCCATGAAGTTCATACAAGGACCTCCTGGATGAGATGCCCGTGGACGTCGGTCAGTCGTCGGTCGGCGCCATTGTGTCGGAAGGTGAGCTTTTCGTGGTCGAGACCGAGCAGGTGCAGGACGGTGGCGTGGAGGTCGTAGACGGTCAGCACGTTCTCGACGGCCTTGTGACCGAATTCGTCGGTCGCGCCGAAGGTGAAGGGGGCCTTCACGCCGGCGCCGGCGAGCCACGCGGTGTAACCGCTCGGGTTGTGATCACGGCCTTCCGCGCCCTTTTGAAAGGTGGGCATGCGGCCGAATTCGGTGGTCCAGAGAACGAGCGTGTCGTCGAGAAGGCCGCGGGCTTTGAGGTCGATCAGGAGGGCGGCGACGGGCTGGTCGAGGATCGGGCCGTGGCGTTCGTAGTCGCTCTTAATGCGGCGGTGTCCGTCCCAGTTGAGCGCGCCTTCGCCCATGGCGAATGCCCCGTTGAAAAGGGTGACGAAGCGGACTCCGCGCTCGACCAGGCGGCGCGCGAGCAGGCAGTTGCGGCCGAATCCGGCCTTGATCTCGTCGGGGTCGTCGAGACCGTAGAGGGCGCGGGTGGCGGGGGATTCGCCGTTGAGGTTGGTGACTTCGGGGGCGCTCAACTGCATACGCGCGGCCAACTCGTAGGCGGCGACACGGGCGGCGAGGTCGGTGTCGCCGGGGTGTCGGTCGAGGTGGGCATCGTTCAGGCGGCGTAGGAAGTCGCGAGTGTCGTGGTCGGTGATAGGATCGAGACCCTCGGGCGTGGCGAGGTGGCGGATGGGCTTGTCAGCGTTGAACGGAGTCCCCTGGAAGGCGGCCGGGAGGAAGCCGGCGGACCAGTTCGAAGGGCCTTGCTGGGGGCCGCCGCGGGGGTCGGGGATGGCGACGTAGGCCGGGAGGTTCTGGTCCTCGGTGCCCAGCGCGTAGCTGACCCAGGAGCCGATGGAGGGGAACCCTTCGCGGGTGAAGCCGGTTGAAAGGAAGATCTCGCCAGGGCCGTGGGTGTTGGTGCGAGAGGTGAGCGAGTGCAGGAAGCAAAGGTCGTCGGCGCGGCCGGCAATGTGGGGAAGCAGGTCGCTAAGCATCTTGCCGCACTGGCCGCGGGGTCGGAACGTCCAGGGACTGCGGGCGAGTGCGCCGTTCTCGCCTTGGAAGGTGACGAGCTTATCGGTGCCGGGGAGAGGCTGGCCGTCGAGTTTCTCGAGCATCGACTTGTAGTCGAAAGTGTCGAGATGACTGACGGCACCGGTGCAGAAGATCTGGATGACGCGTTTGGCGCGAGGGGGAAAGTGCGTCGCGCGAGGGAGATACGGGTGAGCTGGGTCGATGTGAGGCGAGGGTTCGTCGGCCAGGAGCTGGTCGCGAGCGAGCATCGCGGAGAGGGCGACGCCGCCCATGTGAGAGAGGAAGCGTCGGCGGTCGAGCAGTGGAAGGCCGTGGAGGCAAGCGGACGAGTCCATGAGACGGCACCGGGGAAGAGTGGGGGCCTTCGTCAACACTCAGTCGACATACAAGAATTCGTTTGAATTGTAGAGCGCCCGGGCGAGGGCGCGCAGGCCGTGGGAGCGGATCAGAGCGTCGGCGGAATTCTCTTCGTCGGGGGTCGGGTCGCGGCCGAGGACGAGGAGAAAGGCTCGGGCAGCCTGAATGTGTGGATCGTCGCCAACTTCCGATCTGACGTGACGGGCCAGGTGATCCGCTTGTGTCAGCAGGAAGCGGCTGTTGAGCAGGTTGAGAGCCTGAAGAGCTGTCGTGGAGGTCTCTCGGCGGGCGGCGGGGAGGCCGGCTTCGGGGCAGTCGAATGCGCCGAAGACCATGTCGGCCTGGCTTCGGGGTTTGTACTGGTAAATCATGCGACGCCACTCGGCGGGGCCGAGGTCGTCGCGGGGGTTGAACACGACGACGTAATTGGTGTTCGGCTCCCAGATCCAGTAGCCGGGGCCGCCCATGCGACGGTCCAGGGTTCCGGCGGTAGCGAGGATCGCGTCGCGGAGAGGCTCGGCTTCCAGACGACGGGGCGTGATGCGCCAGAGCCAGTGATTCTGGGAGTCGCGAGCGAGGGCGTCAGGGCGTGCCGTGGAGGCTTGTCTGTAGGTTGCGGAGAGAAGAATCAGGCGATGGATGGGCTTGAGTTGCCCGCCGTTCTGGAGAAAGCGAGAGGCAAGCCAGTCGAGCAGCGCGGGGTGTGTGGGCGGTTCGCCGTTGAAGCCGAAGTCGGCGGGAGTCGCGACAAGTCCACGGCCGAAATGCTGTTGCCAGACTCGATTGACAACAACACGCGCGGGCAGTGGGTTGGCAGGGTCGGCAATCCAGCGAGCCAGGGCGAGGCGTCGTTCTGGCTCGGGTGATGATGTTTCAAGAACGAGCGGCGGCATTACGGCTCGGACACCCGATGGTGTGGCGAGCGGCCCGTCGGCCATCACACCGCCACGGGGGAGAACGTGGACCTCGTCGGGGGACGTGAAACGGCCGGCGTAAACGTTGAGGGTGTCGGCGAGAGAATCCAGGCGACTGCGCAAAGTGCTTTGACGCGCTAGCAATTCGGCCCGCTCGGACGATGGTTGCGACGGCGCGGCGGAGGCATCGGCTGACCAGGGAGCGCGGTCGGCGGAAGACGCAATGACCTGCCAGCGTCCCGTGTCGTCGGCGGCTTCGATGTAGTACTCGGTGGGAGTGCGATCGTTGAATTTTTGCTCGCGGTCGCGACCCCAGACGATGCGGTCGATGGGTGTGGGAGCGGGTAGATCGATGCGGACCCAACCCTTTCCCATGGCGGCGGAGATCCAGCTCCGGCTATTTCCGTGAAGTCCATCATTCACATGTTCTAGTCGATGGATGTCAGAGTTGGGATAGGTGGATGATGCGGACGCGACCGAGCCAGCGGATCCAAGGGCAGCGTTTCGCGGTTCGGCTTCGGCGGTCCAGATTTCCAGCTCATCGAGGCACGGCTCGATGCCATTGTTGGTGGACTGGACAGTGAAGCGGATCGACCGGGCGACGAGAGGAGTGAAACGTTCGACGTTGCGGCGCGGGTTGACGGGTAGGCGTCCGACTGTACCGAGATCGGGAACGGCGAGTGGCTCGGTGGAATCCAACGCAGCGTCGAGTCGGGCAAGTTCGGCGGTGACGGAGGCGCGCTCAGACCGACGGCGCTCGGCGTCGGGGGCAGGGACAGGTCGGTCCTCGTGACGCACGCCAGCGAGCAGGGCTTTCATTCCGTAGTAGTCGTTCTGGGTGATCGGATCGAACTTATGGTCGTGGCAACGAGCGCACGAGATCGTCAAGCCCAGGAACGAGGCACCTGTCGCATTCAGGAGGTCGTCCAGGTCGTCGGCCCGTTGCTGGCGTGCGCCTTCTTCGGTCAGATTCCCCACGACGTCGTGGGTTCCGCCGACAAGGAATGCGGTGGCAGACTGCGTAAGCCAGTCGGCGTCAGGCAGCGTATCGGCGGCAAACTGTTCAAGAACAAAACGAGCGAAGGGAATGTCCTGGTTGAATGCCCGGATGACGTAGTCGCGGTAAGGCCAGGCGTTGGGGCGAAGCTGGTTGGTCTCGTAGCCATGACTCTCGGCGAAGCGGGCGACATCGAGCCAGATGCGGGCGGCGCGTTCACCGTAGGCAGGGCTGGCAAGCAGGCGGTCGACCAGGCGCTCGTACGCATCGGGCCGGTCGTCGACTAGAAAGTCATCCACCTCGGATGGGGTGGGCGGGAGGCCCGTGAGATCAAACGTGACACGACGGATCAAGGTGCGGCGATCGGCCTCTGGGTTGGGGACCAACCGTTCCTTCGCCAGTTTGTCAATAATGAATGCGTCGATGGGATTCCGCGACCAATCGTCGCTCTTGGCCGCTGGGGGATCGAAGTGGGCGATTGGTTGAAGCGACCACCAGTCCGGCCCGGCGCGGGCGGGGGCGAGCGGCTCGTTGGCATAAGGTGATCCGGCGGCGATCCAGCGCTCGAAGGCCGATACCTGCTCGGGCGCGAGCGGGTGC
>JBGSYY010000137.1:0-44039 GCA_041750675.1 Isosphaeraceae bacterium | reverse complement strand
GCAGCGAATGCCGATCCCGATGCGGAGTGTCACGGCCGAGCGGCGCGAGATTGGGCCGATTGTGGTGAGCCGGGATGCCAGGCCGGTTGTCCTCGTTACGGAGTTGTATGATCCGGAATGGCGGGCAGACTGGGTGGATGCGGCGGGGATGATTACGCCGGGGGTTGTTCGGCAATCCAGGGACGCCCGGCCCGGAGGGTTCCTGGAGATGGAGCCGCCCGGCCCGGGACGGTGGATGCTGCGCCTTGACTACGAGGGCCGGGCGGCGAAGGCGGGGCTGGCGGTTTCCCTGCTCGCGTGGACGGCCTGGCTGGGGGCCTGGGGTTTGTTGAGCCTGGTGGGACGGAAACGAGGGGAGACGCTATGAGCAAGCCGAAGGTGGATGTGGCGATCGTGGGGGCCTCGGGGTATACGGCGCTCGAGCTGGTGAAGATTTTGTTGAGGCATCCGGGCGTCCGGTTGACGATGGCGACGTCGCGGCAGGCCGAGCGGCTGGACGCGCTTCATCCCAGCCTGACGGGGCGGATTGATCTGGAGTGCGTGCCGTTTGACGCGAATGCGCTGGCCTCGGCGGCGCAGGTGGCGTTTCTGGGGTTGCCTCATGCGGCGAGCCTGGAGATCGTGCCGCAGCTCCGCCGGCGTGACGTGAAGGTGATCGACCTGAGCGCCGATTACCGGATCAAGGATGCCAAAACGTATGAAGACTGGTATGCGCACACGCACAATGATCCAGAGGGCTTGGCGGAGGCGGTTTACGGGCTGCCGGAATTGAATCGGAAGGCGATTGCGAAGGCGAAGTTGGTGGCGAATCCGGGGTGTTACACGTCGGCGTCGATCTTGGGGCTGGCACCGCTGATCGCGATGGACAAGATCGAGCGAACCGGCATTATCATCGACGCCAAGAGCGGCATTTCGGGCGGCGGGAGGACTCCGAAGCTGGCGTTTCATTATCCCGAGTGCAACGAGAGTCTCGCGGCGTATGGGGTCGGTCGGCATCGGCACACTCCTGAGATCGAACAGGTGCTGACGGACGTGGCCGGTGGCGATCCGGTGGATGTCATCTTCACGCCGCACCTGGTGCCCATGGACCGGGGCATTCTGGCGACGATTTACGCGACGCCCAAAGGAACGGCGAGTGAGCATGATCTGATGGAACTGTACCGCACGTTCTATTCGGACAGCCCATTTGTGCGGGTGATGAACCATCTGCCGGCGACCAAGGATTCGAGCCACACAAACTACTGCGACATCACCCTGCGGGTCGTGAAGGGGCGGATTATCGTGATCTCGTGCCTGGATAATTTGATCAAGGGAGCGAGCGGGGTCGCGGTGCAGAACCTGAATCTGATGACGGGGCAGGGGGAGACGACGGGGATGGTTTGACGTTTTGCAAGGAGGACGAACATAACGCCTGCCGATCCATTGACGATCACGGCCGGAGAGAGTCTCCACCGCGACCCAATCACTCGTCGCGACCTGATTTGTCGTAGCGAGCCGGTACAAATCCCGGCCCGGACGGGCTTGACAAGAATCTCTCAATCGTATATCGTAGTTTTACGATGATAGAACAGGAGGTGCTTGTGGACACGAAGTGCTGTTCGACAACGAAGGGCCGCAACGGTATGGCCGTTTCGACCGAGGAGACTCGGGCTTCGGACATGGAGCTGGCCACGCTCGCGAAGGCGTTGGGCCATCCTGCTCGCGTGCAGATCGTGCGGTTTCTGCTCACGCAGGAGTCGTGCATGTGCGGCGACATTGTCGAGCATCTGCCGCTGGCCCAGTCCACCGTCTCGCAGCATCTCAAGATGCTCAAGGAGTCGGGGCTGATCCGGGGAACCATTGACGGCCCGCGGGTCTGCTACTGCGTGGAGCCGACGATGTTCGCTCGTCTCAAGCAACTCGTTTCCAGCCTGTAGGCGCCAGGAATTTTTTTGCCCCACTTTATCGGTGATCGCCGATAGACGAAAACAGGAGAGAGGAACATGACCAAGATCGCCGTTTACGACCCTCCGATGTGCTGCTCGACCGGCGTGTGCGGGCCTGCGGTCGACCCGGTTCTGCCGCGGATGTCCGCCGACCTCGACTGGCTCAAGCGGCAGGGTGTTGAGGTGGAGCGATACAACCTCGCCCAGCAGCCTCAGGCTTTCGCCTCGACCCCTGTCGTCACGGCAGCGCTCCGCGAGTATGGCAACGACTGCCTGCCGCTCGTCCTGGTGGATGGCGCGATCGTCTCTCGCGGGACGTATCCGGACCGTGCCGAGCTCGCCCGGCTTGGGGGCCTCGACGTCGCGATTCTGGGAGAGGAGCCGAAACCGGCGTCCTCCTCGTGTTGCACCCCGGGCGTGGTGACCATCGGCGGCGCGTCTCCCAATTCCAATCCATGTTGCTAAAGAAGGAAGTGTCTAATGCTCATCCCCGATCCCGTCACGCGAAACCTCTTTTTTACTGGCAAGGGAGGGGTCGGCAAGACTTCGGTCGCCAGCGCCACGGCGGTGAGCCTGGCCGATGCCGGCAAGCGGGTGCTGCTGGTGAGCACCGACCCGGCCTCGAACCTGGGCGAAGTTTTTGGAGTTGAGCTGGGGATGACCCCCACCCCGATTCCCGAGGTGGCGAACCTGTTCGCCATGAACATCGACCCGGAAGCGGCCGCCCACGCCTACCGCGAGCGGATGGTCGGCCCGTACCGGGGTGTGCTGCCGGACGCCTCCGTGAGGAGCATGGAGGAGCAGTTCTCAGGGGCATGCACAACCGAGATCGCGGCGTTCGACGAGTTTTCCAAGCTCCTGGGCGATCCTGCGGCCACCTCTCAATATGACCATGTCCTGTTCGACACGGCCCCCACCGGACACACCTTGAGGCTACTCCAGCTCCCGGCGGCCTGGACCGTATTCTTCGACAGCAACGTCGGCGGAAACTCCTGCCTGGGGCCGCTCTCGGGCCTGGCCGACCAGCGAGCCCTTTACGAAGCGGCATTGCAGGCTCTGGCGGATGGCGGCACGACGACGCTCGTCCTCGTGAGCCGACCGGAGGCGACCTCGTTACGCGAGGCCGACCGCTCGAGCGGCGAGCTTGCCGAGCTCGGGATCAAGAACCAGCGGCTGGTTCTGAATGGACTTTTCACGGCGAGTGACTCGACCGATGCGACGGCCGTCGCGATGGAAGCCCGTGGCCGGGCCGCCCTGGAGGGGCTCCCTGAAGGCCTCGGCTCCCTGCCCCGTACCGAGGTGCGGCTCCAACCCTTCGGCCTGGTGGGCATCGCCGCGCTTCGGACCCTGAACAACCCCGCAGCGGTCCAGGAATCCGGCCGCGCCGCCTCCTCCGATCAGACCCCGGACGACATCTCGCTGCCGCTCGAAACGCTGCTCCCTGAGCTGACCCGCCACGGCCACGGTGTCATCCTGACGATGGGCAAGGGCGGTGTCGGCAAGACCACGGTCGCCACCCGCCTGGCCGTGGCGCTCGCCCGGCTCGGCCACAAGGTGCATCTTTCGACCACCGACCCCGCGGCCCACCTGGACCAGACGCTCGGTTCGCGGGTCTCGAACCTCACCGTGAGCCGAATCGACCCGGAGCGCGAGACGGCCGAGTACACGGCCGAGGTGATGGCGACTGCGGGCAAGGATCTTGACGAGCAGGGCAAGACTCTCCTCGAAGAGGACCTCCGCTCGCCGTGTACCGAGGAAATTGCGGTCTTCCGGGCGTTCGCCCGTACGGTCGACCAGGGCCAGGGTAGCTTCGTCGTCCTGGACACAGCTCCGACGGGGCACACGCTGCTCTTGCTCGACGCCACCGAAGCCTATCACCGCGACGTTCTGAGGAATGCCAGCGAGATGCCGGAGTCCGTCCGCGAGCTTCTGCCGCGGCTCCGCGATCCGGAGTTCACTCGAGTCCTGATTGTCACGTTGCCTGAGGCGACGCCCGTCCACGAGGCGGCCTCGCTCCAGCGCGATCTGCTCCGGGCGGGCATCACGCCGTTTGCCTGGGTCATCAACCAGAGCCTCAGCCCGCTCCCCGTCACCGACGAGGTGCTCAAGTCGCGGAAGCTCCACGAGCGGGTCTTCATCCGCGAGGTTACCGAGGAGCTCAGCCCCCGCACGGTCCTGGTTCCCTGGGAGTCCGACGAGGCGGGGCCTGCGTCTGCCGCGAAAACCCCAAGTCCCCGTGAGGTGGAGCTTACACGATGAAGACGATTCAGATCCTGGGCACGGGCTGCTCGAAATGCAAAACGCTTGCGACGAACGCCGAGCAAGCGGTGCAGGATTCGGGCATTGAGGGCGAAGTCGTCAAGGTACGGGACATCGCCGAGATCCTCACCTTCGAGGGTGTCCGTGCCTTGCCGGCACTGGCCGTCGACGGCGTGGTGAAAGCCTGCGGCCGGGCATTGAGCCCGGAGGAAATCAGCAAGTTCCTCAGTTGAAAACGGAACGAAACTCCCAAGCGAGTGAGGTAGGTATGTCAGACGTGATTCTCGAGGCGGTGCGCTCGAAGTACGGCTCGGTGGCGACGAGCGGCCTTTCGAGCGCACAAGCCGGTGTGCGTGCGGTGGCCGAGGCCTTCGGCTACTCAGCCGAGGAGCTTTCCTCCATCCCGGCCGAGGCGAACATGGGCCTCTCCTGTGGAAACCCGACGGCCACGGCCCATCTGAGGCCCGGCGAGGTCGTGGTGGATCTGGGGGCCGGCGGCGGCCTGGACGTGTTCCTGGCCGCCAAGAAGGTCGGTCCCACGGGCAAGGCCATCGGCATCGACATGACCGAGGCGATGGTGGAGCTCGCCAGGAAGAACGCGAAGAAGGCCAATTTGGCGAATGTCGAGTTCCATCTGGCTCCCATCGACAGGATGCCGCTCGCTGATTCTTCGGCAGACTGCGTCATCTCGAACTGTGTGCTGAACCTCGTGCCGGACAAGCCCGCGGCTTTCCGAGAGATTGCCCGCATCCTGAAGCCCGGCGGCAGGCTCGCCGTCTCCGACATCGCGCTCAAGAAGCCCCTGCCGCCCGAACTCTCCTCGGACCTCATGGCCTATGTCGGCTGCATCGCCGGGGCCGTACCCATCGAGGATTACCGGTCAGCGCTACTTGAGGCGGGCTTCGCGCATGTCGAGGTCATCGACTCGCACGCGGACCTGAATGCCTACGCCAAGATCGAGAACCAGTCCGAGTGCTGCTCACCCGTATCTTCACCGGGTCTGGAGATGGCCGAGAATACCACGTGCTGCGGATCGTCCGCCGCCGAGGCGGACTCGGGCCGCACCGCTGCCCCCGGGGCAAACACGCCGGAGCTCCTGGAACAGCTCGCTGACCTCATCCGTCGTTATGACGTGAACGAGTACGCGGCGAGTGTGAAGGTCTTTGCCGTGAAACCGTGAATCAGGAGCACCTCCGCCGGCCGCTGTGGAACCGGCGGGGAGTCTTGTCCAAGCATGGGAGCTCAGAGAGAACGATGAAAGCGAAAGCAATTTTCACCATCGCGTTGCTGGCGTTCGTCGCCGCGAGTGTCGCGACCCTGGTGTTCAAGGAAACCGGCGCCAGGGGCCCTGCCGCGGCGGAGCCAGCGACCACCGGCGCGGGGACGAAGCTCATTGCCTACTATCTGCACGGCAAAGTGCGGTGCATCAGCTGCAACGATATCGAGAAGAACGCCCAGGAAGCCGTCGAGCAGGGCTTTGCCGACGACCTGGAGGCGGGCCGCATTGAGTGGCGGGTGGTCGACTACGATCAGCCCGGGAATGAGCACCTCGCGACCGACTTCCAGCTCGCGGCCCCGTGCGTTGTGCTGGTCACGCTCCAAGACGGCCGACAAACCTCCTGGAAGAGCCTACCGGAGGTTTGGGAGTTGGTTGGCGATAAGCCCGCGTTTCGGTCGTTCATCGAAAAGAGCATCCGCGAGCAGTTGAGCGGCGGCGCGTCGAGTACCGCGAGCCAGGACGCGTCGCCCCGGGTGGCTGGGGTCGCGTTGGAGCCGTCGCGGGAGCGGATGCCTCGCCTGCTCGACCTTGGGGCCGGGAAGTGCATCCCTTGCAAGGCGATGGCTCCGATCCTCGAGGAGCTCAGAGGGACGTTCCGCGATCGGTTCGAGGTGGTGTTCCTCGACGTCTGGGAGAACCCGGACGCGGCGGACGAGTACAAGGTCTCGACCATCCCGACGCAGATTTTCTTCGACGCCGAGGGCCGGGAACGGTTCCGGCACGAGGGCTTCTTCTCGCGGGAGGAAATCCTTGCCAAGTGGCGAGAGCTTGGGATCGAGTTCCCAGGGCAGGACGGGAGCTCGACATGAGCCAGGACGTGGCCTCGGTCTCGCTTGCGGCTGCCGCGTCGGCGGCCCTGTGGCTCGGTATCCTGACGTCGATAAGTCCCTGCCCGCTCGCCACCAACGTGGCGGCCATCTCCTTCATCGGGCGGCGAGTGGGCAGTCCCCGACGAGTCTTCCTCTCGGGCGTGCTCTATGCCCTGGGACGCTCGCTCGCCTACATCGGCCTGGGCGTGCTTCTGGTGGCGAGCGTCCTGTCGGTGCCCGAACTCTCGATGTTCCTCCAGCGGTCGATGAACAAGCTGTTGGGGCCGCTGCTCATTCTGGTGGCGATGTTTCTGCTCGACCTCATTTCGTTCTCGCTGCCCGGCTCGGGCGTCAGCGAGGCGATGCAAAAACGTCTCGACGCCCTGGGCCTTTGGGGGGCGTTGCCGCTCGGGATGCTCTTCGCCCTGACCTTCTGCCCGGTGTCGGCGGCCCTCTATTTCGGGAGCCTCATCCCGCTCTCGGTGAAGACCCAGTCGAGCGTGCTCCTGCCCAGCCTTTACGGCCTGGGCACCGCCCTGCCCGCCCTGGTTTTTGCCGTGCTCATCGCGGTGGGCGCGGGCTCGTTGGGCAAGGCTTTCGCTGCCCTCTCGAACGTCGAGTGGTGGGCCCGGCGCGTCACGGGCCTGCTCTTCCTCGCGATCGGCGTTTATTACAGCCTGAAGTACATCTTCGGCGTTGTGTGAGGCCGCTCGTCGCAAGCAGAGGCCGTGGGCTCGGGCTTCGCGATGGTCTTTCCCTGAGGTCCACGGCCTTTGGACTGACTCATCAGGGAAGGTCGATCACGTCCAGCCAGTTCGGGCCGTGGGCGAGGTCGACTTCGATGGGGACGTCGAAGGGGATGGCGGTGGTCATCTCGTGGCGGACGAGGGCGGCGAGGGGTTCGACCTCGGCGGTGGGGGCCTCGAACACGAGTTCGTCATGAATCTGGAGGAGCATGCGGGCTTTGAGGCCCGAGCCGCGGAGGGCGGCGTCGACGCCGATCATGGCTTTTTTGATGAGGTCGGCGGCGGAGCCTTGGATGACCGTGTTGACGGCGGTGCGCTCGGCGAGGTTGAGGTTGCGGCCGGTTGTGTTCTTGATGCCGCTGATGGCGCGGCGGCGGCCGAGGAGGGTCTCGACACGGCCTTCGGCCTGCGCGCGGGCGCGGGTGGCGTCGATGAAGTCGGCGACGCCCTGATACTGCTCGAAATAAGCGTCAATGAATCGATTGGCGTCGGACTGGGTGATACCCAGCCGGGCGGCGAGGCCGAAGCCGCTGAGGCCGTAAATGACGCCGAAGTTCACCATCTTGGCGACCCTGCGCTGGTCGGAAGTGACCGCGCTCTCAGGGACGCCGAAGATCTCGGAGGCGACGACGCCGTGGATGTCCTTACCCTCGGCAAAGGCGGTGATGAGCGCGGAGTCGCGGCTGAAGTGGGCGAGGATGCGTAGCTCGATCTGGGAATAGTCGGCGGTGAGCAGCGACCAGCCTTCGTAGCCGGCGATGAACGCCTGGCGGATCTGGCGGCCGTCCTCGGTGCGGGCGGGGATATTCTGGAGGTTGGGGTCGCTGGAACTCAGCCGGCCGGTGGCGGCGACGGCTTGGTTGAACGAGGCGTAGATGCGGCCGTCGCTGTGTGCCAATCGGGGGAGGGTATCGAGATAGGTGCTCTTGAGCTTGTCGAGCTGACGGTGCTCGACGATCAGGCGGGGCAGGGGGTGGCGGGGGGCGAGCTGTTCGAGCACCTCGGCGTCGGTGGATGGTTCGCCTTTCGGGGTTTTCTTGAGGATGGGGAGCTTCAGCTCGTCGTAAAGCACGACGCGGAGCTGGGGGCCGGAGCCGATGTTGAAGGCGCGGCCGGCTTCGGAAAAGATGCGGGTCTTGATGGTTTCGAGACGGTCGGCGAACTCGTCCGACAGGGTTTTCAGGCGCTTGATGTCGACCTTGACGCCATTCGCCTCCATGCGGGCAAGGATGTTGATGAGGGGGCGTTCGAGGGTGGCGTAGAGGTCGCCCATGCCCTCGGCTTCGACGCGGGGGCGCAGGATCGCGTCGAGCCGCCAGGCGGCATCGGCGTCCTCACCGGCGTAGGCGGCCACCTGTTCGGTGGGGACCTGGTCCATGCCGCGCTGATTTTTGCCTTTGCCGATCAGGTCGGAGATTGGGATCATGGCGTGGTCGAGCAGGCGGCGGGAGAGTTCGTCGAGGTTGTGATTCCGCTCGCCGCTTTCGAGCAGGTACGAGAGGATCATCGTGTCGGTGATCGGCCCGGCCAGCTCCAGACCGGGGCGGTTGAGGACGAGCAGGTCGTACTTGAGATTTTGCCCGACCAGCTCGCGGTTCGGGTCGGTGAGGATGGGGCGGAGGCCGTCGAGAACGTCCTCGACGTTCAGGGTCTTGCTGCCGAGCGGTCCTTTGACGGGGATGTACCAGGCCTCACCGGGGTTCCAGCAGAACGAGAGGCCGACAAGCTGGGCTCGGAGGGGGTCGAGGTCGGTCGTCTCGGTGTCGAGGGCGAACCGGGGCTGGGTGTCGAGCTGAATGAGGAATTCGGCGAAGGATTCGGGGGTATCGACGAGGCGGTAGGCGTCGGTGTCCCAGTCGGACCCGGGAGCTTTCGGTGTGGGCGCGTACTGATCCAGCTCATCGAGGAAGCGGTGGAAACCGCTTTCGATGCAGAGCGCCTTGAGGGCGGGCATGTCGATGCCGTCGACGGCGAGCTGGTCCCAGGTGACGTCGATGGGCACGTCGTCGCTCAGGGTGACGAGAGTACGGCTGAGTCGGGCGGAATCGGCGCTGGCGCGGAGGGCTTCCTGCTTCTTCGCGCCGGGAACCTGGTCGATCTGGGCCAACAGGGATTCGATATCGCCGAATTTTTCGAGAAGCTGGGTGGCCGTTTTGGGTCCGATGCCGGGAACGCCGGGGACGTTGTCGACGGAGTCGCCTGTCAGCGCCAGGAAGTCGACGACCTGGTCGGGCCGGATTCCCCACTCGGCCTTGAGGCCGTCGGCGTCGAGGAATTGATTTTTGCGAAGGTTGAGCAGGACGCAGTGGGGTCCGATGAGCTGGCGTGCGTCCTTGTCGGCGGTGACGATGACGACGTCGCGGCCCTCGGCGACGCCTCGGCGGGCGAGTGTGGCGATCAGGTCGTCGGCTTCAAACCCCTCGACCAGGGTGACGGGGACGCGAAAGCCTTCAAAAACGCGGCGTATGGGTTCAATCTGGGGGCGTAAATCTTCAGGCATCGGGGCGCGGTGGGCCTTGTAGTCTTCGAAGAGGTCGGAGCGGAAGACGCGGCCGCCGCCGTCGAAGGCGGCGACGAGGGCGTCGGGCTTGCGGGTTTTGAGGAGGTTGAGGATGTCACGGAAGATACCGAAGACGGCATTGGTGGGTTGGCCTGCGGGTCCGGTCATCAGCGGAATGGCGTGGTAAACCTGGAAGATTAGGGAATAAGCGTCGATGATGTAGAATTTCGGGCGTGGGCTGCTCATGATAGGTGGTGCGGTGAATGAGGAATGCCGGAGACGTGCGGCCGTGAGGTTGGGGATTGTCGGGGTGTTCGGATTTGATTCCGAAGGGAAACGACCCCTAGAATCGTTACGACCGACCGGACGCATGACGGGTTTTCTGGGATGAGATGCCCGGGAAACGGGTTGAGTCGGTAACGGTGGGCGTCAAGTCCGCCGGTCGTGTGCCATACTGTAGCAGTCTATTTCGGAGGCGTCTCCAGAACGATGCGGAGCCGCCCCGCCAGTGTGTGAGAGAGACGGGAGCCTTCATCCATGCCACCCGCGGCCAACGACAATCAAGGGCTGAAGATCGCCGTGGCCATATTTGCCACGCTGGCGTTCTTGCTCGGCATCGCGACCTATTTCGGCTTTTCCCAGGCAGGCCAGAACTGGGAGCGGTTTACCGCCGAGAGCAAAAAAGCGAGTGACGCCAGCCGGGCGCAAGCTCAGTTGCAAAACACGTTGAACGATCTGAAAGCGCTCGCCGGTTACGAGAAGGTTGATGACACGGTTTTGAAGACCGAGATCGAGAAAGACCAGCAAGCGCTGGCGACGGCGGTCAACGGTCTGCGTGAGAAAATGACGGCGGTTTACACGACGTATCAGTCGGCGGACGGGGCGAGCGCTCAGGTGGACGAGTTTGCCAAGGCCGCGGATTCGATCGCCGAGCGGATCACGGCCGACCGGACGCGAACGTTGCAATCGACTGTCGCAACCCTAACCGACCTGCTCACGAACCAGACGCAACTGGTGGGCGCTGTGGCGGCCGATTACCAGGGAGCACGGAAGTCGCTCGAGCAATCGAACCAGGTGGCGCAGCAAAAGATCGGCGTCGAGGTTTCGGCGAAAGAGAAGAGCGAAGCGGATCGCCTGGAGGAGCTTCGCAAGCATGAGGAGGATCGCAAGAGCCTGGTCAGCCGCCTGGATGAACTGCAAGGGCGGAACCAGCAGCAGGCCACCGAGCTAACCACCTTGCGCACGCAGTTGGCACAGACCCAGGAAGATATGTCTCGGAAATACGGCGACCTGATGGCCCAGTTCCGTGGCCTGCGCGAGCAGACGGAAAAGAGCGAGACGGTGCTGGAATCGCCCAATGGGAAGCTGACTTTCGTGGACAACACGCGGGGTGAGGTGCGGACCACGCTGGGCCGGCAAGATGGTGCCCGCGAGCGGATGGTTTTTTCGATTTTCGACAGGGACGCGGCCGGCATTCCTTCGGATAGCCCCAAGGGAACGGTTGAGCTGATTCAGGTCGGAGATCGAAGCTCGGTCGGTCGGATTCTCAAGACCACGAGCACGATCGACCCGGTTCGCCCGGGTGATGTGCTCTATTCGCCGGCATTTGGAACGCGTCCGCGGCTGTTTGCCCTGGTCGGCAAGATCGACATGGATCGTGATGGCCGCGACGACCGCGAGGATTTGAAGCGGATGATCGAGTCGCGTGGCGGAGAAGTTTCGTACGATCTGCCGCCGGCGGGAGTTGGTCAGGAAACAGGCGAGCTGACGCCGCTTACCTCCTGGTATGTGCTCGACGACCTGCAGACGGTTCGGGCCGGCGCGGAGGTGCCTACGGGTGCCACGGCGGCTGAGGAGCAGACTTTCCTGAACCGGAAGAGTGAAATCCTGCAAGAAGCGCGGATGGCGGGCGTGAGGCCGATCACGCTTGATCGACTGCTGTCGATGCTGGGCTATTCCTACGGAGAAGTGAATCCAGGTCGGATCGAGGGTGCGAACCGGCAGGAACTTCGGCGGCTCACGAATCCGCGTGGCAACAGCCCACTGGGGACAGCTCCGACGACTCCACCCGAGGGTGAGTGATCGCTCGGTAAGCATCCTTATCGCACAAAAAAGTCAGTAATAAACAAGCGGCCCGCAACAGTGAGTTGCGGGCCGCTTGTTTATTGAATCAGACAAGCTGCCGTAAGTTTCTCACGGCAGAAAATTGGTCGGCAGAAATGATTGGGTGCCGATATTTCGCGGGATAAGGTGAGAGGCGAAGCTGTTTGCGCTGGATCCCCGTCTTCGCGGGGATGACTTGTTTGATCGGCCCCTGACCGTTACTGGGATGCGTCTCAGGGGCTTAGCGATTCTCGATCGGCTCGATGTCGCGGCTTGATACGCCGATGTAGTTGGCTCGGGGTCGCATGAGACGATTGTTGTCAAGCTGTTCGATGACATGGGACGACCAGCCGGAGACGCGGGCCATGGCGAAGATCGGAGTGTAGATGTGGATTTGCAGGCCGAGGTAATGATAGAGGCGTGCGCTAGGCCAATCGACGTTGGGCGGTAGCTTCTTTTGTTCGGTCACCTCCCGTTCGATCGGTTCGGCCATGCGCTCCCAGCGGTCCTCACCGGCCTCCTGGGCGATTTGCTGGCAATACCGCTTGAGAATCCGGGCGCGAGGGTCGCCGGTTTTATAAACGCGATGGCCGAAGCCCATGATCCGTTCCTTGCGATCGAGGGCGGCCATGATCCAGTCATGGGCTTTGTCGGGGTCGCCGACCTGTTCGAGGACCTTCCAGGCTTCCTCATTCGCTCCGCCGTGGAGCGGACCCTTGAGAGTGCCGATGGCCGAGACAATGCCGGAATGGAGATCGGAGAGAGTGGAGACGGTGACACGAGCGGCGAAGGTCGAGGCGTTCAGCTCGTGTTCGGCGTAGAGAACGAGGGAGACGTCGAATGCCTTGCGTTTGGTTTCGGACGGGACTTCGCCGTTGACCATGTAGAGGAAATTGGCGGAGTGGTCGAGGTCGTCGCGGGGCGGGATGAGCGGCAGGCCACGCTCGACTCGCTCGCGATAGGCGACGGCCGTGGCCATCTGGCCGATTAGACGCTCCGCCTTGCGGACGTTGGCGGCGTGGTCGGTGGGCGCGGCATTGAGATCGGGGTCGTAGTGGGAGAGCACACTGACCGAAGTGCGCAGGGTATCCATGGGGTGGACGGACTTGGGCACGCGGTGCAGCAGATCGACCAACGGCTCGGGCACGGCGCGTGCGGCCTGGATACGCTGCTCAAAGGCGGCTAGCTCGGAGGTGTTGGGTAGGTTGCCGTGGAGGAGAAGGTACGCAGCTTCCAGGTAGGTGGCGGATTCGGCCAACTCCTCGATGCTATAGCCGCGGTACTCGAGGCCACCGGCCCCCTCGCGGCCTTCGACGCTGCTGATCGCCGTTTCGCAGGCGATGATCCCCTCTAGTCCAGGACGATAGGCGTCGGCGGTGGCCGTGGTCATGTTGGAGTCGCGCTCCCCAAAAGTGAGAGTGACAGGGGAGGTCACAAAGTCGCGGCGAAAGCGGGCAAAGGCCCATTCGAAAATCGTTTCCGCGACCCGCAAGTCACCCCGACCGGAATTGACGACCTCATCCAGAACCGGAGATCACCGGCGAGGCTAAGGTCGAAATATATTCTAATAATCTGAGTCTAGTCGAAGCAGGGGTCGGGTTCTAGCCTTGAACCGGACTTTGGCTCAACGTGCGTAAGGCGAAATCGACGCTGTTCTCGAACGTCGATCGGGAGCGGGATCCGCGATCTCAGCGAACCCCGCTCCCGAATAATACGGCCCTGACAGGCTCCCACCCCCAAGGCGGGTTGCCGACGCCTTCCGCCCATGGTGCGCCAGCGGCCGGTCAGGGCACGTTCGCAGGTGTTTTGCGTCAGAGAGAAACTCTAACAAGGATGTTCTAGGCGTTTCAATTTGAATTGAAAAGAGGCGGAGCAAGATTTTTTTAGGAGAACTTCGACGAATAGCCAACTCGCTATGGAAGGTGCTTGGTGCGTTAGGATTAGGTGGCGTTCGCAGGTGGAGCGGAATCGTCCGGGCTGTCGAGCATTTGGAGGAGATTCTCGAGCTCATTAGGGTTGAGGGCGACGAGTCGGTCGGCGAGTCGGTCGATGGTGGCGAAGAAGCGAAAGAGCGCGCGGGCGCGTTCGGTCGTGCCGTCCTGGAGGGGTGCGAGTTCGGTCACGGTCTGATCGAGCAGCGCGAGAGTTGGCTCAACTTCGCGTCGCTTGCGCTCCGTGATGATTCGCCGGAAGAGGGTCCAGACGTCCGTTTCGGCGCGGAAGTAGTCGCGGCGATCGCCCTGGCGATGAACTTTGTAGAGAACGCCCCAGTTCATCAGCTCGCGTAGGTTCATACTCACGTTGCCACGAGAGACGCTGAGATGTGCGCGCAATTCGTCGGCGGACCAATCTCGGCCGCTGAGATAGAGCAGGGCGAATAGCTCGCCCATGGTGGAATTGATGCCCCAGAGGCGAGCCATGACGCCCCAGTGCTCGACGAAGCGGCGTGTGCTCTCGGAGGCGACGCTGTCGGTGGCACCAAGCTCGGGGAGCGATTCGGGCATGAGATTCGCAGCAAGAATGATTCGGATCCAACGCAGGCCAACGTACCGGCGGATCATTCCGCGTTGTGTTTCAGAACCAACTTTACCATGTATTATCTTTCAACGGGCAGAAGCGTCTGATACTATGCATTGACGTCCGATGAATACCTGAGAGAGGGATCTTGGGTCCATATCTCTGACATTGCGGTTCGGCGATTCCTCCGAGACCGCATACTCACATGCGATCGAAAAAGAGGTTCTCTCCATGCCAGAAACCGTGGTTCACTTTCAGATTCGGATGCCTCCCTCGCTTCACGAGCAACTGGCGTCCTGGGCGAAGGACGACAAAGCTTCCCTGAACGCCTTGATTGTCGGAATTCTGGAAAAGGCGAACGTCGAGCACACGAAAGAAGTCAAAGAAAAGGCTGCGGCGGGATGAACCTGTGTGGGTCCGACGGAGTCGATTGAACGCCAGGCCCAGATTCCAGTGAGGAGCTTGTTGCATAGGCCGATCGAGGGCGGATCTCCCTGAATGAGAGGCCCGCTCCTCTTGTCGGATGAGGGCCTGTCGGGTAGGTTGTGTTTTCCGTTGATTCCCCGATAGCTCAATCGGTAGAGCGAGCGGCTGTTAACCGCTAGGTTCTAGGTTCGAGTCCTAGTCGGGGAGCTCGGCGATGGCGTCCCGGCCCGTCGGTTGTTTATCAGCACCGACGGGCCGGATGCCTGACCGATTCAATGGGGAATGGTGTAACGGTAGCACGACTGACTCTGGATCAGTTAGTCTAGGTTCGAATCCTAGTTCCCCAGTTTTCAGGAAACCCGGCGAAAAGTCGGGTTTTTCTTTGCGCCATCGCGACTTGCGTCGAGGGCTACGTCGCCCTGCTCGGTGCCAGCGGATGCCCCGAAATGCCCATCAGTGTCACCGGTTGGTACTACTCTGGCAACTACCGAGGCGGGGGCGGGGAGGGCTTCGACCGCTCCGTGCAGGTCGAGGAGTGCGGCGTCGGTGTAGACGTTCGCGGTGAGCTTGGGGTCAGCGTGCCGCAGGAGCTTCTGGGCCGTTGCCAGCGGGACTCCAGAAATAGCTAGGTGTGTCCCGAAGGTTGTCCTCAAGGCGTGGAGATCGACCCGACGTCCGCGCACGTCGAATCGATCAATGCCGGCCCGCTTTAGGTCGCCGTAGAAACGGCGCAGCAAATCGGCAGGGATGTCGAAGACGGTGTCGTCCGGGCGACGCTCGGCGACCTCGGACCGAAGCAGCTCGACCAGATCGGCACGAAGTGGCAGATATGCCTCGGAGCCATTTTTAGTGGCAGCCCCCGAAAGGCGAAGGCCCGGACGTCGGGCGTCCAGATCGAGATCGGCGACCTTGAGCTTCTGGGCCTCACCGAGGCGTAGGCCGGTGCCACTGAGGAAGGCGTAGAGGACGGCCCTAGATCGTCCCGAGAACTTCGCTTCAGGTCGCCCGCCCTTCTGCCCAGCGACGATCGCCGACTTTAGCGGCGGGCGTCCAGGGGCCTCTTGGGCGGCTCGGACAAGACGCTCAAGGTCCGATGGCGTGAGCGCGCGGCGGACTCGTCTTCGATCCGCCTCGATCCTCGCCTTCGGCATCCGGGAGAACGGGTTGATGGCGAGGCGCTTAACCTGGACAAGCCAGTTACAGAAAGAGACCACGGCGGTCTGAAAGCCGACCCGAGATCGCGCCGACCGGCCGGCCGTTCCCTCCTGGGCGAGCCAAAGTTCGAGATCATCCCGACGTAGGTCGGAAAGCGTCCGCCAGCCGAGAACCTGGGAGAGCCGCTCCAGATAGCGTCGCGTCAGTCGACCGTGTGCGCCCGCGCCGAGGGTTGTGACATAGTCTTCGACGTGGTGGTGGAGCGGGACTGCAAGATGATCGGAGATCGCTAGTTCGGCCCGTGTGACCACACCTGCGCGAATGCGTTCCTTCCGGCGTTCCAGTTCAGCGAGCCGTTGCTCGGCCGACGATCGGTCCCGGCATCCGGTCGAGATGGTTTGGACGAGGCCGTCGGGGTCGCGATACTTCGCGTAGTAGCATCCCGTTTCCTGCTGGATGACCTTGCGACCGTCGGCAAGCGCGCGAACTGGGGCCGTGATCGAGCGGCGTGCCCCTCGCGGCATCCACTTCGCCGTCTCGGTTCCATCCCGGTTCCGGGTGATGGTCGCGCCCGCCGGAACGGCGCGGACAGCGGTCTTTCGGAAGATTGAACCCATACCTTTTCTGTCTCCTCCTCTGGAATGATAGCGGGTGCGACGACAGTCGGCACACCGCGTCTTATGCGTGTGAAACACGCATAGGGATGGTCGCCATCCGTGTCATCGGCTTTCGACATCCATGTCACCTATAATATGACACCGTTGTCACCCTTTTTCCACCTCGATCCACTTCGCCGCGATCGGGTTGATCTTCTTGAACACCTCCGGCGCGAAGACGGTGTAGAGCGTCGCATGACCTTTCACGCCGGGGCGGACGACGTGGATGACGCCGAGCTTGATGAGCTTCTGAACGGCGCGGATCGCCGACCGCGTCGACATGCCGCCGCGCCTCGCGATGTCGGTCAAGCCGGCGCGGGCGGTGCCGTCGGGTCGGGTGTCGCGGAGCAGAATCAGGAAGACCGCCAGCTCCGAACGGTTCAAGGTCTTCGCGCCGTGGTCGACGAAGCCGGCCAGCGTCGCGAACCAGGCGCGGTAGTAAGGTTGCTTCGACGTCTTCATCAGCGGCTCTCTCCCCAGCGCTGTCGCTCGGTCTCAGCGGACGTGTAACGATCATGACCTTGAGCCGCCGAAGCGGTGCCGGGCGTCGACCAGGGATCGACCTCAAAGCGCTGGATGCGGCGGTCGAAGCTCAGGGCGACGTCTTTCGGCTCACCGTATCGCGCCTTCTCATGCTTCAGTAGCATCGACCGGACGGAAGCCGTCGGGTCGTTGTCGGTCGGGTAGAGGAGCAGGGCGTCGTCGGTGCCGAACTCTAGCTCGCCAGACTCGCGAAGTGAGGCGAGGGAGAGGTGTTTGCCTTCGTAGCTCGCCTTTCCACTGCCGTCTCTGGATCGGGAGACGGCAGCGGCGGCGATGATGCCGATGCGGCCCTTGTCGGCGAGCCGGCGCAGTTCGGACATCAAGAGATTCATGCGCTCCCGGAGTCCGCTCGCCTTGCCGCTCGGCTCGATCCTCTGCGCGTAATCAATAACGACCAGGTCCGCCTCGAAGTCGGAACCGGCCCGCGCGATCGCTTCGAGCTTGTGAGGCTCCTCGGCGAAGGCGAGACGGTCGAGCATCGTGCGGACCTGGGCGGCGGCAGCGGAGACCTGCTTCTGATCCAGAGGAGTGAGTCGCCGACGGCGGATCGTCGTGAGGGGCACGCGCGAAATCCGGGAGAGCTGGCGAGTGAGAAGCGCCTCGGGCGACATCTCGACATTGGCAATCAGACAGCGAAGCGACGGATTGCTCGCCAGCAAACCGCTCGTCCATTGTCCGATCAGGCTGGTCTTGCCCGCGCCGGGAGGCCCGCCGATGAGAACAATGCGGCCGGGGGCGACCTCGATGTTCGCGAAGATCGCGTCCTCGATCGACCAGTTTGTCGAGATGGTTTCGTTCGTCAGCTCCTCCCACCAATCTTCGTAGAGTTCGATGCCGGTGCGGAAGCTCATGCGACACCTCCTTCGCCGGCGTGGCGGCGAGCGTGGTCGATGCCGCAGCGGATCTGCCGCTCGACGTCGCGAGGTGGTAAGCCCGTGTCGAGGGCGGGTTCGGTGAGCATCGCGGAGACAAGCTCCTCAACGGATTGAAACTCGGCGAGGTTGGCGGCAGCGGAAAAGAGTGTCCGGTGGCGCTCGCCCACCTCGATCGACGTGGGATCTGTGATGAGCGACCGGGTCAACAGATTGAGGCGAGCCTCGCCGGCACGCGGGGCGGACTCGCGGCGGGCCTGGACCTCGGCCTCGACGGTTCTTGTTGTCTGGTCCCAGTCCTCGACCAGTCGCGCCGGGGTCACCGGCTCGGGCAGGTCGTAGGGGATCGGCTCGCGCGCCAGGTCGCGGACCTGGGACGGGGTCAGATAGAGCAGGTCGTCGAGGTCGATGCGGACCTTGTGGAGACCGCTCTTGTGATGTCGTGAGTTCGTGGCACGCCAGAGCCGCACTCGGTCGTAGACGCCCGTGTCAATGACAACGTGGGCTTCCTCGGCCAGATGGCAGGCAAGGGCCTTGGCGACCTTGTGGACGCCGCTGGACGGCTCCACGAAGCCGCCGGTGGGCAGGGAGACGTGGAAGCCCTTGCCGCCCGAGAAGTGGACGAGGGGATCGACGCCGTATCGATCGGCGACGAAGGCCGAGAGATGGCGTACGTCGCGGAGCGCGAGATCCAGGTCGGGACGATCAAGGTCGAAGTGGAGATACGGCAGGCCGACCGCGCCCAGGTAGTCGCGGGTCGAGCCGGTGGCCTCGACATGCTCCTGGATCTGGCGCGGGAAGGCGAAGGCGGAGAAATAGGCCGGCAGCTCGGGTTGAACCGACGAATCGGCGTGAGCGTAGGCAAGATCGGTCTTGCGGTAGCTCACGACGATCCGAGGGTTGTCCACGCCGCCCAGTACCCGGAGGGCGAGCGGCGCGCGGTTCATGGCTGGGGCTTCTCCTTCTGCTGGCCGTCCGACCAGTCGAAGCCGCTGGCGTCGCGGGAGTCGCCTTCGGCATCGTCCTCGTCCGGGTCGGAATCGAGAACGCCGAGGGGCGTGCCTTCGCTCACGACCTTGAACGAGAGGACCTTGTTGAACTCCGCCCCGTCGTCCTGCGTGCGCAGGGCGACCTTGATCTCGACGATCATGCCGATCGGCGGCGACTGCTCCAGTTGCTCTCGACGGTGGATGCGGAGCTTGGCGAGATCGCGCTTGGTTTTCGAGAGGGCCTTCGGCGTGAGCCAGAGGTCGTGCCAGAGTTTGCGGCCGGCGTGGGCGACCGGCGTGAGGACTTCGAGTGTCAACTTGTAGCTGGGCGTCAGCTTGACCTTCGAGGTTGATAGCTCGCCGTTGACGATCACGGCGCGATAAGTGCCGGCGGGGAGCGGACCCCATTCGTCGGCGGGTTCGGTCGCGTCCCAGAGGTTGTTGAAGTCGCCTCCGTCTCCCCCTAGAATCTGGTCGAGGCGAGGTCGGTTCGTGCTGCTCATGGCCTTGTCCTTTTCGGTGTGTTCACTGAGATGCGCCCGGCGGGATTGCCATCCCGACCGGGCGTGTTTGTGCGCGTGGATTTGCCGGGGACCGCTTGGTCGCGGTCGCGATTGCTGGTTGGATGATTCATCGACGGGCGATCTCACGCCGAACCGGCCGGCATCCGTCGGCGATCCAGTTGTCGAGGTCGCTTCGACGCCATCTGACAAGTGAGCCAAGTTTGATTGGCGGTGGAATCGTTCCGGTGTCCCGCATGCGCCAGACATGCCGCAGGGAACAACCAAGGAGCGAGGCTACTTGCCTTGCCGTGATTGTCGCAGGAGACGCCGAACGCGGCTCCGTTGAATGGACCGGACTCTCACGCCCAATCATCGTTTCTGTCCTTCACCGGTCGGGGGCTTCGTGCCAGTGATGTTCACTGGTTGGCAACACGTGCCCCACGCAGACCAGAGAGCGGACAGGCGGACAGCGAAGCGGACAACACAAATCGAACGTCTGGATAAGTCAATCCGCTGGAAGCGATGACGATTCCGAACGGCTCAAAAATCTTGAGGAATCCGGTTCCAGTCCGGTTCAGGTCGACTCCTCAGCTCGGATGATGCTGCGGCCTAATGGGCGATTGCCCCGACGAGAGTTCTTGGACTGACCCAGACGGGATCGGTGCTGCCGTACATATCTTGACCAGGTCTCATAACTGGCTATTTGGTCTCCATCTATGTCTTCGCGGTCGACGAGCCAATCGTAAATCTCGCGATCGGTGGACTGCTCGGAGAATGGGCCTTGATCGATGGCGTATCGCCACTGCGTGTATGCACGAAGACGCGAGGGAGACGACGGTGGGGATGTACTCTCCTTGGGAGGAGTCTGGGAGGTATTGGGAGCGCCCGTCATTCCACCGAGCAGATTCAGGTTTTCGGTGGTTTCAGGCAGACTATCGAATTGAATGACCGGCACAGCCGGGGGAATGGTGACCTCGCCTATAGCGGCCTCCGCAGCACGAATCAGGGAGGAGCATTCGGAAATACGCCGGAGACACGAGGTCCAATAGTAGATCGCCGGATTCCGACAACGAAGTCGCCATGCGAGCTTCAGCAGAGGTTCAGAATTCAAACCTGGTCTATAACGAGCGAGCAATCCCGCGCAACGCTCAGAAGAAAGAACGAGTGATCGAAGATCCTTATCCTTCGCAAGCCGCCTAGTGGGCCAGGGTACAACAAGCGGCCAAAATGGAATCAAGAGAAAACTGACCCAAAAGCGAGGGGACTTATGCCTTCGGTGAAATCCCGTTGCTTGGAGCTTTCGCCATACTCTATTCCGAAATCGAGTCCAACGTACAAGTTCCGAGCGAATCTCCGTGACCTCATCGCGCTGGATTGACGGGATTGGTTCTAGTCTTGTCATCAAGCCCTCTCCGAGAGATGTGCTACTTCGGATATTTGGGGAACACGCGGCGGTCGCGGGCGGTTCTTTCTATCGCTGCAATACGTCTGGTTGCTGGAAGCGATCCCTATCCGACAGCGATGATCAAACTGGAAACACCTTCAACACCTCATCCCCATAGTGGTTGATGACCTTGATGGCGAGCTTGCCGGTCTTGGGTTTGGGGAAGGGGCGGCTGGTCGTGGTGTAGAGGGCCGACCAGGCGGATTCGTCGACCTCGGCGCGGAGGGCGCGCTTGAGCTTGTCGTAAGGCTCGCCCGCGCCGCAGAAGTAGGCGTGGCGGACGAAGAAGCTCTCGCCGTCGTAGTTGGTGTCGAGGAACCAGCAGGCGATGTCGTCGGTCGAGCTGTTGCGGATCTGGCCGGTCGTGGGGTCATACACGTC
Organism: Isosphaeraceae bacterium; assembly: GCA_041750675.1. GTDB lineage: Bacteria > Planctomycetota > Planctomycetia > Isosphaerales > Isosphaeraceae > BPJS01. The sequence continues at coordinate 22,932 of JBGSYY010000137.1, read as the reverse complement.
GACGCCGTGGATGGCGACGGTGATCCGGCCGTCGGGGGTGGGGTCGATCGTGCAATCCGGCTCGCCGAAGACCATGAAGAGGTTGCCCGCGCCGGTCTTCTTGAGTAGCTCGTCGCCCATTGCGAGGTCGGGGTTCATGCGGGTGACGAGGACGGGGAGCTTGCCGTAGTTCTTCGACTCTTCGGCAACGTGGGGGTCGAAGGCGAAGCCGCAGACGACGAGCAGGTCGTGGCCGAGGCCCTTCACGGCTTCCTTGGCGGCTTCCTTGACGTGGTCGGGGCCGACGGTGCCGAACTCGGGGCCGATCGAGACGGCGACGCGCTTGAGCGTCCCGTCGGCATCGGCATACTCGCCGGTCGCCTGTATCCACGGGCTGGGGTGGGGGTCGAGGCGGAGGAAGTTGAGGCGCTCGTTCTTGACGGTGTTCTGGACGCCGGCCTTGCGGAGGTTGTCGAGGATCATCGTGGCGAAGTCGCCCCGGCGCTCGGTCTCGGGCGGACTGACGCGGCCGTCGAGGTTCTCGTCGGCGGTGGGCAGGACGCGGTGGGGCGAGAGGCTCTCGACGGTGAAGGGGCCGGTGACGCGGATGCGGCTCTTGTCCTCATAAGGCTGGTCGAAGAGCGTTTCCTGGTCGGCGTGGCGGGCGATGGCGGCGTCGATCTCGGCGCGGGTCATCCCTTCCTTGATGTCCGGGTTGTTGGCGATCGACTTGAGGGTGACGTGGGGCACGCGTTTGTACACAAAGCCCTTGCGGATGTCGCCCTCGGTGGCATAGGGCGGGGCCGTCTTGCCGGTCAGCTCCTGCTCCTTCTTGATGCCCTCGGGGCTGTCGGCGAGCAGGTAATACGGGAACTTCGCGGCCATGAGGCGGATGCGAGCTAGGGCGAGCGCGACGCGGGAGGTGTCGATCGTGATCCAGCGCCGGCCCCACTGCTCGGCGACGTAGGCCGTCGTGCCCGAGCCGCAGGTGGGATCGAGGACGAGGTCGCCGGGGTCGGTGGTCATGAGAAGGCAACGCTCGATAACGCCTGCTTGAGTCTGCACAACATAGACCTTCTCGTCTTGGAATCCCCCAGATCTAATATCGTTCCAGAGATTATTTATCTCTCTATATGGAAAGTCTTGGTGGTACCGCTTATAGTTCAGGTTCTTTCCGAACGCGAACATGCGCTTGGACATTTCGACTTTCTTCAAACCCTCAAGATTGGTCGACCATCCGCGTGCCCCCGGAGGAGTAAAGACCGCGCCGCCGAAGCGGTAAGGAAACCGTGAGTTCTCGCTACCGGTCTGGGAGTGAAGAATAACGAGACGTAGGATCTCGCCTTTCGGCATTTCGGCTTCGCCAGTTTTTTGCGCGTAGCTGAGGTCGATCACTTCACCCTTCGGCGTCTCAACACAAATGTAACGAAACGAAGGGTTCTCTATCGCCGGCTTCGTAGTGAAGAGCTTCCTTGTCTTCACCGCGTTCTTACTGCGCGCGTACCAGATTAGATGATCGTTCACGCTGGCCAGAATCTCGCTCGATTGCCCAGCTGCTTTGTTCAGGGTGATCTGTGAGCAGAAATTTTCGCTTCCAAAAACCTGATCCAGCAGCGAGCGCACCAGATGTACATTCTCATCCCCAATCTGGACGAAGACGCTGCCGGATTCGGTGAGTAGCTCGCGGGCGGCGACGAGCAAGTCGCGGAGCCAGGCGAGGTAGGAGTGGATGCCGAGCTTCCAGGTGTCGCGGAAGGCGCGGATCTGCTCGGGTTGGCGTGTGGCATCCTCGACCTTGCCGTCCTTGACGTCGCGCTTGCGGGTGCTGACCTGCCAGTTCGAGCCGAACTTGATGCCGTAGGGCGGGTCGAGGTAGATGGTCTGGACCTTGCCCTTGAGACCTTCCTTCTCGGCGAGGCTGGTCATGACGAGCAGGCTGTCGCCCAGAATCATCCGGTTCGACCAGTTTTGCTGGTAGTGGTAGAAGTCGAGCTTCTTGTCGAGGTCGGCGGGGCCGCCGTTGAAGTCGCCGAAGAAGGTGAGCTGCTCCTCGGCGGGCGCGGTGCGGGCCGAGACGAGAAAGTCGTCGATGAGCGCGTGGGGGTGGATCTTCTCCTGGATGTAGACGGGGACGACCGGGACGGCGAGGTCGGCCTGGTCCTGCTCGTCCTTGCCCTTCCAGACGAGCTGGGGGTCGAGGCTGGGGTCGCGGGGGTAGAGCATCGTCTTCGGTGTCGTCTCGTCATCGGCGACAAAACCGCGCAGCTCCTCGGTGGGGATGCCCGTGCGGGTCTCCTTCGTGTGCCGGATGGAGTCGACGGGGGTGATCTTGGGCTTAGTGGTCTTCTTGCGGGCCATCAGGGTTGCTCACCGGGAGAGAGGGGGGACGCGGGCGTCGGAGCGATCTCGACGGCCGGCTGGCTTTCGAGGATGGCGAGGATGGCCGGCGCGGCATAGACACGGTTGCGCCGCTGGCCGGTGATCTCGCGGAGGATGCCCTGGGCGACGAGCTGCTCGATGTTGCTCTGGGCGGACTGGTGGTTGACATCGAGCGCCCGCGCGGCGTGGGCGGCGTCGATGTAGGGGGTGTTGAAGAGCAGGTCGATGAGCTTGAGGAGCAGGGCCGAGGTCCGGGCCTTGTGGAAGAGGTTCGACCAGTTGTCGCGCAGGTCGAAGAGTTGACGCGACCGCTCGACGCCGTCGATCGCCTCGTCGGCCACCCCGCGCAGGAAGAAGGCGAGCCAGGCGGACCAGTCGCCGCGCTGGCTCACTCCCAGGAGCAGGTCGTAATAGGTCCGGCGGTGTCGCTCGAAATAGGCGGAGAGGTAGAGGAGCGGCTCGGGCAAGGCCCGCTCGCGCTCCAGCAAGAGTGAGATCAGCAAGCGGCCGACACGCCCGTTGCCGTCCTCGAACGGGTGGATCGCCTCGAATTGGTAGTGAACAAGAGCCAGGCGGACCAGGAGAGGAAGTTCGCTCTCGGACTGGATGAAGACTTCGAGGCTCTCCAAGAGGCCGAGGACCTGCTCATGAGGCGGGGGGACGTAGGTGGCGTCGTCGAGCCGCTCGGTGGGTGAGATGAAGTTCTGGCGCTTGCGGAAGTCTCCGGGGGATTTGTCGGAGCCTCGGACGCCCCGCATCAGGATCGCGTGAAGCTCCTTGACCAGGCCAAGCGAGAACGGAGCGTGCCGGAGCCGGTCGACGCCGTGGTCGAGCGCGGCGACGTAGTTGGCGACCTCGCGGACATCGGGCACTCGCTCCTCCTGCTCGGGATTCATCTCGAAGAGGTAGAGATCGGAAAGCGAGGCGACGGTGCCCTCGATGCGGCTGGAGAGGACGGCCTCGCGGCGGATGAAGCTGCGGATGAGCAGGCGAGGATTCGGCAGCGCCCGCGTAATGCCGGCCAGCGTGCCCAGGGCACGGTCGGCCGTCGAGAGAAGACCGATGAGGGGGGTGTCGAAGGAGATCGCGGGAGGGAGGTCTCGGGGTACGCAGGCGGGCCATCCGGAAGTGTTCCGGATCAAAGTGGCCCAGCCGTCGGGTTGGAAGTCTTGTACCCTCAAGGTCTTATGCCCTACGATGGTCAACCGACATTGCGCTGAGCGTTATGATGATTTTGGCAACGAAGTCATCATAGTGTAACTGTTGATTGGTAGGCGAGCTTGTTCCTGAGATCCGTTTTGGCGTTCCAGGGGTCGTCGATCTCGACGAAGTGCCAGCGGCCGAAGGAGCCATCGTTGTTGACGGCGGGGACCCAGAGGTTGCGGGCGGTCATGACCTTTGCCGCTTTGTCCTTCTTCTTCTCGCCGGTGACCTCGATGATGAGGTTGAGGAGGTCGCCGGAGGGGTGGCCGTCATCGACGATGGCGAGGAAGTCGGGGTAATAGGTGCGCGGCTCGCCGTCGAGGGTGTAGGGGATGGTGAAGCCGAGATTCTGGTTCTTGACGTAGCGGCGGACCTCGTCCATGTCTTCGAGGGCCTGGGTGAGCTTCTGCTCCCAGCTATCAGTATCGGCGACGACGTGAGAGACGTGGCAGCGGTCAGCGCGGGTGGCGTAGCGGGGGCGGGTGGTGTCGAAGTCGACGTGGCGGGTCGAGCCGAGGAGGTCGTAGGGCGGCAGGATCGGCTTGAGCAGGGGCTTGGTGCGGGTCGCTTCGCTGGTGCCGGTGACGATGGCCTGATAAATGCGGTCGGCGGCATCGTGGGCGAAGGAGACGAGGAGCAGGAGCTGGGGATAGGTGTCGTCGTGGCAGTCGAGGCACTCGGCGAGCCAGCGGCGGGTGATGGCGAGGACCTGGGGGAAGAGCCAGGACTGGACCTCGCCGTCGAAGCGATGCTCGACGGAGCGTTCGAGGCGCTTCTCGCCATCGGCCCGGAAGTATTTTTCGAGGACGAGCTTGGCGACCAGGAAAGCGACCTCACTCTCGCGCCGGGCCTTGAGGTCGTCGAGGGTGTGGACGCTGCTCTCGCCGATGATGGGGGCGTTCTCGGTGATGGTGGCGATCGACTCGGTGGAGAGGGTGAGGCGAGAGTCGGGCGTGAAGGTGGCGGAGAGGGTGCGGGCGGGGACGTCATAACGATAGCCCAGAACGCGCGGGAAGGTGATTTCCAGCGCCTCGCGGTCGGGCAGGGCGCGGACACGCTCCAGCTTCTTTGTCGGGGGAACGCCGACCGAGCCGGCGGTGGGGATGAAGGAAAAGGGAACGCCGTAAACCTCGGCGTATTCCGGCTCGAAGAGGCCGTCGTCGTTGGCGGCGTAGCTCATGCGGCGCAGGGCGCGGCCGACGACCTGCTCGCAAAGCAGCTGGGTGCCGAAGGCGCGGACGCCGAGGACGTGGGTGACGGTGTTGGCGTCCCAGCCCTCGGTGAGCATCGAAACGGAGACGACGCACTTGACGTGTTCGCCGAGCTTGCCGGGCTTGCCGACGGTGTTGAGGACCTCGCGGAGCAGGTCCTCGTCGGTGAGGTCGTCGACGTCGCGGCCGGGGAAGCGTTCGCGGATCTCGGCCTTGAACTCGGCAATCTCGGTCGCGGCGATCGCCTTAAAGTCATCGCTCATCGCGTCGCCCGATTCGAGCTGCTGGCTGTCGACGAGGATGGTGGTGGGCAGAGCGCTCCAGCGGCCGTCGACGGTGTTGTCGAAGATTGGCAGCTTGCCGGGAACGGCCACCTTCGAGCCATCCGGGAGGGACTTCTCCCAGCCTGAGATATGGTTGTAGACGAGCTTGGAGACGTTGGTGTTGTTACAGACGACGATGAAGACCGGCGGGGTGAGATCGGTCTTGCCGGCCTGGACGGCGGACGCCCAGAGCGCGTGATACTTGAGGTAGTTGCTGTAGAGGCTCTGGATTGCGCCTTCCAGCTCGACCGAGAGCTTCGGCTCTTCGTCGAGGGTGGCGGACTTGCGGCCCTTCTTCGGGAGTTCGTCGCGGATGCGGAGCCAGAGGTCGCGATAGGTGGGCTGGTCGCCGGTGACGGTGTTATCGGCGACCGGGACGCGTGGGACCTTGACGATGCCGGCCTCGATGGCATCGATCAGGGAGAAGTCGGAGACGACCCAGGGGAAGAGCGTGCCCTCGGGGTAGCCCGAGCCGCGCAGGAAGAAGGGGGTCGCGGAGAGGTCGTAGATCGCCTTGACGCCGATCTTGGCCTTTATGGCTTCGATGCCCGAGATCCAGATCCTGGCTTCCTCTTCGCGCTGTTCGGCTTCCTTGCGGTCGTCGCCGGTGAGTTTCTCGACGAGCTCCGGCTCGGGCTTGCGGCGATAGCAGTGATGGGCCTCGTCATTGATGACGACGATGTTCTTCTTGGTGCCCAGCTCGCGGCAGACGCGGCGGACCATCTCGCCGGGCGACTCGGTGAAGGCGTCGGATCGGCCATCTCCGAGGATGGACTTGGTGAGCTTGCCGGCCTTCACCTTCTCGCGGAGCTTGAAGCCGTGGAAGTTGGTAATGACGAACTTGGCGCGGCCGAGCTGTTCGAGGAGGTAGGGCGGGAGGATGTCGCGCTGGCGGTAGTAGTTGCCGGGGTCGCTGGGGAGCAGAACGCGGAGACGGTCGCGGATGGTGATGCCGGGGGCAACGAGCAGGAAGGCGTCGGAGAAGCGGGCGTCCTGAGTGTTGGCGAGCTTGTTGAGCGCCTGCCAGGCGATGAGCATCGCCATGACGACGGTCTTGCCGGAGCCGGTCGCCATCTTGTGAGCGATGCGCGGGAGGCCGGGGTTGGATGAATCGTTGGCGTCGAGTAGCTCGTTCTCGATCCAGGCATCGCCGAACTTGCGGGCGACCTCGGTGATGTAGATGGCGGTTGCGAGGGCCTCGATCTGGCAGAAGAAGAGCTTCTTCTCGCGGTCGGGATTGGTCCAGTATTCAAGGAGCTTGGCGGTGGTCGGGGTGACGCCGACGTAGCCGCCCTCGCGCCAGACGACAACGCGCGGGCGGATGCGGTTGACGGTGCGATTCTCCTCGACGCGGTCCTGGGTCCACTCCGTCTCGAAGGTGAGTTGCTTGCCCTTCTTCTTGGGCTGGGCGATCGGGATGAAGTAGGCGCTCGACCGCCGGCCCTCGACGACCTCGTTGGTAATGCCGTCGTCGTCGAACCGGAAGTGGCGCGACGGCTCGCGGAAAGGCGAGTTGAGGATCGGGTTCTCGATGAGGACGCGGGTCATGGAATGTGATGCTACCTACCGACGAAGGGGAGAGGAACCGAGCGAGAGCGTTATTGCGACTTCGCCGGGGCGGTGGCGAGCGAGTTCGCGGCGATGGCGTTGACCTGATTGCCGACGTTGACCTGGAGCAGGGCGGGCAGGGCGAGCTTGCGGACGGTCGCCAGCGTGCGAAGCGTCGAGAGATAGCGGCGGTGGGCGGCGTCGGCCCGTCGCATCGCGTAGAGGCCCTGGTTGATCGACCGGTTCTCGCCGGTGAAGTCGTTCACGTCAAGATAGCGCATGGCCAACCAGGCGAGTGCGGCAGTCTCGGCGAGTGTACGCTCGATCGGGGTCGGATTGGGACCCGCCAACTCGTCGGCGTAATTGCGAAGGTCTTTACGGAGTCTCTCCGAGGCGGCTCGCTTCTTTCCGCCGGTGGCTTTCTCAACTAACCGCTCCGATGCCCAGGCATCGATGAGCCACCGGTGGCGAGAGAGGATCGAAGGCGGATCAGGAGCTTTCGTGGTCGGCTTTGACTCGGGCTTTGAGGGAATCGTGTAGAGCTGGGACTCCGTCCGAGAGTTACCCGGCTTCCGAGGCGTTGAATCGCTCACTTCGGCGTCTCCTGCGCCACTGGCGCTTGTGCTGGTAGCATCCTGCCGTGATGAGGAGGTCCTTGGCCTGGGTCTTGGTTTCGTTGACAAGGTCGTCGAGGGCCTGGTCGATCTCGGAATCCCTCTCGCGTTGCTCGGCTTGTTGAGCATGTTGGATTGCCCGCTCGGCGCGGTCCATGTCGACCAGTTGGGACAGCAGTTCGGCCGGGCGGCCCTTGCCGTAGTATTCGGTGACGACGCGCCCGCACTCGCGGCGGACGCGGTAGTAGTACCGATTGCCCTTGATCGTCTTCCAGCCCATGCGGCGGGTTAACCTACGGCTTTGAGAATGCCCCAGACGGATGAACGCCAGTATACACGGTTTCGAGAACTCCTATAGGCCGTGAAATGTGATTTAATTTCGTGCGCAGGGTGAGCAGCGGATACCGATCGTGGCTCTTTAGCGAAAATTGCCCCCCCTCCTGGAATGGACGTAAGAGCGGCGAAAAACGGCTTGCGGTGCGTTCGAGGGACTACTTTAGCAACTACCGAAACGTAGAATCGCCGCAAGTATCAACCATTACAGTAGATACATGCGGCGACTTGTTGACTCTTAATCAGCGGGTTGTAGGTTCAAGTCCTACGGGGGGCATTTGCAGGCACGTGCGACGGCGCATCATCCTGGCGACTATGATCGCGTCGGAGCGATCACCCTCAGGTATCGCCGATCGCGGGCATGCTCAGAAATCCTCGCGGGCGCGTTGTCAAACTCCAGAGAGATCGGGGAGTTGCTTGCATGATCGAATCCGAATGGATGATCGCGGCAGAGCCAAAACCGATGCTGGATTCCCTGGGCGGCGAAGTAAGTGATCGCAAACTGCGTCTCTTTGCTTGCGCCTATGCACGCACGGGTTCCTGGCTGGCCAAATTCAGCAAGCTCTGCTTCTCGGCGTTTTATGTCCAGTGGGGTGTTCAGGCGGAGTCGATTGATCTTGGCCTTGCTCAAAATCAGCTACTGGCGTTGCGGTCATTGCCTCCAGGCGGTCCCAATTCCTGTGGGTTTGCGGGGCGGCCGCCCCGGGGACCGCTCGGCAAGCGAGTCGTCAGGGCTGCGGAGAGGTGGGCGGATGGTCGTGATCCGCTTGACGAGATCGCCCGGTTGCGTCGGATGCTCAGGAAAAAGCATTCGAATGCGAGTTTGGCAGCAGCCTATTGCGGCCCGTCGGCGGACCGACCCACCGAGGAGTATTCGATTCTACGAGCGACCATCGAGAAGGATGCTCGATCCGCCGCGCTCCGGGCCATTGATTCTGTCGACCATTACTTTGTCGCGGTCGCGGATTCAGGGCAGCGGCGAGCGCTCAATTCGGAATTTCGGACGCCACTGAAGAATCAGACACTTCGGCTTCAGACGGAGCTCCTCAGGGAGATCTTGGGCAATCCCTTCGTGCCACGGAGCTTCGAGCCGGCTTGGAGAACACCTTCGGTCAAGGAGATCGCACGCTCGATCTACTCCACGAGAAGGTATTCACGCTTGCCCGAACTGGGAGAGTCGCTGGTCGCCACGGGATGCACCGATGATGAGCTATTGCGACATTGCGTCAGTCCCACTGAGCATGTTCGGGGGTGCTGGGCTTTGGATCTGGTGCTGGGAAAATCTTGAAGACTATGGCGGCGATGCCCGTTCCTCAAGATGCGGAGAAGCAGCCGGCGAAGCTGCAAAGTCGCGAAAACTGTTGCGCGCGGAAAAGTGGCGGCGACATGATCCGTATCGGGTTTTTGAAATCAGCGTGAATGTATCCCCGAGCTTGCGGATCTTCCGGGAATGGCCGGGGTGATGGTGACCCGCCTTCGCGGCTGTTTGATTCCGAAATGACGACCGAGGAGCGATCGACGCTCGTTCTCGGTCGCCAGATCACTCGACGATCATCTCGCCGTTCATGACCTTCCAGTGGCCTGGAAAGGTACACACATAAGGATAGACGCCCGCCTGAGAAGGGGCCTGGAAGTCGATGCTGGCACGTTCCTGGGGGGAAACGATATTCGTGTAGGCGAGAATGTCGTCGGTCCGGGGAATATAGTGGCGAAGCGCGGCGTCGGGCTCGGCGATGATGCGGTTGAGCTGGTCGCCCACCTGCTCAAGACGCCCGGTGCGGATCAACGCCCAGTTGTGGGGAACGACGTCGGGATTGACGAATGTGATCCGCAATGTCTCGCCGGATTTCACGCGAAAGCTACGCACGGAATAGGTAAGGTTCTTGCCGGCTTCGATGACGATCTCGCGAGCGCCGGGCAGGGGGGTGGTCCAAGGGTTCGGCAGAGGCGGAGAACGCAGCGCCGCCATATCGGCCAGTATCGGATGCGCGGCGATGGTGCGCTGGCTCGGCTCGTAGCCGGAGAAGTCCGTGAAGGGTTGGCGAAGACGGTGAATCGTGGCGAACACGTCGATCGGTCGGCCGTTGTCAACCGGTCGCATGTGCAGGTGGAGTTGGTTGACGGGCTGAATCTCAGGCATCTCGAAAAAGATGCTACGCGGATCGTCGAGCAAGTGGATCGAGCGGATGACCAGCGGATCGTGGCCCGGAACACCGGGATGGCGCGGCGAGAACTCGGGCGAGCCATAAGCGGAGCTGTAGCGATAGTTCCACACCTGGGCGAAGAATCGCTCGCCAGGCTGCACAAGCCTCCGATCAAGCGGGGCCGAGAAACGAACGAGAACGCCGTTCTGATACGCCTCGAACTTCTCGGGCATGGGGTCGCCGCCACCGGTGTAGCGGACACGGTGGAAGCACCCGTCGTCGGGGGTGTATGTCCCCCAGCCGGCCATGCCCGAAACGTAAAGCTGACCATCCTGAGGGCGGACTCGGGCACGCTGGGCGCCGGCGCGGAACTCCCAGGGCAACGGGACGACCGCGCCCTGGGCTTGGCTCTCGACCCGATCGCGGAGTAGCAGGAACGCCGTGCCCGCGCCACTGGAAAGATGAATCCACTGACGGCTCAAGGGGCCAAAGCGGTCGCTGTCGACAAACACCTGCGCTCCCGAAGAGTTGTCGAGCCCGCGCGGCAGATACACAAGCGGCAGGTCGGGTGGCGTGTCAAGGTTGCGTGGTCCGGGGTAGCCGTATTGGCCGCCGGGCGTGATCTCGCAGATCATCGAGGCCGGGGTCCATTCGCCTTCGGAGCAGGGAACCGTGATCGTGCCGTCCGTACCGAGACCCAGACCGTTGGGATTGCGGAATCCGGTGGCGATCGTCTCAACCGCTCCGCCCTTCGGGGCGATCTTGAGGATTCCGTCCTTGCCAGAGGCGGTGTAGAAGTTACCATCGGCGTCGCGCTGAAGGCCGCAGATGAAATCGTGTCCGGCGGTGGATGTTGTGTATTGGTTGTTCACGCATTCATAGAAGTCGGCCTCGCCGTCGGCGTCGAGGTCGTGGAGCCGAGTGATCTGATCGCGGCCAAGAACGTAGGGCGTGCCGTCGGCGACGACAAGGCCCAGAGCCTGATGCAAGCCGGTGGCGAATCGTCGCCATCGCGCCTGACGGTGCTCATCGTCGTCGAGGCCGTCAACGGTCCACACATCGCCCTGGATCGTGGCGATCGCGGCGCGTCCATCGGCGAGGAAGTCGTGATCGCCGAAAAAGAGCAGGGCGTTCCAGGGGTTCTGGAAAGGCGGCTCGATGGTATCGACGGCGTAAGGGTGCGCTGCGCCGAGTCGAATCGGCGTGGTCAACACCTGGGGCCAGCGCGGGGAATCTCCTCCACCCCGGGTTAGATAAGCCAGGGGATGCTCCGCGGCCGGCGCGACGACGCGCACAAACTCTCCGTTCTCAACCCACGGCGCATCCAGATACTTGATATTGTTCACACTATAAGAAAAGAGCACGCGCGGGCCGTGGCGGTAAAACCCATGGTAAACGAACGAGCCGGGAGGGCGACCCGGCGGCGGTACGGGCTTCGGCGTGCCGTCGAGAAGGATTCCGTCCATGAGGCCATGACGCACCGCCGAGAAACGGAGAAAGCCGTCCGACCAAACGGCCTCGTATTCCAGGGTCTCGGGATTGAAGCAGGCGGATAGCTCGCCCTGGTCGCCGAGGCGGACACAGACGCCCTTGGGCACGATCACCCCCGCGCCTCGAAAAATACCGGATTGCAACGTTCCGAGGTCACTCTCGTTCCAGCGGCCATCGACCCACACATCATCATTCTGGTTGCCCCAGTGGCCGGCGACACCGCCGTCGATGCCGGGGAATTGAGGCAGCATCATCGACGGCTCGATCTGCCGGGCGAAGTGAGCGGCTTCCTTGGTGTAAAAGTCGTAGATCCGCTCGCGGTTGACATAATGGTCGTGGGCGGGCCAGTCCTCGGGATACAGGGGACCACGTTCGTAGGAAAACTCGGTCGGTGCATGGACGACATGAACCAGCGCCGCGACGGCCTCCGAGCCGGGTTTGCCCAGCCCGATGAGGAAGCGAACGAGGTCGCGGCGCTCGACCTCAGTCATCGCGTCCACAAGTCCGTCGGGCATCAACGTGCCGACCTCGCGCGTCTCCTCGATATCAGCACGAGCAATCTGAAGAATCTCGCCCGTCTGAGGGTCGCGAAGCGTCAGCGCATCATCGGTCTCCGCAACCGGATAACCCTGGTGCATGCGGCCGTCAACCATTGCGACGGCGATGGCGGCGAAGCCTTCCTTCACTTGCCTGCGCGGATCGACCAGCGATTCCACGATCTGCTCGGGCGGCTGTATCGCACCCAACTGCGTCAACTCCGGACCCACGTCGCCACCTTCTCTGCCGATGCGGTGACAGGTGATACACGCATAGCGAGGCGAAGAAAAGACGAGTGCCCCGCGCGCGGCATCACCCGAGAGCTGCGCCTGATTGAGCAACTCGCCTGCGAGCGACGCGCGATCTACGTAGGGCCCGGTCGTGGATTCCGGCGACGGAACCTGAGCCAGTATGCCCAGCCCGGCAAGCATCACCAGACAGGCGACAGCACATCGTGCAACTATGATCATATACGCGAGTATTGACAAACAAGGATGTGGAAAACCGGCACAACATCCGACCCCCATCGCGGGCCGCCGCAGCAGCCCTCGGCATGGGAACTCATTGCACCAATCTTAACCCTGAGACGCAATGGCGGCGCGATGAGATCACATCCTGTCGAGCGTATTGGCAAGACCGCTTCCAAGCGAAATCGCGTCCAACGACCACAGACTCACGCGTCGTCCACGATCGATTCAGTCGCCGAAAAAGCGCGGTAGATCCACCAAAACTGAGGCGCTCTTCGAATCTTCGAGACGCCTCTCCCCTCCTGCTGGATGTTGCTAGTACGAGCTCGCCTGCCCCGCCTCGGCCAGATCGTCGGCAGCCACCCGACCTCGCTCACGCTTGCCGCCATACTGGATTGTCAAGCCTGCGAGGATGAAATCGGTCTGGGCGTCCATCCGCGCGGTGGTGCCCGGAATCTGGCCGATCGGCCCCTCGATCGCGTTGCGGAACCCATGCGCCCAGCCGGCCGTGAACAACACGTTCTCGTTCAATCGCACCGACGCACCGAGAGAAAGCGTGTGCTGAATGAACCCAGGAGCCTGAATGTTAAACAGAGTCTGTGCCTGATTGATCGGATTCTGATTGAAAAGGTAGCCGCCCCGTAGGGTCAGCATGTCGGAGAGCTGATACTGCCCACCCACCGCCAGGGCGAAAATACTGTTCCAGTCCAGGCCGCCGCTCTGGATCGAGTCGCCCCACAACGCCGCGTTGCGATAGTCGAAGTAACGCATGTCCACGTCGATCAGAAGTCGCTCGATACCCTGGTAAGCGACGCCCCACGAGTAAATCGCCGGAACGTCCGCCTGGGTACCGATCGTCCGCGGCGAGAGGTCGGGGTTGTAGCTGTTGTACGACCACTTCTCCTGCCAAACCGGGCTTTTATACGAGAACCCGACGTTCCATGCCTCGTTCACCTCATACATAAAGCCCAGCTCGAAACCGCCGCCCCAGAACGGGCGGGCGTTGGTCGCGGACGGAAAAGTCGCGATCCCAAATTGGTCCGGCGGCCCCGGAGCGAAGAACGCGGGATTGAACTGGACCGTTCCCGTCGTGATCACCGGCGCTGCGGCGATCGACAGCCGGTCACTCACCCGGTACGACGCCATCGGCTTGATCGAAAGAAGCGCCGTATTCGCGTAGATCGGGCCGAGACCGAAGTAATTGGGAGGCTGGCGAGGCGCGAGAGTCGGGGTCGTATAGTTGCCGGCGAAGTTGACGTTACCGCCGACCACTCCATTGATCAAAATTCCCGTCGTCAGTGGCGAGTCGGGTCGTAACTTGAACGAGGCACCCACCGCGAGGTTTGTGGGGACGCCGCTGTCGCTCCGTGCGGTGCCGAAGCGGTTCTCGGGAGGGAACACGCCGTTGATCGCACCCGCGGGCAACGAGGCCGAATAATGGATGCTCGGAATGATCAATTCGGAGCCGATCAAAACCTCGTCTCGCTCCAGAAAGCTCAGCGTGGCCACGTTCCAGTAGCTCGAGCCGAGATCGACTGCGGCGGCCGTTGAGGCTCCCGCCATCGAGCGATTGATCGGACCGGCCGCGGGGGCGACGATGCCCTGAGCCAGGACCGATGACCGACTCGCGCTCAGCAAAAACAGAACTAAGGCCACTTTCCGGACTGTCTGGCTCATGACTCGACCCTCGTTGTGGGACGCCTTATCGTCTCCCTGGGTTTCGACCATCGCAAACCGCAAAATCCAGAAAATCGTCAAAGCCCACAAAGTCACCCCAACCCGCAAGACTCGAAGAGTCGCCGATCGCATTCACCCGACTTCCCGCACTGCCCGCTGCGAATCAGGCTCGCGCCTTCGAATAACCCCATCGTCGCACCTCACCTAACCCGCAAATTCGGACGATAGACAGAGGTAAGGGAGTGCGCCCCACACACACTCAGACTCCATCCACATCGGCAGTGTCCGGATTCACGCGGCCTCAACATTTACCTAAGTCGTTCAACAAGATACGGGTCGGGAGAGGGATCTTGCGAGATGACCAGGCCGGAGCACGACAATTCGAGACTCCGCCCTCTGTGCGTCTCTCTGGCGTTGGTTGCCATGGTCACGCTGTCGATCCCACCCGCCAACGCTCAATCAACGGCTTCCGGGCCTACCGAAAGCACGGAAGGCTCACGAATCGAGCGCCTGGAGCAGATGGTCTCCACAGTTGTCGAGGAAAATCGCCGCCTTGCTGATGAGGTCCGGGCGCTCAAGGAGCAACTGCAGACCCAGCAGCCGCCAACTCCCGCCCCCACACTTCCCGCCTCGGCATCGTCAGACGGCGTTTCCGCCGACTCGCTGCCAATCTCAACCCCAAGCTACTGGACTCCCCTCGTCCTCCCCGCCGCATCACCCGGTTCGCCAGTGAGTCCATGGAGCTTCTCCGAACGGTTCCACGTCGACTACGACAACGGATTCACAATCCTCCCCGAAAACCTCGACGAAACCCCTTTCTCGCTCCGCGTCAGAAGCCAGAACATCTTTCGTTACAATGGCTTCGTTCGCGGGGCCACCTTCTGGACCGACAGCGCGGGCAACCGGATTCCGATCGCCAATAGCAACTATTTCGGAATCCCCCGCGGCCGGCTCATCTTCTCGGGGACAGCGCTACTACCCCGGCTCTCGTATCTCCTGAACATTGACTACAACTCGGTCACCAGCAACCCGATCGGCTTCCGGGCCTACGAGCTGAGCTACCGTTTTAGCCGGGCATTCGAGCTGAGCGTCGGCCAGAGCAAGGTTCCCGGCTCACGCGAGTGGCTTGAGAGCGCCTCTGCCCCGCTCCAAGGAGCCGACCGGTCGATGGCGACCACGTTCTTTCGTCCCAGCCTGAGCCAGGGGGTTTGGATCACGGGCCAGCCCAGGGATGGGGTCTATTATCGCGCGATGATGGCGAACGGGTTCAACACGCTGAACCTACAGCCCAACCGGCTTAACAACCGCTTTGCCTGGTCCGGCTCCGGGTGGTGGGAGCCGTGGGGCGAGTTCGGCCGCGGTTACTCCGACCTCCAAAACCACGAGGAGGCGGCGATTCGCGCCGGTGGCAGCGCGACCCTCGCGCTCGGGCGGGGGAGCCAGACGGAGACTGGCGCTGTTGAGAATTCGCCGGTGCGCCTATCCGACGGCACGATCATCACCGCGCCGGGAGCGTTCGCACCGGGGGTCACGCTCCAGACCTACGACATCTCATTGCTGGCTTTAGACCTGGCCTACAAGTACCGAGGCCTGGGGCTGTCGACCGAGTTGTACTTTCAGCGCCTCCTGGGCCTGGAGGGAAACGGCCCGCTGCCGATCCGTTCCACGGGCGCCGTCGGCGGCTTCCTGCAGGGCGGGTACTTCATCATGCCGCAACGCGCCGAGCTTTATGCCCGCACTTCGTTCGTGACGGGCGATTACGGCTCAGGCTCGGAGCTTGGGAGCGGGTTCAACTGGTTTTTTCTCGAAGGCAGGGAGAACCTCCGGTTCACGTTCGACGCGGCCTGGCTGGAAAGCTCCCCGGCCGGCCAGAACCGAACCGGCTTCGTCGCCGGCCAGACGGGGCTTCTCATTCGGACCCAGATCACGGTGCAGTATTGATAGGGATTCGGCATCGTCGGCGGGGTCGACAAGCCCTTGCTAGCGCCGCTGCGAACTTCCTGCTCAGCCAGCCGCTCTCACCGAACTGGGTACTCGACGCGGGCAAGGTGGACGTGCTCGGCACATAGGGTCAAGACATCTTCGCCAGCGGCGACGGCACCGACCAGGGGCCGCGGGGCGGGCTGGGTGCGGAACTCTTCGACAACCTCCAAAGGACCCCCTGGCTCAATATCACGCCGGATGTTCAGTGGATTCGCCCCAGCGCGGGCTACCTTGCGACCGACAACGCGTTCGTTTACGGTTTGCGGGTGAAACTGACCTTCTGACCGCTAAGGCCGAGGACGTCTGCACGCCTTGATCGCACTCGCGGGGCCTGTGAACCGCCGGAGAGGTCATTCGATTTCAGAATTTCTCAGTTCAACGCAAGCCCGCTCTCGCGGCGACAATGCAACAGTGCTCGGGAAAAAGTACCTTGGAGTCGACCTCTCGATGAATCGTCGCTATTTCCTCACTGCCATGACGGTCATTGCGGTGTTCGCTTTGGCCACTTCCGGATTCGCCCAGCAGCGAGCGCCGGTGATTTCACCCCCCGGAACTCCCCCGTCTGGGAGTGTGGTTCCGCCACCCATTCCACCGCCGTTCCAGGGGGTCATCCGACCGACCGTCGACCAATCCACTCCGCAATGGCCGGTGCAACCCCGCGCGCCGCAAGGAGCGCCGAACGTTCTGTTCGTGATGCTCGACGATTTCGGGTTCGCTCAGCTTGGCTGTTACGGCGCACAGGGCCTCCAAACCCCGAATATCGACAAGCTCGCGGCGAATGGGCTGCGTTACAACAACTTCCACGCCACACCATTGTGCTCTCCGTCCCGTGCGGCCTTTCTGACGGGGCGAAACCACCACTCGTGCGCGATGGGCGTCATCTCCGAGTTCTCGACGGGATTCCCGGGCTACAACGGCCGGATGCCGCTGTCTCACGGGATGCTCTCGGAGATTCTCGGCCCCGCCGGCTGGTCGACCTTCGCCCTCGGCAAGTGGCACCTCACACCCCCGGAAGACGTCAACCTGGCGGCGAACCGCCGCTGGTGGCCGCTCGGCCGCGGATTCGACCGCTATTACGGGTTCCTGGGGGGCACGACCAACGAATTCGCGCCCGCCATCACCCAGGACAATCACTTCATCAAGCCGCCGGGGACGCCCGAAGAGGGCTACCATTTCCTGACCGACATGACCGATAAGGCGCGGGAATACATCGTCGACGTGAAGCACGTCGCGCCCGATCGCCCCTTCTTCATGTACTACTGCCCCGGCGGCATCCGCGCTCCGCAACAGGTTTCGAAGGAGTGGAGCGACAAGTTCCGAGGCGTTTTCGACAAGGGCTGGGATCACTATCGCGAAGCGACGCTCGAGAAGCAGATCGCCCTGGGCATCTGCCCGCCCGGAACCAAGCTATCGCCCCGCGACCCATCGATCCCCGCCTGGGACGAACTCAGCCCCGAGCATCGCCGAGTGTTCGCGCGACAGATGGAAGTGCTCGCCGGTTTCGTGGCCTTCATCGACCATGAGGTCGGCCGCCTGGTCGAAACGCTCGAGGAGCTCGGCGAACTCGACAACACGTTGATCGTGCTGGCGTCCGACAACGGCGCCAGTATCGAGGGAGGCGAAAACGGTATTCCCAACGAGGTCCTGTTCTTCAACAACGTCCCGGTCACGCTCGAAGTCGCGGCGGCGGCGATCGACGATTGGGGCGGGCCGAATTCGTTCCCGGCCGTCGTCGGTGGCTGGGCCTCGGCCGGAAACACGCCCTTCCGTCGCTGGAAGCGCGAGACGACTCGCGGCGGCGTTTCCGTACCCTTGATCGTCCACTGGCCCCAACGCATCCAGGCGAAGGGGGAGATCCGCACGCAGTTCACCCACATGATCGACGTGGTTCCCACCGTACTCGATGTCCTCGACATGAAGAGCCCGGCGGCGCTCAATGGAGTTACCCAGGCACCGATGGAAGGGACCAGCTTCGCTCCGACGTTCGCCGATGCCAATGCCGAACCGCGCCGAGCAACGCAGTATTTCGAGATGGCCGCGAGCCGCGCGATTTACCAAGACGGCTGGCGAGCCTATTCGCCGTGGAAATTCGGTCAGGAGATGACCGCCGATTCCCTTGCGGACGCCAAGTGGATGCTCTTCAACATCAAGGATGACTTCTCGGAGTCCACCGACGTTGCGGACAAGTTCCCCGAGAAGGTCGCCGAACTCGAGCGGATGTGGTGGATCGAAGCCGCCAAATTCAACGTGCTACCGCTTGATGGGCGATCGATTCTCCGGCAGTTGGATCCGAGGCCCACGATGGGGCAGTCACGAGAGACATACACGTATCACTCGGGGGGCGGGGAAGTCCCCTCGTCCGTTGCCGTCAACGTCCTCAACCGGCCCCACTCCATCACCGCACACGTGGTTATCCCGGAAGAGGGCGCCGAGGGAGTGCTCCTCGCTCAGGGAGGGCGGTTCGCGGGATATTCCTTCTACGTCAAGGACAAGAAGCTCTTCTATTCCCACAACTATGTGGGACTGCAGGAGTACGTCCTGGAGTCGAGTGCGGAGATTCCCCCGGGCAAGACAACCTTGAGGTACGAGTTCGAAGTCACGGGTCCTCCGGATCTCGCTACCGGCAAAGGCACGCCGGGGATCGGGCGGCTCTTCATCGGTCCACTCAAGGTTGCCGAGACCAAGCTTCCCGTCACCGTGCCGCTCATGTTCTCGCTTTCCGGTGAAGGTTTGTGCTGCGGCTGGGATAGCCTCACCCCGGCGAGTTCCGCCTACCGAGGCGAGTTCCGCTTCACGGGGACGATCGAAAAGGTGGATGTGACCTGCCGCGCACCTACTGGTGAACAGCCGCCGGCAACGCCTGCGGATTGATCCACTCGGACAGCGCGACGGGAGCGGCGTGGAGTGACCTGCCCCCCGAAACCGGGGCCACCGGATCAGCATTGGGACCCAGCCTCGCTCCGTCTGAGGGCGGCGGATGATCTCCGCGTTCCACCTCGCGCGCTCGTCGGCCCACTCGTAAAACGTGAAGTTATGATACTTTGATTCAGAATACCTTCGCACGACCTTGCCCATGGGCTGGCCATCGAGCCGAGCGTGTATGCCACTGGCCTCCGCTGCTGAGGATGCAGAGGTTGACGTCGAGGATGTCCCGCAATCAATCTTGCGGGCCGCCCGCCGACAGGCTTGGGCGGGACGTGGGACTTGCTCCGGGCCCATAGGGCTTCCGTGACGTCACTGGGGTGGTGGTGCGTGCTTATCCCTCTTTAGCGTGTCGCAGCCCCTTGGATGTTCCCAATCCGGGACACTCGCTCAGTACTCAGCGACGATGTCGTATCGGCCCAATCGGGGTTGTGGAACGCGGACCCATTCTTCTCGCGAGTCAAAGTCACTCCAGCTCTCTCCGTTGACCACGATCGAGCGGATCGGTCGCCTGGTCGGATGACGCAGACGAACGAGCAACGTCTCGGGTCGGCGATCCGAGTCAAACGCCACGGTGGCACGCAGCCGATGATCGGAAGCCTGGCTTTCGATGCGGAAGTTGATCGGACCGAAATAGGTCGGCGCTCGCTCGACGACAATCTGCTTGCCGTGTTCCAGCCAGGCCCGCGGCGTCGCTTGCCCAAGCAGCAGCGTGCCCTCATCCCGCTCATGGATCAGGAGCTTGCGGAAAAGCTCGAACCAGGCACCGTCCGTGCTGGGAGGACCGAAATACTGCGGCCACGCCCAGCGGTGCTCGACCGGCTCGCCCTGGGCGTGCGAGAAAGCGCACGCCATCGTGCTGTAGAACGTCCGAATGGCCGCCTCCGGCTCGTCTCGGAGCAGATACGTCACCCCTTGCGGGTTATAGACCGGTTCATTCGCGGCGCCCCACTGGTTGAGGAACAGGTTGTCCTCGTGGTCGTGGAGCATCGCCGTCGCCAGCCAACCGCGCGGGTCGATCGCATGGAGTCGCGGCAGATGGAGCGGACCGGTGTCCACGTCGGTTGGATACCAGGCATCCAGAAGCCTCCGCGGGGTAATCGCGTCGCTGGGCACGTAATTGATCCAGCTTCCATCCGTGAGCGGAACAACAGGCGACCTCACGCTTCCCCGGGCGAACTCGCGCTCGATGGCCTGGCGCATCGACTCGGACGCGGCCCGGCATTCCTCGGCCCGAGGATGACCATAGGCCGCCAGGGCCCGCGCGAACACCTCCAGCCCTGCGGCGAAATAAGCCTGTGGAAAGGCCCAGGCCTGCTCTTCATGGGTGAGATCGTTGAGCGGCAGAAGAATCAGCCCCGGCGACTGGTCATTCTCATGAGCGGTGGACACCTGCCTCAGGCACCAGTCCATCGCCTCCAGGGACTGAGGCAGCAATCGATCCAGCGATTCACGGTCGCGCGACAGCAGGAAGTTCTGGCCAATCGAATACAGCATGGCCGGTGTATACACTCCCCAGTTCGCAAACCCGCCGATCCTCCCGTCGGCTTGCTGCTGGGTCTGGAACATGGCCGCGAACTCGTCCTCCGCAACTGCGAAGTGGCCCCGCAAGCCGTAGAGCATGTAGTCCACGTAGACCGCCTGATTGATCGGCCAGTCGGCGTTGAGCTGGCCGTACGCGAGGTTGGAGTAGGGGAGATCGATGCGCTGCTGGTCTTGCTCCGCGCGAAAGCGTGGAAGCCTGAGCGCGTGCCAGAGGTTGGCCCGGAACAGCTCGTTGACCCGGGGCTCGGGCACCTCGAACCTCGCCCCCTGGCTCAGCCAGTTGTCCCAGTACGCGATCGTTGACTCACGCGCAGCGGAGAAGTCGAGAGCCGCCAGCATCGCGCCCGCATCGGCCGGAGCCACGCGTGCGGGAAGTTTGAACACGACCTCGACCGGCTGTCCCGCGACCGGCGTACCGACAATCTTGAACTCCACTCGAGGATCGCCAGGGTCGGCGACGACCGCACCCTCCTCGATAGCCAACCCCGCCCCTGGCTCGATCGTGAGCCAGATGTCCCGGGTCGCCCGATCGACGACGCACCACAACCCATCGACGTTGCTAAGTTCCATGCACTGGTTCGCTGATTGGCTGGCCAACCGGACGCCAAGCTCAACCAGCTCGGCGGTCCCGGTGAATGTCGCTTTGCTGAACAGTACCATCGGCTGTTCGCCGGGGGCACTCGGCTCCCCCACATCGCGCGGCGCGGCAAACTGTTCGATCTCGCAGTGCTGCCCATCCCGGCTCAATCGGGTGACGACGACGGGCAAGCCGTCGGTCAACCGCTGCTCCTCCCAGGTGGAACCCGACCAGTCCAAATCGAAGCGAAACCTGTGCGGAGAGGCAAAATCTGGACGCGTACCGGCGTGGCGATCAATCGCAAATTTATAAAGCGACCCGTGCTTTCCCACGGTTGTGATGAGGTGTCCACGAGTTCCCAGCCACTGTGTCTCCCACGACTTGTTCCATGCCTCGGGGTCGCCCATGTCCTCCCAGCGATTGGTGAACGCTGCCAGGGAAGCCTCGGGCTCGCGCTTCACTCGATCAAGCACGCGCTCGCCAGTGAGCGATGCCAGGTGCGTCGCGAAGCCGACCGGCGCATCCGCGAGCGTGATGTACGCATCGTGCTCGGGAAGCCACATCGCCCGGTGGCGCCGCAACGAATCGAGTCCGATCGAGAATCCCCGCGTACCGTCCTGGGCCAACTGCACGGTGAGCACGGGAGCACCCGGAACCAGCCCGGGATCGTCTCGCAGCCGCCCCGCAACCTCCAGTGTGGAGTTTTGAATCAGATACATCCACATCTCATGGGGATTGCGCCGCGGCGACTCGGAACGGGTCCATTCCAAATCACACTCGATGGCATCGACGTCGCCCGCACCAACATGAATCGTCGAGCTTTCGTCCAGTCGATCATCCACTTCGAATTCCACGGCTACGGGAGCCGAGACGGTTACGCCTGGCGCACCCGGGAGAAGCTTCACCGTGTGTTGCACGCGATCCGCCGCGCGATGGCCGAACGAGAGCCGGATCCGCATCATCTGTGACTCCCCGGCCGTTTGCGCCAGGGCAGTCGTGGTGGACAGTACGAGCAACCCCAGAGCCGCGAGACTCGACCGCACGAGCAACCGACACGGCTTCCGCACAACGACCAGGCGGCATGGCTTGGTTCCGAGGCGGACGACCGTGCGACACGTGGCACGCATGTGACAGGTCATCATGACATCCCCCGATTGTTCTCGCACGGTCGCTGGGCTTCGGGTGGCGCAACTTTCGGTGCGTCGCCGCGTGCTGAGGCAATATGCGCTTTCAGAGCCCGGACGGACGCCTTCTTATCACCCGATTGAAAGATCAACACAAGCTGTCTGTGGTCCGCCTGGACGTCGATCGGGGCATCCCGGCGCAGGTGGTGGACCTGCCAGAAATGACTCCGTATCCGGGCGACGATCGTCGACCAGATGGCCAGCAGGTCCGGTTGCCCGGCCCGCTCCAGCAGTGAGCGGTGAAAGGCGATGTCTTGTTCCACCGCGGCGGCGACATCTCGTTGCTCGCAGGCTCGCGCCATGCGTCCCAGGATCACGTCCCAGGCACGGAAGTCCTCGGCGTTGAGGTCATCGAAGATCAGGCTCAGGGCGTGTGTCTCGATCGTCCGCCGGATCGGAACGATGAACGCAAGAATCGAATCCGGGACGGGGGCCGCCACACGCACGCCGCAATGAGGCTTGGCGACGAGTAGCCCTTCGTGAGTCAGTTGGACGAGGGCCTCGCGGACCGGGCCGCGACTCACCCCAAACGACCGGGCGAGCGCCGCTTCGCAAAGCCGTTCCTCCGGGGCACGACGGCCGCTCAGAATCTCCTCGCGCAGTCGGTCGGCAATCTGACTTCGCAAGCCTCGTACGATCTCGAGAGTGGTCACGACTCAGCACTCGCGGCGATAGGCCAGGTGTTCTCTCAATACGGAGCAAACGCTCATGCACACGCTGGACATGGTAGTGAGAGGCCGCTAGATTGTCGATCAGATTGTTGACAATCCTACGATTATGGGCGAGGGCAGGGGGGCCGCGCCTCTGGGCCAGCC
>JBGSYY010000136.1:0-5695 GCA_041750675.1 Isosphaeraceae bacterium | reverse complement strand
AACGGCGGGCGAACGGCGGTGAGCCCTAACAATTCATCAGGAACAATACAAGAATTGGTCAGCAATTGTTGACAATTCCGACCCTGTTGCTTCATCCCCGTCTCTGGCTTTTTTGTAAACCTTCACTCATAAATACAATACTTTTCTGTATCTTATGTAAGATCAAGATTCGTCATCTCTCGATTGTCGGCGGCGTATTTTACAAACTCCGCGGTTGTCCTTATACCCAGTTTTTCGGCGATGCGAGCTTTGTAGGTCGCGATGGTTTTGGCGCTGATACCGAGCTGAGTGGCGATCGTCTTGTTTCCGTGTCCTTGTCCGAGCAGGCGGAGGACTTCGATTTCCCTGCGGGTGAGTCGGCTCCGCTTCCTGCCACTCTCGATTCGCCGATTCGCCTTTGCCAGAACCCCCATTGTTCTGGTGGGATTGTCGAGGTCGACAAAGAGCTGTCCCTTGCTCACGGTTCGCATCGCGGCCAGCAACTGGGATTCACCGATGGTTTTCACGACGTAACCGTTCGCTCCCGCGCCGAGCGCGGCCCTCGCGTAGGCGGGATCGTCGTGCATGGTGAGGATCAAGACGTGAGTGCCGGGAACCTCGTGCTGGATCTGCTCGATGAACTCCAGGCTGCCACCACCCGGTATGCTGAGATCCAGGACCACGAGATCGGGGCGGAGGGCGACGACTTCCCGGCCGGCGTCGACGACATTTGCCACGTCGGCAACGACCTCGAAGTCGGGCTGCTTGCCAAGTAGCAGCTTCAGCCCGGCTCGAAGCACGGTGTGGTCGTCAACGAGTAGGGTGCGAATCGTCTGCATCGTCACCGACTCCGAGCGGGAGTTTCGCCACTATTCGCGTGCCTCGCTTGTCTCCGGAGCGGATCTCGATGTGCCCCCCAAGTAACGTAGCACGTTCCTTCATGCTTATCAGGCCGATGCCGTCGAGGTCGCTGGCGGTTGAATCGCGAGTACGCTGATCGACGCCCTGCCCGTCGTCCACCACGCAGGCGAGTAAGTAATCGTCCCGGATTGTGAGCGTGACGGTGGCCGAGCTTGCGCCGGCGTGTTTAACCACGTTGTTGAGCGCTTCCTGGACGATTCGGTAGCAAGAGATCTCGACGGCGGGAGGCAACCGTCGCCTTACCAGGGTTGCGGCCTCGACGGAGATCGCCAGCCCGTGGTGCCGCTGCAGGTCCTCGGCAAGTCGGGACAACGCGGCCACTAGTCCGAGGTCGTCGAGTACCGTCGGCCTCAGTCCCAGGTTTATCCGCTTCACCTCACCGAGTGCTTCGTACGCAATCCGCTGGAGGTCCAGAACGCGTTGATGCTGGTCCTGTGGGCTTCGGTCCTCGGCCGCGCTACGCAGTCCGGAGACGATCATGGTCAGGAGTTGCCCGACTCCGTCGTGCAGTTCTCCGGCAAGCCTCCGCCTCTCCTCCTCGATCGATTCGTAGAACCCACGCAGGTGGCGGGTTCGCAGCTCGAGCAGGGCATCGAGCGGCCGGACGATGAGCCACCACACGACGGGGGCAACGGTACATGTCAAGATCGAGGCGTCGATCAACGCACATAAACGCGAGTCCCAGTGTTCAGGGAAAAACGGTTCCAGGGCGGAATGGCACTGCCGCGTGGTTGGATTGGAGTGTTCGGCGCGCGGTTTGGGGACTGTGCGCGCAAGGCGCGGGTGGGGGTCGAGGATTTGCTTCAGAATTCCGAGGGCGAATCCAGAATTAGGCTTGATTGGTGAGACCCGCCCGGTCGACAATTCGCCTTCGGTGAGACCTTCCTTGGCCTGGGGTGACAACGCTGGTCCAGGGAAGGTCTCATGTCTTTTCCCATGTCCGCCCCCCGGTTGGCTAGTGCCTTTGAGTTGCTCTCGCGCTCGCTCTTGCAGCCGGGCGAGGGCTTGCCGTTCGCTCAAGCGCTGACGTCGCAACAGATGCGACGGGCCTTCGATGACGAAGGCGTATCGTTCGGCCGAAACCAGGCCGAGTCCGACGGCGACATCGTCTACACCCCGGCGATCACGCTCTGGGCGATGCTCTCGCAGATGGTCTTCACCGGCGAGGAGCGGTCCTGCCGCGCGGCCGTGGTGCGGGTCGCGGCCTACCATGCGCTGCGCGGTCGAACGATCGCCGCGACCAACACCGGGGCCTACTGTCGCGCGCGTCGCAAGGTGACCGAAGGCGTGGTGCGTCGATTGACGCAACAGGTCGCGCGGGGCTGCGACGAGCACGTGCCCCACGCCTGGCTCTGGAACGGACGCACGGTGCGGCTGGTCGACGGAACGACCGTCTCGATGCCCGACACCCCGCAGAATCAGGCCGCGTATCCCCAGCCGGCGGTGCAAGCCCCGGGAGTCGGGTTCCCGCTGATGCGGGTCGTCGCGCTCACGTCGTTGGCCACCGGAATGGTCACGGCGGCGGCGAGCGGACCGTACGCCGGCAAGGAAACCGGCGAGACCGCGCTCTTTCGCACCCTCTTCGAAGAACTCTCGGCTGGCGACGTCGTGCTGGCGGACCGCTACTACAGCGGCTGGTTCATGCTGGCCCTGCTCCAAGAACGCGGCGTCGACTTCGTGGTTCGCATGCACCAGTTGCGCGACGCCGACTTCTCGAAAGGTCGGCCCTTGGGAAAGGACGACGCGTTGGTCTCCTGGCCCAAACCGGCGAAACCGAACTGGATAGATCAAGCCACATATGATCGCTTGCCGCCTCAGATCGACGTTCGCCTGGTGCGGGTGAACGTCGCGGTCGCCGGCTTTCGTGTGAAGTCACTGGTGGTCGTCACGTCGCTTGGCGATGCCAAGGCGTGTTCGCGTGAGGATCTCGCCGCGCTCTACCGGCGGCGTTGGACCGTGGAGCTTCAGCTCCGCGACATCAAGAGCGCAATGCGCCTCGACGTGCTCCGCTGCAAGACGCCCGCCGCCGTGCGGCAGGAATTCTGGACCGGCCTGTTGGCGTACAACCTGATCCGCCGATCGATGCTTCAGTCGGCCCAACGAAACGGCGATCGGCCCGAGACGTTGAGCTTCACGGCCGCCCAGCAACTGCTGGCCAACGCCTGGCTAGTCGCCGCCGTCCCGGCACCCGAGGCTCACGGCCCGTCGCCCTGGACGGCCTTGCTGCTGGCGCACGGCCGCTCGCACCGCGTCGGCAACCGCCCCAATCGCGTCGAACCCCGCGCGATCAAACGCCGACCCAAACCCCACGACCTACTGAAGATACCCCGCGCAACCGCCCGCGCACGACTGCTCGCGAACCCTATCGCAACACCCTAAAACTCAGCTCGCGGCAGTGCCATTCGTTCCTGACACCTTTTTTCTTCAGATGAAGTGTTCGAGGACCTTGGCGCTGGAGATGACGCCGGGGAGGCCTGCGCCGGGGTGGGTGCCGGCGCCGACGAAGAAGAGGTTTTTGATGTCTTCACTTTTGTTGTGGGGGCGGAACCAGGCGCTTTGGGTGAGGACCGGCTCGAACTGGAAGGCGGTGCCCATGTAGGCGTCGAGCTCGGTTTCGAAGTCTTTGGGGGTGAAGATGAGCTGGGAGACGAGGTGTTTGCGGAGGTCGGGGATGAGGTGGTCTTTTTCGAGGGAGGCGAGGATGCGGTCGGCGTAGTCGTGTTTGATCGTGTCCCAGTTTTGGCCGCCGCCGAGGTGGGGGACGGGGGAGAGGACGTAGAAGGCCTCGTGGCCGGGGGGGGCGAGGGAGGGGTCGGTGCGGGTGGGGGTGTGGAGGTAGAGGCTGAAGTCATCGGCGACGATTTTGCGGTCGAAGATGTCTTTCAGCAAGCCTTCATATCTTGGTCCGAGAATGATGGCGTGATGGGGTAGGTGTTCATAAGTGCGATTGGTGCCGAAGTAGATGACGAAGAGGCTCATGGCGTATTTCATGCGTTCGATGCGGCGGTCGGTCCAGGTGCGGCGGTGTTCGGGCTTGATGAGTTTGCGGTAGGTGTTGGCGACGTCGCCGTTGGAGACGACGACGTCGGCGCGAAAGGTTTCGCCATTTTCGAGGCGGCAGCCGGCGGCCTGACCGTTTTCGACGAGGATTTCGGCGACGCGGGCGTTGAGCTTGAGGGTTCCGCCGAGGTCCTCGAAGAGCTTGACGAGGCCGCGCACCAAGGCTCCGGTGCCACCCATGGCAAAGTGGACGCCCCAGGTTTTTTCGAGGTGGTGGATCATCGAATAGATGGCGGAGGAGCGGAGCGGATTGCCGCCGATCAAGAGCGGCTCGAAGGAGAGGGCGATCTGGAGGCGGGGATCCTTGATGAAGTCCTTGACGCGGGAGAATACGGATTTTTCGGCGCGGAGGCGGATCAAGTCGGGGGCGACCTTGATCATTTCCCAGAAGCTATCGAAGGAGTGGGCGGCGAGGTCGGTGAAGGCGCGGTCGAAGACCTGGCGGGTGTAGTCGGCGTAGCGTCGGTAGCCTTCGAGGTCGGACGGGTTGAGCTTGGTGACTTGGGCTTCGAAGCGCTGGGGATCGCCGACATAATCAAATGTGCTGCCGTCGTCGAAGAAGATGCGGTAGTAGGGGTCGCAGGGGACGAGGGTGACGTAGTCATTGAGGTTGCGGCCGGAGAGTTCGGCCAGTTCGTGCAAGACGAAAGGGACGGTGACGATGGTGGGGCCGGCGTCGTAGGTGAAGCCTTTATCTTCGTAGACGTAGGCTCGGCCGCCGGGCTTGTCGCGCATTTCGAGGATGGTGGTTTGGTAGCCGCGCGACTGGAGACGAATGGCGGCAGCGAGGCCGCCGAAGCCGCTGCCGATGACGAGGGCCGATTGGCCGAGTTTTCTCATGGGGTGTCGACAGGGGTCAGTGGAAGGGATCGTGTTGCGTGAGAGCTTGGCTGCCTGGATTCCCGCCTGAGCGGAAATGACATGGAACGGGGGCGTGCCGGGATTTATCGACGGGACTATCCGGAACGTCACGCGGTGGCTTTTTCGGCGACCTCGGCGGGGAGTGAGGATGCGCCGGGGAGAAGACCGATGAGGGCGAGGTAAGCGTGTCGTTGGGTGGGGGCGAGGGGAGCGTCGTCGATGGCGTTGATAGCCTGATCGCGCCAGGTTTGGAGGCGTTGGCGGCCGGCCTCGATCGCGCCGCTGGCGTGGATGAGTCGCCAGAGGCGGATGCGGCGGGCGGGACCGACGGGGTCGAGAAGGGCGTCGCGGAGGGCATCACGGCCTACGGGGTCGAGCAGGCGGTGGGCTTTCCAAAGGACCCAGGTGCGTTTACCGCGGTCGAGGTCGGGGTGATCGCCGCCTTGCGTGGGATCGAGGGCCAGGGCGTCGAGGTCGTTTTGGAGTTGATAGGCGAGGCCGAGGCGGTCGCCGAAACGAGCCAGGGCGCGGACCACGGCAGGGGGAGAGCCGGCGAGCAAAGCGCCAAGCATCAAGGGGCCGGAGACGCTGTAGCGTGAGGTTTTGAGCAGGTAGGCGTCGAGGATTTGGCGTTCGGTCAGGTGGTCGAGTGGTGCGTTGTCGTAGAGGATATCGAGGGCCTCGCCGAGGCCGGTGTCGACGAGCATGTCGGCGACGAGTCGCTGGACGGCGATGAGGCGGGAGGCGGGAGCGGCGGAGCGGGCAACGAGGCGGTGGCCGAGAGCGGCGAGCAAATCGCCGGCGACGAGTCCGAGGTCGGCGGCGTGCTTGGAGGCGGTGGGGGCGTCGGCGTCGTCGAGGTCGAGTCGGATGG
>JBGSYY010000135.1:0-7333 GCA_041750675.1 Isosphaeraceae bacterium | reverse complement strand
TGAAGCGGGCTGGGCCGTGCAGGCACACGCAGGGAGCGGGATTGTGCGCGGTTCTGCTCCGCCCGAGCAAGCCGTCGAGGAGCGTGTCGCCTGGCTCGACCGACTCTGCGATCGGGCAGTGGACGCGGGCGGGAATCTGGTGATCGAACGCTGTCCGGCGGAGAGAACGCCGGAACTGAGAATTTGGGGACGACCGCGTGGCGACTGGCCCGTGATGCGTCGGGTGCAAGCGGCCTTCGACCCTCGCGGACTCATGAACCCGGGCCGCTTGTTCGATACAATGGAATTGCAATCAACGGCTCCGGCGTGACCGAGCGAGAGAGCGAGAGAGGAGCAGCGACGACATGGCGGAGCATGCGGCGGCCACGCGTGGAACTGGTGCTGAAACGCGGATTGAGCGTGACCAGGCCGGCGTGGATCTGAACTGGCTGGAATCGCGGATTGACTATCGGCGGTTTCAGGAATGCGTCCACTGCGGGCTATGCACCGCGAGTTGTCCGACCTATCTGGAAACGGGCGATGAGAACGACAGCCCGCGAGGGCGGATCTACTTGATGCGGTCGGTCGTGGATGGGCGGCTGGCGCTTTCCGATCCGGTGCGCTCTCATCTCGACCGCTGTCTCGACTGCCGGGCCTGTGAGACGGCATGCCCTTCGGGAGTTCAATACGCCAAGCTGATCGAGCCTTTCAAGGTGGCGATGCAATCGAGTGGATCGAAGGCGACACGTCCAAGCTGGTTGATGTCCACAATACTTCATCATCTGTTCCCTTACCCGGATCGGGTCAAGGTCGCGCTGGCTCCGGCTCGGTTGATGCAGAAACTCGGTTTGATGAAGTTCGCACAGTCGAAGGGCCTGTTCCGCCTATTGCCGCCTACGTTGCGCAAGCTGACCGACATGCTGCCGGAGAGTCTGGAGTCGAGTGAGCCGTTGCCCCACGTGTTGCCGGCGATCGGGCCGAAGCGGGCGAGGGTCGCCTTGTTTACCGGTTGCGTGGCCGACGCCATGTATCCGGCGACCAACGCCGCCACCGCCCGCGTGCTGCAGCGCAACGGGTGCGAGGTGGTGGTGCCGCCCGCGCAGGTCTGTTGCGGGGCCATTCATTATCACTCCGGCGCCGAGGCCCCGGCCCTGGAACTGGCGCGGAAAAACATGGAGGTGTTCGACGTCGACTCGGTCGACGCGATCATCACCAACGCCGCGGGCTGTGGGGCGATGCTCAAGGATTATGCCCATCTGTTTCCGGGTGCCGAGCACGAAGCGGCAGCGCGGTTCACGGCGAAGGTGCGCGACATTCACGAGTTTCTGATCGAGCTGGGACCGATCGCCCCGGCCGGGCGCGTGCCATTGCGCGTGACCTACCACGACGCCTGCCATCTTTGCCACGGCCAGCGCATTCGCGTGGCGCCACGGCAGTTGCTGGCGATGATTCCGGGCATCGAGCTGGTGCCGCTGGAGGAGTCGGAAATCTGCTGTGGCGCGGCGGGCACGTACAACCTGACCCAGCCCGAGATGTCGCGGCAGCTCGGCGAGCGGAAGCTCGCGCACATCGCCCAGACAAAGGCGACCGTCGTGGCCACTGGCAACGTCGGCTGCATCATGCAGATCGCCAAGACGGCGCGAAGCGAGGGGCTTGCAATCGAGGTGGTGCATCCGATCGACCTGCTCGATCGGGCTTATACGGCCGCCGCGGAAAGGACAGGCGATCCGGCGGCGGTACCCGATCGCGAGCTCGTTGGAGCGGGCCGTTGAATTCGCGGCGGATGTCAGGCGGGCGTATCCTCTTCAAAGGCGTCATCCGCGAGAATCTTCACGATCAGCCGTGCCAGTCGCGCGGCGGCGTCGCCCCGGCCGACTTCGAGGACGTCGACGTGTGAGATCGGGTGATCGCCAAGCCCGGCTGCCGCATTCGTCACCAGGGCGAACGCCAGCACGCGCAGGCCACATTGACGGGCGACGATGGCCTCAGGCACGGTGGACATGCCCACCACATCGGCTCCGAGAGTGCGCAACATGCGGATTTCTGCCGGCGTTTCGTAACTTGGCCCCGGCATGGCCGCATAGACGGCTTCGTGGAGTTGGAACCCAAGCTCGGCGGCGTGGCGTGCGGCCAGAACGCGGAGCATGGGATCGTAGGCGGCGGTCATATCCGGGAAACGCGGGCCGAGCCGTTCGTCAGCAACGCCTCGGAGCGGATTGACTCCAAGGAGATTGAGATGATCACACAGACAGGCCAGGTCGCCCACCCCGAGAGTGGGCGCGATGCCGCCGGTCGCGGCAGTCAGAATGAGCGTCGTGGCACCGAGTCCGGCCAGCACGCGAACCGGCAGCGTGACTGTGGACAGCTCGTGCCCCTCGTAAAAATGAAAGCGTCCTTGAAGAGCGGCGACCGTCCGGCCGCCGAGTCGTCCTACCACCATGCGCCCCGCGTGGCCGACGACGCCGGGCTGTGGAAATCCCGGAATTTCGTCGTAATCAAGGATCGTCGGCTGCTCGATCTGATCGGCGAGCGAGCCCAGGCCCGAGCCAAGTACGAGGCCGACCATCGGCCGAGCTTCGATCCGCTTCCGGATCACCGCCACGGCGGATTGAACACGGTTGTAAAACGAGTTTGGTTCCATCGCGGTGCCCCTTTGCGCCTGTTTGAAACTCCGTCTTCAAGCGAGGCGATCGAGGATTAACGGCGGAACATTCGGCGGCTGTTCGGCGAAATCGACAGCCGTTTCGAGAAATTCCGCCGCGGCTCGCTCCGCCGAAGCGGCGTCGGCGGCCAGAATGATCGCCAGAGCATCGCCACCCTCTACCTCCTCACCAAGTTTGCGGCGCAAGGTGACACCGACTCGATGGTCGATTATTGAATCAACCCGCGAGCGTCCCGCGCCCAGCCTCATGCTGATCAAGCCGATGGCGCTGGCCGAAAGCCGTGTGATGAACCCGCGCCGCGGTGCGGAAACTTCCAGGTGTACGGGGGCCTGGGGCAGCCGATGCTCCGGGTCGTCCAGGACGTGGGGGTCGCCGTTCTGGGCCTCAATCACCTTGCGGAAGCAGATAAGCGCCGAGCCGTCCTGAAGGACGCGGTGGGCGCGGTTTCGGGCGTGCTCAAGGTCCGGTTCGATCTTTGCCAGTGCGATCATCTCGGCGGCCAGCTCGATCGAGAGCAACACAAGATCCGGCGGACCTCCGCCACGAAGGACGTCGATACACTCGCGAACCTCGTTGGCGTTGCCGACGGCGTTGCCCAGCGGCTGGTCCATTCGAGTCAGCAAGGCAACCGCCGGCGTACCGAGCGCGGTGCAGATTTGAGTCATGGACGCGGCGAGACGACGTGCCTCGCCTTCTGAAGTCATGAACGCGCCGTCGCCGGTCTTCACGTCGAGCACAAGACCATCGAGGCCCTCGGCAAGTTTTTTGGAGAGAATCGAGGCGGTGATGAGTGGGATCGATTCGACGGTGGCGGTGGCGTCGCGCAGGGAATACAGGGTGCGGTCGGCGGGTGCGATCTCGTCCGTCTGCCCGATGAGGGCGAGGCCGCACTGTGCGAGCACCTGGTGGAACCGATCCGTCGAGAGGCGGACGTCGAAACCGGGGATCGATTCGAGTTTGTCAAGCGTGCCGCCGGTGTGCCCCAGACCCCGACCCGAGACCATCGGCACGATCACGCCGCACGCGGCGGCGATGGGCGCGAGGATCAACGACGTCTTGTCGCCCAC
The DNA here is from genome assembly GCA_041750675.1 of Isosphaeraceae bacterium. Taxonomy (GTDB): domain Bacteria; phylum Planctomycetota; class Planctomycetia; order Isosphaerales; family Isosphaeraceae; genus BPJS01. Next base: position 3,624 of record JBGSYY010000135.1, on the reverse strand, counting down.
CCCGCCGGTGGAGTGTTTGTCCACCTTGGGTCCGGGGATTCGGGACAGATCGAGAACGTGCCCCGAGTGCAGCATGGCGCGGGTGAGCGAGGCCGTTTCGTCATCATTCAGGCCACGCCAGAGGATGGCCATCAGGAGCGCTGCCCATTGGTAATCGGCCACCGCGCCGTTGGCGATGCCCTGGATCAGCCAGTCGATTTCGGCATGGGTGAGGGGGTGTCCGTCGCGCTTGCGACGGATCAGATCCACGGCGCGCATCAGGGGCCTCCGTGGCTTGGGTGCGCGGGAGAAGTGCCGAACAGGCGGTCGCCGGCGTCGCCCAGGCCGGGGACGATGTAGCCGATCTCGTTCAGGCGATCGTCGAGGGCGCCGGTGTGGATCTGGAGATCAGGCAAATCGGTCTGAAGCCGTGCGACACCTTCAGGCGCGGCGATCAGGGTGATGAGCTTGATGCGTGGGATGCCGATCTCGCGAAGGAGGCGACAGGCATGCAGGGCGGAGCCACCGGTGGCGAGCATGGGATCGACGACCAGACCGATGTCCACGGCCGCGGCCTGAGGCAGTCGAGAGTAGTAGGCGTGCGGTTGAAGGGTGGTCTCGTCTCGATAAAGTCCGATATGCCAGACCTGGGCGTCGGGGAGCAGGTCGAGAAGAACATCCGCCATGCTCAGGCCGGCGCGCAGGATCGGCACGATGGCGATTCGAGCGTCGAGAGTCTGAAACCGGGCGCGTGACATCGGGGTTTGGATCTCGATGTCGCGGAGTGGCAGGTCGGCGGTCGCCTCATAGGCAAGGAGCTGCGTGATCGTGTGCGCAAGGCGGCGGAACTCAGCCGAGGATGTTTCGGCGTCGCGCAGCCGAGCGAGATAGGATTGGACGAGCGGATGCCGGGAAACGCGAAGCTCGATCATGGCGTTTTTCAAACGGGGTGGGTGCGAAGAAGCAGAACAGAATGGCCGCAAGCCGAGAGTGATTGTCGATCAAGTGATCGTACTCTACACTGGGGGGCCAAGGGACGGATTCGACGACGTCCACTCGACGGAAAAATAGAGCAGGAGCGCGGAGGCGCCATGCGGTTCTCGGTTCTGGGCAGCGGCTCGCGGGGCAACTCGTGCCTGGTGCGGGCCGGCGGGCCTGGCCTTTTGATTGATATCGGGATGGGTCCTCGGGCGATGACCGAACGCCTGAGCCAACTGGGCGTCGGCTGGGACGCCGTGGGCGCGGTCGTTCTCACTCACACGCATTCGGATCACGTCGACGGTGGCACCCTCAATCATCTAGCGAAGCTGCGGATTCCCCTGTATTGCCATGAAGGCCATCGCTCGGCGCTGGTCGAACGCCAATCTCTCGACAAGCTTGACGTGCGGCGACTGGTCCGCATCTACGATGGGCGGCCCTGGATTGGCCCTGGCGGGCTGCGAGTCGAATCGATCCTAGCGCACCACGACGACCCGGCGACGTTCGGATTTCGGATTGAGGGCCGTTCCTGTCGACGCGGGCCGGTACGCTCCCTGGGCTATCTGGCCGATACGGGAATCTGGACCGCCGCGCAGGCGGATGCGCTGGCCGATGTGGACCTTCTGGGCGTCGAGTTCAATCACGATGTCGAGATGCAACGCACCTCGGGCCGGCCGCCATTCTTGGTGCGGCGGGTGCTCGGCAATCGGGGGCATCTTTCCAATACCCAGGGGGCTGAGTTGGTTCGGGCCGTAGTTTCTCGGTCACGTCCGGGACGGGTGCGATCGCTGGTGTTGCTCCATCTGAGCGAGCAATGCAACTGTCCCAGGCTGGCGCGCGAGACGGCGCGGGAGGCTCTGAAGGGATCAGGACGACGGGTCAACATCGTCGTTGCGGAAGCTCGGAGGGCGAGTCCCGATCTGGAGGCCGCGCCAGTGACGCGGCAGACCGCCCGCTCCGATCGTCGTCCCGCACAACCCCCGCGAAGCACGGCCTGCAAGGAGATTGGCGATTGGCCGATGTGGTTCTGAGCGACGTGCATCTACGGCTCGATCGTCCCCAGCGAGGCCAGCGCCTGGCTGCGCTGGTGGATGGGCTGCCGGCGGAGGATCGGCTGGTGATCGCGGGCGATCTCTGCGACTTCTGGTTTTCGAGTCGTCAGCGCGACACCGACCCCCGGCGCTGCCCGGGCCTGCGCGCGTTGCTCGATTTTCGCCAGCGAGGTGGCTCTCTACGTCTTTTGCTGGGAAATCACGATGCCTGGATGGGCTCGCGGTATGAACAGTGGTTCGGCCTCACCATCGAGAATCAACCGTTCCGCTGGGTCTCGCACGGTCTGCGCATCGAATTGACCCACGGGCATCTCGTCCGAGAAAAGCCGCGCTGGAAGTCGCTGATGGAGGGCCGCGCTTTCTTGGAAGGCTTTGCGGCGCTACCTGGTTTTGTGGCGCAATCCCTGGCCGGCATGCTCGATGCCTCTAACGAGAAGACGCGAGGGCGGAGCGAGGTGAGCATGATCGAAGGGTATCGCGACTATTGCCGACGAGTGTCGCAACCGACCGACTTGTTGGTTTTCGGCCACGTGCATCGCGTGGTCGACGACCCGGGGCCGCCCCGATTGATTGTGCTGGGCGACTGGATCACCGGAACCCGCTACTTGCGGATCGACGACCAGGGCGCTCACCACCTCGACCTGCCCGCGACCTCGTGAGGCGTTCGCCGATCCGGCTCGACGATTCGGCGGCTCAGGTGCTACATTCCCCACATCGACACCCTGCGTTTCTTATCCACTACAGGAGAATTTCGCCTCGATGGTTTGCTTCGACCAACACTTGCACACAGAACGTTACTCGCCCGATAGCATCATCGACCCCCTGGAGATGCTCGACCAGATGCGCCGAATCGGGTTGGACGGGGTTGTAATCACCGAGCACGACCGACTCTGGCCCGAAGACGAACTCGACGAGCTCCGCGCGGCGTCGGGGGGCTTGCGCATTTTCTCGGGTGTCGAGATCTCGGCACGCGAAGGGCATTTTCTGGTTTACGGCCTGCCTGATCTGCGCGACGTGGAGCCAGGGATTCCCTTGCGGGATTTGGTCAGGGTCGCGCGAGGGCACGACGCGGCGATCGTCGCGGCACATCCGTTTCGCTGGGACCAGGACTTCGATCGGATCGTCCGCGTCCACGGCACGGCTTTCGACGCCCTGGAATTGGTGAGCAACAACGTCACGCCCGAGAACCGCCAGCGCACGGGCAAGGTCTGCGATGCACTGGGCCTGGGCCGCACCGGGTCGAGCGACGCCCATGTGCTGGAAACGCTCGGCTGCTACTACACCGAATACCCGGAACCGATTAACGACATTCGCGATCTGATCAACGCGCTGCGGCGGCGGGCGTATCGGCCGCGTCATCGACGGGGCGCGGCGCTGGCTTCGGGGCCGGTGGATTGACAGCCGGGCGTGGCGGAATGCGGATCTGAACCGGGCCGCGCCGGCGTTCGAGATCCTCAAGCTCGGCGTAGACGCTCCGCCGCTCATCGAGCATTTCACGGATCAGGCTACTCTCGGCATCGAGAAAACGGCGGATCTGACCGGGATCGGGCCGGCGATCGAGGGCCGAGCGGGCGATTTTCTCCAGTATCGCGGAAGGTGACTGGGCCGCGGCGGC
>JBGSYY010000134.1:0-15675 GCA_041750675.1 Isosphaeraceae bacterium | reverse complement strand
GCTTCCTCGACAACCGACTCGGCCTCGGCCCGCGCAGGCCCACCCGCGCGAACCAATGCCAGAATCTCTTTCACGCTCGGTCGATCTGCCATGTCTGTATCGTCCAGATCCGCGAGAAGACCTAGCCCCAGAAGATTTCAGGAATCCGGCCAGGGAGATGCGGAAGAGAGACCGCGAAGGGAACTCCAGATCGCGCGTCGCCTCTTCACCACCCGAAACCGAGCCGCCGCCCTCGATCGATCCGACCTGCCCTCGAAGCGTTGTCGCCTCTCAAGTCGCTCGATCAATGACCGCCCGTGTCTCTAATGGCCTCGGCGAAACTGCCCGCACGTCTCAAAGTGTCGTTAGCCTAACAAGCGCCCACGGCCGCCGCAACAGACTGCCTGAACTCAAAACGAAATGCCCGAACTCTTGGCTCAATTCACTTCCAAAATCCCGAAATCGCTCGAAAAATCCTTCAACCGCTCCGTCAAATAATCGCGAATCTCATCGCTCGTCTTGAGCTGCAAAACATGGTGCGCAAATCGCTCCGCCTGATCGGTGCTCACCCGCGCCAAAAGTGCCTTGATCGTCGGCACAAACGCCGGGCTCATGCTAAACCGCGTCAAACCCATGCCGAATAAAGTCAAGACACAACGCGGCTGCCCCGCCATCTCTCCACATAACGTCACCGGCGTCGCCGTCCGCGAGCACGCCTCCAAAATCATCTTCAACACACGCAAGATCGCCGGCCCCAACGGGTCACACAGATGCGCCACCTTCGGATTATCCCGGTCCGCCGCCACCAGATACTGGATTAGGTCGTTCGACCCAATCGAGATGAAATCCACATCCCGCAAGATCGCATCAATGCAAACCGCCGCCGCCGGCACCTCAATCATCACACCGAACTTCACATCGGTGCCAAACGGAATCCCATGTGAGGCCAGCTCCGCCCGCATCGCATCCACCATGTTCCGTACCGTCTTCAGCTCATCCACCGTCGTGATCATCGGAAACAGCAAGCTCACCTTCCCATGCACCGCCGCCCGCAAGATCGCCCGCACCTGCGTCTCAAAAAGTCGCTTGTGCTCCGTGATCAACCGAATCGAACGCCACCCCATAAACGGATTCGGCTCGTACCGATGCCCCAGATACGGAACCGTCTTGTCACCCCCCAGATCCAAGGTCCGGATCGTCACCGTCCGGTTCGGTGACGCCTCCACCACCGCACGGTAATTGGCGTACTGCTCATCCTCGTCAGGCACGTCCGCATGCGTGATGAACAGATATTCCGTCCGAAACAACCCAACTCCCGTCGCGCCCACCTTCACCGCCGCACGCGCGTCCGACACCGTGTTGATGTTCGCCAGCAGCTCGACATGAACCCCGTCCCGGCTCACCGCCGGATCATCCCGATTCAAGATCAAGCGATCTTTGACATGCACATATTCTCGCTGCAGCTTGCGATACGCCGCAAGCGTCTCCGGGTCGGGACGCACCAACACCACGCCCTCCCGACCATCCACGATCACCAGATCCCCGTTCCTAAGCTCCGAGGTAATCCCCTGGCAGCCCGACACCGCCGGTATCCCCCGGCTCCTCGACAAAATCGCCGCATGGCTCGTGCTTCCGCCCGTCTCCGTCACGATCCCCGCCAGCGGCAAATTCCCCAGGCTCATCGCCTGGCTCGGCAAAACCTCCGTCGCCACAATGATCAACGGCTCTCGGCCATTGGTCACCGGATCGAACTCGCCGCTCGAGTCCGTCCGCGTGCCTCCACCAACCCCGTCCTTCTCCTCGAGGTGCGTCATCACCCTCCCAATCACGTCCCGGATATCCGCCAGCCGCTCCCGAAACGGACCATGCTCCAACCGCGCGAACGCCGCCGCATACGACTTGATCACCTCGTGAAGCGCCGAGGGCGCCGTCAACGACTCCTCGCGGATCCGTCGCTTCACCGTATCCAGCAGCGTCACATCACCCAGAATGCTCAGATGGCTCTCAAAAATCTCCGCCTCGGCCGGACCCACTTCCGCCGCCACCTTGTGGATCGTCTGACCCAGCTCCTGCGCCGACAGTTCCACCGCTCGCTCAAACCGGGCAATCTCCGCCGCCGCATCTTCCGGCTGCGCAAGATACTGCGGCTCGGCCGGCCCAAAGACCGACTCGACCCGGTGGACCACCCCGATCGCCACTCCCGGGCTGACCGCAAGCCCCTTGTACATGCTTACCGAGTCTATCGTTTGCATCGAAAGCCCACAATCCTCTAAGCCAACACCTTCGAATCAACGGCTCGTTCCGTAACCTCACGCCGACGACGATTCCTCACCTGCTTCCTCCACGCGACGCCCCGCCAGTCCGGCTACCAAGACCACCCCCGCCATCCCCAGATACGCCGCCGCCCACAAGCCCGGCGTCAGCTTCCGCGTCGCCTCCATTTGACCACCCTGCCGCAACCGCGTCTCCACCTCCCAGGGCCAGAGCAACGGTCCGCCCCGCAAGGGCGAATGGATCACCCCCACCCACGCCAGCACCGCCCCCAAAACCAGGACTCCCGCCGCCGCCCTCCACCGCCCATCGATCATCCAAGCAAACCACGTACCCCAAATCAGGCTCGTCACGATGAACCCCCCACTCAAAACCGTCAGCACCTGCAACCACTCCTGAGTCTCCAGCCCCAGCCGCGACCAGATCGCCCCACCACCACCAAGCGTCCGATCCACCTCGCCCAGCAACCGATCCACCATCAAATACGCCAGATACGCCAGCGCCGGCACGCACGCCAAAACCAGGGCCGGATAATGCCGCCTCGGCGTCGCCCGAAACGACTGCTGCGTGATCTCGATCCCCACGAACATCAAAATCGGATACACCGCCGCCTTGGGCAGTAAATAGAAAATCCAGCCAAACAATCCCGACACCCCCGCGATCCCCACCACAAGCGCCGTCGCCAGCGTATAACCCGCCCGTCCGCCCATCGCCTTGTACGCCGGATGACCAATATATGGCGTCGACTGAATCACCCCTCCAAACAAAGCCCCCGCCATCGTCGCAATCCCCTCCGCCGCGATGATCCGCCCCGTCGCATACTCATCCCCGGCCGCCGCCGCGCTCTCCGTGCAATCAATCCCGCCAATCACCGTCGCCAAGGCCAACGGCAATGCCACAGGCAAATACCGCGTCGCATCCCCCCAGTTCGCCCCCACCCACTCCAGCCACCCCCCCATCGGCAGCGGCAACGCAAAACCCAACCCCGACGCCGGCCTCGGCGGCAAGCTCACACCCATCCCCAACAGCACCATCCCGTACCACACACCCATCCCCAGGCAAACCGCCAGCAACGCCCCCGGAATCTCCTTCAACCCCCGCAACCAGACAAAAAGCAACCCGCCCACCACCACCGCCAACACCCCAGCCCCGGGATTCCGCCCCCCCGCCACCCAGGCCATCAGCCCAACACACCCCGCCGCCACCCCCGCGATCGACGCCCCACTCAACCGCCATCTCGCCGTCAAAGTCACCAGCACGACAGCCAGCGCTACGAATCCAGGCACCGGCGTCGCCGCAATTTCCAGCAATGGCAAAAAGCTGATAATCACCAGCGCGATCGCCACCAACGACCCCAGCAACCCCGCCCTCGGACACACCTTCCGCAACCACCCCGACACCGGCGCGCACCCGATTTTGAAAACCCCCGAAACCACCAGCATCGTGATCCCCAGATACCAGGCATGCTCTGCCGCCGCACCCGGGTCCACCGTCAACCCTGCCGCCTCTTGCCGACTCAAGGCCTCCCGAAACGCCGGCCCCAAAATCAAAAACACCGCTCCAAACGTGCTCGGAGTATCCAGCCCCAGCGGCATCGCCGTCACGTCCGACCGCCCTTCCCGCCTCCCCAGCCCAACCGCCATCCACGTGTAAATCAAGTCACCCACCAGCACCCCGACCGCCGTCCCCGGAATCATCCGCGTCAGCACAAACTCAGCCGGGAATCCAAAACCCATCACCAAAAGGCTCGCCATTAAGATCATGTCGCTAAAATTATCAAGCATAAGACCGAAAAAAGCATTCGCGTCGCCCGGAGCAACCCAATCGCACGTGATGGAAGGTTTCTTCATGCGAACTCCAACATGCTCTCACTTACTAACTTACAACACACCCGGAACGCCCCTTTTGGGCCTTTTTCCGGAACATCCGCACGGTGTTTTTTTTCCATCGGTTTTTTCTTGGATTCCCAGTTTTCGGTCGATATAGTACAGACCTAGATCGGGGAGCGCCGACATCGGACCGCTCCTGGTCTATGAGAATCACGGATCGTGGAGCAGACCGCCCGGCACTTTCGCCGCGGCCAGGCCGCTCCTCGACACGCCTCCGTGGGTCGTGCCTCGTCGGGCGTGTCCTTGTGGTCTTGATCAGCAGGTGTGGGGTGAGTCGTGTCGCGGATGTGGATGTCCGCGGATCGTCATACCGCCGTCGGAGGGATCCGATTCGGTGGCACCGGCGAATGAGACGACTCAACCTCCTCGCCAGGGATGGGATCGGCGGGGTCGGCTCGCAAGTCACAGCCCACCCGCCTCGATCTCTTTGTGGAGAAAGTCTCTGATGAGTGCGGCGAATACCAAGAAAAATGCAATGAGCCAGCCTGCGAACACCTGGGCCGGCGCGATGGCCCGGATCCGACGTCGCGGAGCGTCGTCCCGCGCTGGACGCCGTTCGGTCATGCTCGGGGTCCTCTCCTCCATGCAGACGACCACCTCCCGCAAAAGCTCCATGACCCCCACGCGAGCCGCCAGCGAGAGCTGACCCACGCCTCGCCCCGAACTCCTGAATCGGCGACTCACTCTACGAGGAAATCAATCGACGCCGCTCCGGACTCGCTCCGGGGCGGCGTCGATCTATTCTCGGCACGCTGAGAATCGGCCCTTGGCGCAAAGCGCAAGGGCTTCGCTCACTTATCAATCGTCTCAAACTCCGGCGTCACCTTCTCGGCGTTCGGCGTCACGTCGTGATCCACCAACCGCGACGTCCACGCCAGACCTCCCAGCAGCAGGTTCTGGAACAATCGGTTGTCCCAAACGTCTTCGCGGTGCCCCATCGAGTTGTAAAACACCCGACCATCGCCATACATCTTGGCCCAGGTCTGCGGGAAGTCGGGCCGCTTGTAATCATCCCCCTCCATGTGCTCCGTCTCATGCGCGATGATCGCGTGCAAATCCTTCGGCTGAAACTTCTGCGAATACCACTCGTCCATCAGCTTGAACTTCTCCGGCAAGCCCTGGGTGCCCGGGAATGTCGGATCCGTCACGAACAATTCCGCCGCCTGCTGCGCCCCATGCCCGTTGAAGTGCCCGCCGATCATCTGGATATACGGATCATCGCCGCCCATCCCGCGATGCTGCCCAAAGGTGTCCGTCGCCGAATGCACACCGACAAAACCCGCCTTGCCCGAATGCACCGCCTCCAAAAACGCCTTCAATCCCGCCTCCGACATCGGCGGCTGCTTGTCCGTCCCCTCCTTGGTCAAATCACCCGTCGTGTAAAACACAAACACATCCCACTCGCCGATCCGATCCGGCTCAAACATCCGCCCATCCTTCGAGCAAGTCACCTCTATGTCGTGCGACTTGCCCAGATCGAGCAGAATCTTCTCCGCGTACGCCAGCTCATCTCCCTTCCGCTTGATCGCCGAGTGCTCGAACCCCGAGCTTTTCGTGAAAAACAACACCTTCTTCGGTGCCGCCTTCCGCCCCCCCGCCCTGGCCAACATCGGCGCGCCCAACAACCCCGCGCCCGCCGCCAACAGCATTTGTCTTCGATGCATGTTCATAAAGAAGTCTCCTCACATCTAGAGATGCGAAATCCAACCCGGCGACGCCCGCCGCCCCAGGCCGGCGCTCCCGCAAGGGAGCGTCCCGACCCCCGAGACCACCACACCTCGCGTCGCCAAACATTCAACCCTAGCTCCAACCTAACGCCCCGAATCCCGCGCCGATAGCCTCCTTCCCCCAACGAAAGCAACCAACTCGTCCCCGGTCAGTCGCCCCTCAACCCACAAGCGACAATCGCGAATCCAAATCCAGAAACCAGCCATCGGTTCTAGTCCGTTCGCTCGTCCGTAATCCATCGCGACCCCATCCGTATCGGCCTGGCTCTCACGCTCTTCGCGGCCCTGGGCGTCTTTGCGCAAACTGCTTTCATAGAGCCTTAAAACCCCACTTCACGATCCTCCGTTCCCTCCCGCTCTCCTTCTCACATTCGCTTCTCCTCACCAGCATCGGCCCAGGAATCCACCCACCGCGCGCCTCCATGCTTTCATCCACCTTTCAAACAATCGTGGATCCCGCTTGCGGCCCCGCGTCTCAGCCGTTAACCTGCCTGTCCAGAACGCCAATCTGCCGGGACCGCTTGTCGGACCCCGCACCGGCGCGGTTCGCAGGGTGGATCCTGCGATGGGCTTGAAGGAATCAACACCAGCCGACCGCTCTCGGTCTGGGAGAGATAAGGATGTCGCAAACGACAGCCACTCCGCATTCGATCGACAATTCCGACCTCGACCGCCTCTGCACCTCGATCCGAGGCAAGCTCCAGTTCATGGACTACCTCGTCCGCGCTGCCATCGCCGATGTCCATCGTCTCCACGACGAAGAAGACCACGGCACCCAGATTTTCCTCCGCCAGCTCATCGAAATGCACGCCCAGAACCTCGCCATCGAGTGCGAGAACATGCGGCTCATGGGCGAGCTCTGCAACAGCCTCGAAGCCGCTGTCGCCACCGACCCGGCCTCCGCCAGTGTCGCGCTTCGCAACGGAGACGCCGCATGATGCCCGGCGATCCACGGTCGTCCAACGGACGAGGCATTTCTTCCCACCTCGGCCACGCCTCCACGGCCACCCAGGAGCCTGCCGGAGCCATTCCCTCCACCACCGGACTCACCCAACTCACCCGCTCCCTCGCCGAGGTGAAAGGCCAGGCCCAGTTCCTCCTCTACCTCGCCGACCAAATCGAAGACTCACTCCAGCAGCTCTCCACCGAATGCGACACCGGCAACGCCGCATTCCTCTGCAAACTGCTTAGCATGTACTCCAGCCAGCTCGAAACCAAGCACCACGGCCTCGGCGAAAAAATCGCCGAAACCTGCCAGGAAGTCTACCTGGCCGTCCGCGAGCACGAAATCGACCTCGAGGATTGACCCCGCGACAGCCACGCTCAAACACCCCGCCGCTCGCGCCCCAACGCGCGATCGATGCCCAGTTGCATCATGATCGCCAGCGCCTTCGCCGCCTCGCCCTTGTTGATCTTCGAGAGGCCCGCCCGTCGGTTCTCAAACACAATCGGTGTCTCGCCAATCCGGCAACCCACCTGCTGGCACCGGTACAAGATCTCCTGCATGAATGAGTAACCCCGCGACCGCACCCGCCCTAGGTCAATCTCGGCCAATTTCGACACTCGGTAACACCGATACGACCCACTCGTATCACGCGCCTTCAGCCCCAGCGTCGCCCGCGCGTACCAGTTGATCCCACCACTCATGAACTTGCGTTTCCAGTCAAACTGCGACCCCTCAATCCCCCCCCCCGCCACATAACGAGAGCCAATCATCACGTCGTGGTCGACCATCCCCGCCACAAGCGCCGGGATGTATCGCGGCGGATGGCTGAAATCCGCATCCAGATTGAGGAAGTAATCATACTTCCCCTCAATCGCATGCCTCATCCCGGCCAGCAACGCCGTTCCCAAACCCAGCTTCCCCTCGCGATGGATGACATCGATCCTCGGATCGTGCGCCCTTAGCTCGTCGGCGAGCCTTCCCGTCCCATCCGGCGAGTTGTCGTCAATCACCAAAATCGTCGCCGTCGGCGCGACACCCCGTATCGCCGTCACCAGATCGACAAGATTCCCCGCCTCGTTATACGTCGCCAGCGAGATCAGCACTCGCACATCGGCCGGCACACGCGGTTCAGCATCCACGGGAGCTTCTCACCTATAGCTTGCCTACGGGATGGTGTAACTCGACGCCTAACGTGCCCCACTCCCCCAGGTTCCGCAATCCCTGGCACTGAGAATTTGTACCCAACCCCGCCCCCCCGCGCCAAGCCGCCTCAGGAATCGCGTGGCGTCGCTGGTCGGTTCCTTGAGAACAAATCCCCATACGGTGCGAACTCTTGCGCCGGCTCTCCCCAAACCGTCCCTTCCGTCGGCTCAACAATCTCCTCGACCGTTTCCACCGTCGATCCCAGCTCCTCCGCCTCACTCTCTCCAAGATCACCACGCCGACCATTCTCCACCGCCCGCGCATTCGCGGCCGTCCATTCCTGCCACGCCTGAAGCGCCGTGTACGGGTCCTCGACAACCTCCTCCGATGCCTCCGGCCAACTCTCACCCTCGTCGCTCGCCGAAGCACCCTCCTCGAGTTCACCCTCTCCCGTCGGCCAACCCACCTCGATCAGCCCCTCCCCCTCGAACAAAGGCGGCCGCGCCGGCAACAACGCCGCAGGTCGCGCAAGCCCCTCAGTCGGCTGCAATCCACCCATATCCAAACCGAGAGCCGAGGGAGCCGGCCCTACCGCCTCGCTTACCTCCACCCGACCCGCCTCAAACAACGGCCCATGTCCCGCATCCAGCCGCAACCGCGCTCCCGCCCCCGCGCGTCGCCCCCGCGCCAATCGCCGCAACATCGACGCGTTCCCGTCCGAATCCCGATGCAGTACCTCCAAATCCCGCTCACTCAGACCGCTCGCCCCCCCCCCACTTCGCAGCCACTCCCGCACATCTTCGGCGTCAATCGCACGCAAATGCTCGTGCAGCCCAATCCTCGACCCCAACGATCCGCCACACCAGCCCGCCAGCATCCGCACCACGCGCGTCTGCCCCAACAGCAGGATCGACGCAAACCCTTCCGGTTGTCCCTGGCGATTCGTCAAAATCCGCAGCTCCTCCAGCACCGACGCCGTCGCCAGATGCAGTTCATCCACAACCAGGTTCCAGCGCCGGCCGTCCATCTCCGCCTGGCCCAGCACTTCAGCCAACGCAATCCGCAATCCCCCCGCACTCTCCCCACCCGTCCCCGTCCATCCCACCTGCACCAGCAATTGACGCAAGAAATCCGCCACCGGCATCTCCGGAGCCACATCCACCCAGGCCCACCGCGACATCGGCCCGGCCCCACGCGTCAGCCGACGCGCCGTCCAGGTCTTCCCCGACCCCGCCTCACCCGTCAGCAACACCGGCGACTCCAACGACGACTCCAGCCCCTCCGCCAGACGACCATACAGCGCACGCCGGCTCGGAAAGACCAGTTCCTCAATCACCGGAGTCGATACCGATTCATTGCGATCATTCATAACCGGCGTATCCTCACGCTACGGCACGACACCGACTTCAACGCCCGCAGGCATACCCCCACGGTCGCCGTCCAGGCCGGAGATCCTCTTTGCCTTCTGTCCCTATCGGCAGCCAAAGCGCCCTCGCTTGACCGACCTTCCCCTCCTCATCCGCGACGCCGACCCACTACCATCAGCGCAACCATCGCCACGCCAATGCCCAACGCATCCGCGGCCATGTCATCCCACCCGCCATCTCGGTTGATTATTGGCAATGTCTGCCCCAGCTCCGTCAACGCACCCAGCGCTAAACCAGTAACCAAAACCCACCAAAATCGCCCCCTCAACCCCGATAACGTCAGCCCCCACAACAATCCAAATCCCGCAAACATGCTGAAATGCACAATCTTGTCAAAATACGGAATCTCGAGGAAAAACCCGCTCTTCTCATCAATCCCACTCATACTCCGCCGCGGCATCAAGGTCCCAATCAAAATCAAAACCGTCCAGGTGATCGCCATCGCACAGAGCAATCGGCGCGGTATCGCCGTCAACCAGTCTCCTCGACTGCGTCGATCGGCCACAGTCGAAACAACCCCACTCGGCCCATCCATATCCTGTGCCTCATCGCGACTTTCTCGATTCGATCTACTCGGTCCAGCATCATACCGGCCTCGTCACGCCACCCGCGAGCCATCCTTCGCGACTTGGTGGCAACGGGGCAACCTTCACCCTGAGGATGCAACCTCATCTGGGAAAACGCCACGGACCTCTGCATCACCCCAGGCCGCGAAGCCAGCTATGCACCACGCCCTTGACCTGAAAAGCTATGATTGACGTCCATCAGCGACGAGTGCGTCCACATCACTACCCACAGCCCCGCGATTCCCCCCGGCCCTCTCCGCTGGCTCTGGCGCTCGGACGACTCAGAATTAACCGCTTCCCCTTACACACGAAAACTCCCCCCTCATGTCCACCGTCTGCCGCCGTCCCGAACTCCTCGCCCCCGCCGGCGATGCCGTCTGCCTCCGCGCCGCCATCGAAAATGGAGCCGACGCCGTCTATTTCGGCCTGCAAACCCACAACGCCCGCGCCCGCGCCGCCAATTTCACCATCGAAACTCTTCCCGACACGCTCGCCACTCTCCACCGCCACGGCGTCCTGGGCTACATCACACTCAACACCCTTTTCTTCCCCAGCGAGCTGGACGCCGCCGAAACCCTGATCCGCCAGATCGCCGAGGCCGGCGCCGACGCCCTCATCGTCCAGGATCTCGGCCTCTGCCGCTTGATCCGCGCCGTCGCCCCCGAGCTGCCGATCCACGCCTCGACCCAGATGACCGTCACCAGCCTCGAAGGCCTTCGCCTCGCCCACGAGCTGGGTGCCTCCCGCGTCATCCTCGCCCGCGAGCTGGCCCTCGACGAGATCGCCCTGCTCACACCCCATTCACCCGTGCCCGTCGAGGTCTTCGTCCACGGCGCGCTTTGCGTGGCCTATTCCGGCCAGTGCCTGACCAGCGAGGCTCTCGGCGCGCGCTCCGCCAATCGCGGCGAATGTGCCCAGGCCTGCCGCATGCCTTACACAATCGTCTGTGACGGCGAGGACGTCGACCTCGGCCTGACCCAGTACCTGCTCAGCCCCCAGGACCTCGCCGCCATCGACCTCATCCCCCGCCTCATCGAGATCGGCGTCGCCAGCCTCAAGATCGAAGGCCGCCTCAAAGCCCCGGAATACGTCGCCAGCGTCACCCGACACTACCGCGAGGCCATCGACCAGGCCCTTTCGACACGCGATAAGTTCACCATCCCACGCCGAGCGATGGACGAGATGGCCATGACCTTCTCACGCGGCTTCTCCCACGGTTTCCTCAACGGCCCGGACCACAAAATCCTCGTGCGCGGCGATTACGCCAAGAAGCGGGGCCTGTTCCTGGGCCGCATCGAGTCGGTCGAAGGCCCACGAGTCCAGGTCCGACTTGAGCCGGAACTCCACCTCAAACCCGGCGACGGCGTCGTCTTCGACGCACCCGCCGACGATCCCGAAACCATCGAGCAAGGCGGTCGCGTCTACGCGCCCCGACCCGCCGGCCCCGGCCGCCTCTTCGAGCTTGAGTTCGGCCGCAACGACCTCGACCCACGCCGGCTTCGTCCCGGTCAACGGCTCTGGAAAACCGACGACCCCGAGCTGACCGCTCGCATCCGCCGCACCTTCGAAGGCGATCCCCACCGCAACGTCGAACTGGACCTGCACATCGAGGCCATCGCCGGTCGTCCGCTCACACTCAGCGGCGAGACCGCCAACGGCCACAAGGCCCAGGTTGCCCACGACCAGCCGCTCGCGACGGCCACCAATCACCCGGCCACCGTCGAAGCCCTTCATCAACAGTGCGACCGCCTCGGCGGCACGCCGTTCCGGCTCGCGCGGGTCTCCGCCCAGATCGAAGGCGGTCCCCTCGTCCCGCGCAGTCTGCTCAACCAGCTTCGTCGCGATCTCGTAGAACAGTTGATTCGGCAGGCCGAACAACCCGCCGTCACGGCCATCCACTCCGAGCCGGCCCTTCCAGCGCTTCACGCCTCCCTTTCTCGCCCCACCACGCCGTCGACTCTCCCCCCACCCACCCTCACCGCGCTCTGCCGCGACGACGACCAGGCCCGTGCCGCCGTCGAGTCCGGTATCCGCACTCTCTATCTCGACTATCAACATATCAAGCTCTATCGACAAGCCGTGGACAGCCTTCGCCCCCTGGCCGACGACCTGACCATCTATCTCGCCCCGCCCCGCATCGAAAAGCCCGGCGAATCCGGCATCTTCCGCTCGCTGGCAAAGCACGGAGCCGACGGCCTGCTCGTCCGCAACGCCGGCGGCCTCGCCTTCTGCCTCGACCACCACATCCCCTTCATCACCGACTATTCCCTCAACGCCGCCAACGAACTAACCGCCGACCTTCTTCTGAAAAAAGGCGCAAAACGCGTCACCGCCTCCTACGACCTCAGTTTCGACCAACTCGACGACCTCGCCACCGCCCTGCCTCACCCCGCCACCCAGCTCGAAGTCGTCATCCATCAGCACATGCCTATGTTCCATATGGAGCACTGCGTCTTCTGCGCCTTCCTCTCCCCAGGCACTGACAAAACCAACTGCGGACGCCCCTGCGACACCCACCTGGTCCAGCTCCGCGACCGCGTGGGCATGGAACACCCTCTCAAGGCCGATATCGGCTGCCGCAACACGCTCTACAACGCCGTCGCCCAGTCCGCCGCCGAATACCTCCCGCGCCTCCTCAAGCGCGAAGTCCGCCACTTCCGCGTCGAATTCCTCGACGATTCCCCCGAAACCGTACGCTCCACCCTTGCCCTCTACGCCGACGCCCTCACCGGCCGCCGCGAACCCCGCTCCCTCTGGCGTGACCTCAAAGCCGCCAACCGCTACGGCATTACCCGCGGCCAACTGGCGATCGTGGAATAAGCCATTTCACCTCATAGCCGCCTTCGCTTCCGCGGTAGCTCGGCCTTGATCACCGCCAGATCCTGCGGCGAGATGCTCGACTCGCACGGGTTCATACGCATCCCAGGTAACGGTCGCTAGCCGATCGCACGCTCCCCCCCAACAAGTCATCCCCGCGAAGGCGGGGATCCAGGGCGCACATCCAAAGTTACGATCGCGGGCCGTTTGCGGGCCGCGCGCACGCTCCCCCCCAACAAGTCATCCCCGCGAAGGCGGGGATCCAGGGCGCACGGCTTCGCGCCTCACCTCATTCCGCGATCAGATCCTGGGCCTCGTGTCAGATCCCGAGAGTGCGTGTACCATGCACCGCACCCAATTACACGATCGTCATTTAGTCATATGTAAACATGATCTCCAGAATGGGCGACTGCTTCCGTAGCGCGGCGACTCCCTCCTCGGTGACTCGCGTTCCTGCGACATTCAGGAACTGCAATTTCTGAAACCGCTGAATCTCCCCAATCATTGCGTTTGTCACCCGTGTCTGGGCCAACCCTAGTTCCTTAAGTTCAAGCAAGCCGGCGAGTTGCGCTACGCCGTCGTCGCCAATCCGCGTCCCGGCGAGGTCGAGCGATTCCAGCGTTTTCAATCGCCCCACCACATCCAACACGGCATCCGTAATCCGCGTTTCTGCCAGCCCCAGCATCTCCAGACCCGTGAATCGCTCGATCCCGGCAAGACCTTCATCGTCGATCGGACAATTCGAGAGCATCAGCCAATCCAAGCCCTCCAACTCCGAGAGCGGTTTTATGGATCGTACGTGTGACCCGTCCAAAAGCAGCCATTGCAACTTCTTCAATCCGGCGATCGCCCACAACCCCTGAGTCGTCACCTGGCTGTTGCCAAGATCAAGCACGACGAGTTCGCTCATGGCGGAGAGGTGTGCGAAACCGCGATCCGTGATCCGCCCTTTCGGAAGTGTGAGGCCCTCCAATCCACGGAGCGCCGCGAGTGACGCCATGTCTCGATCGTCCGGGCCGACCCCTCGCACGCTCAAGACTCGAAGGCCGCTCAACCGCCCAATCGTGTCGTACCACACAGACGCCGACGATTCCACCGTCACGTCGAGGGACTCGATTTTCGGTAGCCCCAAGAGCGTCCGAATTCCATCCTCGCTCACGTTCGTTTTGTAAAGCGACAATGACCTAAGGTCCGGTAGCCTCCCGATTCTTGCCAGTAATTTGTCGTCCGCGGCTGGACTCTGCTCAAAAAAGTCAATCGCGACGACTCGTGAAAACCACTCTTCATTCCTCAGCCAGCCCAACCAGCGTGCTACGGGGACCTCGTTCCCCAGCACCTCCCAGTTGGGATCGAACGTGACCCAACCCCCTGCCACGCTTACGGCGTAGACCGTTCTCCGCTGTTCGTGACATCGGTTCAGAATCCAGCCGACAAAGACACCGGGCACAAGCAGCGCGATGAGCAATGTTCGCAGGCGGAACGAAAGCCGAAATCGCCTTCGACCCGGTCGAGCCGTAGAGACCGAACGATCCATGGCCATTT
Source organism: Isosphaeraceae bacterium (assembly GCA_041750675.1). GTDB lineage: Bacteria > Planctomycetota > Planctomycetia > Isosphaerales > Isosphaeraceae > BPJS01. The sequence continues at coordinate 1,368 of JBGSYY010000134.1, read as the reverse complement.
CCCTAGAATCCCCATCTATGCCAATCCTCCATCGAATTGACCCCGCCAGGTCCGCGATACTATAGTGTCCTAACAGGCGTGCGTTCCTGATCCCATCGATTTCTCCCTTCACGCCACTTCTCGATTCCCGCATCGCGACTTGCAAGGATGTTCCCCTCGTAGAGGTTTCTCCCCTCTTTCTTCCGTGTGAACAAGACGGACGATGCCCGGTTTGCCGATCCGACTTTCCCCCGAGTCCCCGGAGGCCGCCGGTCCCTCGTCCGGTCGTCCCAGTGATCTTGCGCGCGTTGTCGCTGCTGGGTCCGGGTCCGTGAAGGGTTCGGGGAGCGGCGGCTCGTCCACGCCGCGGGTTCCACCCGCCGACCTCCCCACCCTGCCCATTCCCGGCGAGCGCCTCGAATCGTTCGAAATCCACGAGCCGATCGGCGCGGGCGGCATGGGGGCCGTGTTTCTGGCCACCGACACCCGGCTCGACCGCCAGGTGGCCCTCAAGGTCCTGCCGCCCGAGCAATCGCTCGATCCCGAAACAGTCCAGCGCTTTTATCACGAAGGCCGCGCCGCCGCCCGGCTCGATCACGAGAACATCGCCCGCGTCTTCACCATCGGCCACGATCGCGGCCTTCATTTCATTGCATTCGAATATGTCGAGGGCACAACGCTTCGTCAGCGTGTCGAACAGCGCGGGCCGCTCGCGCCCGCCGAGGCCGTCGATATCTCGCTTCAGATCACCGACGCCCTGATTCACTCCTCCTCGCGCGGAGTGGTTCACCGCGATATCAAGCCCTCGAACATCATCGTGACGCCCAGAGGGCGGGCGAAACTCGTCGACATGGGCCTGGCACGCCGCTTCGAGCGCGGCAAAAGCGACCACGGCCTTACCCAGAGCGGCATGACCCTGGGCACGTTCGACTACATCAGCCCCGAACAGGCTCGCGACCCCCGCAACGTCGATATCCGCAGCGACCTCTATTCGCTCGGATGCACGATGTATCACATGCTCACGGGTCGTCCCCCTTTCCCCGACGGCACCGTGCTCCAGAAGCTGATCCAGCATCAGGAGGAGCCTGCACCCGATGTGCGCGGTCTCAACCCCGCCGTCCCCGCCCCGCTCGCGGCGATCATTCTTCGACTGATGGCCAAGGACCGCGACCGCCGATTCCAGTCGCCCGAGCAGCTTCGTGAGGAGCTGGCGATTGTCGCCCGCTCGCTCGGCGTCGATCCCGGCTCGACGCCCGCTGTCGCGGTCCGACAGCCAGGCATGCTGGCCTGGGAGCGCCACCTGGTCTGGGGCCTGCCGGCCATCGCTCTGGCACTCATCGTCGCCGGTCTCTTCCTCTGGGGACCTCCCCCCGAGCCATCCCTGCGCGA
>JBGSYY010000133.1:0-4274 GCA_041750675.1 Isosphaeraceae bacterium | reverse complement strand
AGCCTGGGTTGGCGCAGCAGCCTGGGGTCGCGCAGCGCGCCCCGGTGCAGGGTCAGGCCGTCGCGCCGTCGCCCACGGAGGTGAGCCGGCAGCTCAGCCAGATGCCCCAGATTATCAATGGCCCGCAAGATTTGCGGGACGCCGCGCGTCTGGCTTTCATGGTGATTGACGCCGATAACAACGGTCTGATCTCACAAGAAGAGGCAACTATCGCGGCGAACATGGCTGTTGGCAGCATCTTCTTCGCGGCAGACGCCAATGGCGACGGCAAGGTCAGCCCCGAGGAAGCCAAGATTGCCCGTGAAAAGGTCATGCAGGCTCAGCCGATTCTGCGCGTTCTGTTTCAGCGCGTACAGCGCGAGCAGTCGAGCGCTAGCAACGAGAACGATCCGATACGCGGCATTGCCACTCTGCTCGACGCCAGCAGCGACAAGGAGCTGGCGGCGAGTGAGGTGCGTGACGTGGTGAAGTCGGTGGTGCAGGGCCTGTTCGCGACCGCCGACACCAACCAGGACGGCCAGATGAGCCCCGACGAGGTGAACGCGGCGGCCATCGGCCTTGCGCAGGCGGCCGGTGAAGCGGTGTTCGCCGTGGCCGACACCAACAACGATGGCAAACTCAGCCAGGATGAGTACCTGAAGGCCCTTGAGGAGCCGGCCAAGGCCATCTTCACCGTCCTCGACGCCAATGGTGACAACCAGATCACGAGCGAAGAGGCGCAGCAGGCCCGTCAGTTCATCATGAGCCAGATGATTCCGACCATCCCCCGCGCTCGCGGTGGCGCTCCGATCCCGAACATCAGCGCGTCGGTGGGCGATCCCAACGTCAACCGGACTGGCGGCAACCAGCCCAGCAACGCGCCCGGCCGCTGATCCTCATCGATTCTCTGATGATGACATCGTGACATTATCGAAAGTGAATCCAGGCCCGCCCCGGGATACCATCGTGGGGCGGGCTGTTTCGTGGGACTCAGGGCCGCGAGGAAGCGTCTCGAATTGGGGTTGCGGAACCGAGGGTGGCCGCGTTTGTCTTCACACGGGGTGGCGAAGCCAGAAGAGGTCTCCTGAACCTGCCACTTGACCTTTTGTCGCTCCGCGACTCCGGTTGAAGCAACCGGAGCCACCCGCGACAGCGACGCTCTGGTGCGCTCTCGGGAGCAAGGCACCGATGATCCAGGAAAACAAGAAGTAAGACCGGAATTCCCCCAAGGCGGGAGCGTCCAATGGGCGTGAAGGTTGAGGGGAATTGCCAAAGAGCATGCTGTGGCGTCGAGGGTTATGGTCGGGCGTGGCGGGGAATGATATTCATCGGTCTCAGATCGGGTTCAAAAGAGGGAACTTGCCATCCGTCGCTTCGGTACGTGAGTCGTCGCCCGGCCACCCGTCGCGGTCCTCGGGACAGACCTTTGCGGGCTGGACAATCCAGGGTTTCGGGAACCGAGACGAAACTCCGGCCACCCGCCGCCCCAAATCAATCCTCGCGCCGAACAGGCGTAGGATCTCCACTTATTTCCTCATGGGGCGGCGTGAGTGCCGGCGTGTCGGGCGAATTCCGGTCGCCGCTGGCTCGCGAGTTGCTGGTAGAGACCGCCCATGAGAGGCGGGCGGTTGATCCGTGCGCGTGCGTTACGTCCGTCTCGCGGATCGACTCTTCATCATCATCAAGGGCAGAGGACATCGGGGGCAATGAGTACCACAACCACATCGAGCCAGCGGGCGCGAACCGAGCTTTCGTCGAAATACCGCACACCGGCGCGACGAGAGCCTGCGACGAACGTCGGACAATGGGAACGGCTGGTGACCGGCAGCGGGGGTGTGGCGTTGTTGAGCCTGGGAATGCGGCGTTTGCCGAGTCTGGGGGGCTTGGTCGGCGCCGGGATCGGCGTGGCGCTGCTCTGGCGAGGTATCTCGGGCCAGTGCGCGGTATACGAGGCGCTGGGAATCGACACTTCCGCAGACGACGAGTCCGGCTCGAAGGGCGGCAACCAGGTTCGGGATGACGAGTTTAACGGCGTTCGCTCGCAGGCGAAGGTGACAATCGTCGGGCATACGCCCGAGGAAGTGTATCGGATCTGGCGAGATTTCTCGTCGCAGCCGAAGTTCAGCAAGTCGGTGGAGTCGGTCGAGGTCCTGGCCAACGGCAACTCGCGGTGGACGGTCCGAACGCCGATCGGCACGACGCTGACGTGGGATGCGGAGATCGTCAACGACATCACCGGCCAGGTGATTGCGTGGCGTTCCGTGGAAGGCTCGGGCGTACGCAACGCCGGGGCCGTGCAGTTCCGCACCGCGCCCGAGGGGCGGGGCGTGGAGGTCGAGGTGAACTGGAGCCTGGAGCCGCCCATGGGGCCGCTGGGACACGCCGTGGGCCGCGCACTGAGCGGAATTCCGGCCACCGCGCTATCGGTTGATCTGCGTCGATTCAAGCAGTGGGTCGAGACAGGCGAGATCGCCACCATCGAGGGTCAGCCCTCGGCCCGCAAAGAGGGGAGCCGACAATGAAAGCGGTTTGCTGGCATGGCGTGGGAGATATGCGGGTCGAGAACGTGCCCGACCCGACGATCCTGAACCCGCAGGATGCGATCATCAAGGTGACGACAACCTGCATCTGCGGGTCCGACCTGCACCTGATGAACGGCATGGTCCCGGGTATGGTTTCGGGCGACATCGTTGGTCATGAGTTCATGGGAGAAGTCGTCGAGACCGGCCGGGAGGTCCATAAGGTCGCGGTGGGCGACCGTGTGGTGGTTCCGTTCCTGATTTCCTGCGGCCGCTGCGAGTTCTGCAAGAAGGGGCTGTTTTCGGCGTGTGACAACACTAACCCGAACGCGGAGGTAGTCGCCAAGCTCTATGGCATGGGGTCATCGGCCGGCATGTTCGGGTACTCGCATACGTTCGGCGGATACGCGGGCGGACAGGCCGAATACGTGCGTGTGCCGTTCGCCGACGTCGGCCCGATGAAAATCCCGCAGGGTCTGTCCGATGAGAAGGTGGTCTTCCTGACCGACATCCTGCCGACGGCTTACCAGGCCGCGGAGTTCTGCGGCATCGAGCGCGGGGACGTGGTCGCGGTCTGGGGTTGCGGGCCGGTGGGCCTCCTGGCTCAGACCTGCGCGCGGCTGCTGGGCGCGGAACGAATCATCGCCATCGACCGCGAGCCCTACCGCCTCGATATGGCCCGCGAGCATAACCTGGCCGAGACAATCAACATCTGCGAGGACGATGTTAGCGAGCGCATCATAGAGCTGACCGGCGGACGCGGGGCCGACCGCTGTATCGACGCCGTCGGCTGCGAGGCCACCGGCTGCTCGGCCGGTGCGTTTTACGATCAGATCAAGGTGAAGGTCAAGCTGGCGACCGACCGCATCGATGCCCTACGCGAGGCCATCTACAACTGCCGCAAGGGCGGCACGGTCTCAATTCCGGGCGTTTACGTCGGCGTCGCGGACAAGTTCCCGATCGGGGCGGCGTTCGGCAAGGGACTGACGTTTCGGATGGGTCAGACGCACGTTCAGCACTATCTGGAGCCGTTGCTGGAGCGCATCGAGCGCGATGAGATCGACCCTACGTACATCATCACGCATCGCGCGGGCCTCGATGATGCCCCGGCACTCTACAAGACTTTCCGCGACAAGAAGGACCAATGCACAAAGGTCGTCTTGAGCGCCTGAGCCGCAGAACAAACGCAGGAGTGAAATCCGGGCCGGCGGGGTGGCACTGGCGAAGCTGGTTCATCCTGGTGTGTGCCACTGGCTTGGCCAGTGTCTTCGTATTCCGGAGCGTTCTCGACCAGGGCATCCCCGGGAAGACCATCAATCCGGGGAAGTTCCGGCTCCTGCACGCCAGTTGGCTCGTTCTCGTAATATCGTGCCGAGGACCATCGCCAGTCGACCGCCCGCCGACACAAACCGCGACGCACCGGATTGGCGTGGAGGTAATCCAGGCTTGCCCTGATCGCTCGGGGTGTGAACAGGTTTCGGTCGTAGCCGCCGCCTTCCTGCCAGAAGCGAAAGCACGTCTTGTCAGGGCGTTCACGGACGGTCAGCCGATGGCGGAGCGGAGTGTTGGTTCGGTCCAGGATCACCTTGATCTCTCGCGAGAAGGACTGCTTGACCCGGGCAAGGTAGACCGAGATCGACGAGGCGTCCGGCCAGGTCGGAAGGACGAGCAAATGGACGTGCTCGGGCATGAAGACGAAGGCGGCCAACTCGACTCCCGTCTGATGGCTTGCCGCGTCCATGCCGCGGGCCAGACGGGTCCGCCAGTCGTGGTTGG
>JBGSYY010000132.1:0-5916 GCA_041750675.1 Isosphaeraceae bacterium | reverse complement strand
GCCGCCTTCGCCGCCGCCACTCCCACGCGGACCACGCTCGGGACGCGGTCGCTCGGTCCCCGGCTGAATCATGGTCAGCGAGACCCGCTTGCGGTCCTTGTCCACCGTCATCACCCAAACTGTCACCACGTCACCGACGCTCACCACGTCGTGCGGGCTTTTCACATAACGGTTCGCCAGTTGGCTGATATGGACCAGACCCGAATCCTTCAGTCCAATATCCACGAACGCGCCGAAGTCGACGACGTTGAGCACCGTGCCCATCAGCTCCGTGCCCGACTCCAAATCCTCCAGCTTCAGCAGCCCACGTTTGAAAATCGGCTTCGGCGAATCCTCACGCGGGTCGCGCTCCGCCTGCGCCAGCGCCTCCATGATCTCCACCAGCGCAGGAGGCGTTAGACCCAGCGCTTCCGCCTGAGTCGGCACATCCAGCTCGTTGAACTTCGCGTGAACCGTCGCCAGCGACTCCGCCTCCAGCAGCGCCGCGGGCGTCAGCTCCAGCGCCTCCAACAGCTTCAAGGCATGTTCATACTGCGTGGGATGCACCCACGTCCGATCCAGCGGGTTCTCGCTCTCACGAACCTTCAAGAACCCCGACGCCTGGCTCCACACCGAGTCGCTAATCCCTTCCACTTGCTTCAAATCGTCACGCGAGCGGAACGGACCATGCTCCTTGCGATAATCGACGATCCGCCGTGCCAGCACATCGTTCAGGCCCGACACTCGGGCCAACAGCGTCACCCCCGAACGGTTCACATCGACGCCGACAAAATTCACGCAGCTCTCAACCACCTGGTCGAGGCTCTCCTTCAGATGCTTCGGATTGACGTCGTGTTGATACTGACCCACACCGATATTGTGCGGATCCACCTTCACCAGTTCCGCCAGCGGATCTTGCAAACGACGCCCGATCGAAATCGTCCCACGCAGCTCAGCGTCGTGCTCCGGCAGCTCTTCCTTGGCCAGATTGCTCGCTGAGTACACATTCGCGCCGGCTTCATTGACGATCAGATAAGCCAGGCCCGACAGCAACCGGTCGGCCGCATGAGGCGATGGCGGCGGCGGCAGCGTCTTCGGCTTGGGCGGACGCGGTTCTCGCTCCACCTTGGGCTTGGGCTTGGTCGAGCCTTTGGGCGGATGCGTCAAGGCCGGAGCGATCCGGGGCAGGGGAGTGGTCGATTCCACCGTCGGCGCCACGGCACCGGATTCCCCCTCGATCGCCTCCGTGGTGCTGGAAATCGTCTGGATGACTTCGTCCGATGTCCCGGCCTCGCCACCCTCAACCGGAATCGACGCCGTATGTGCGGTCGCGATCCCAACGTCATCCGGCGTCTCTGCCCAGGCAACCTCCTGATGCACAACCGCGGCGACCGGCTCGACAGTTTCCGTCTCGCCCCCAGGCGAATCAGCCGTCAAGGCGACGTCCTCAGTTTTCACCTCAGACTCCGCTGCCTCGGTTTGGCTCGCCGCTTCAATCTCCGGTTCCGGCTGATCGTCCAGACCCGAACCACCCGAAATCGGTGGCAAATTCTCGGGATCAATCGCCGACGGAGGCGTGGTCGTGACCACCTCTTCGGACCTCGACTCCCCAACCCCGGTCTCGTCAACCTGACCGTTCTCGGCAACGACCGGCGCGGTTTCCTCCCCGGTAGCTGTCTCAACATCCTGAGCGAGCGTCGCCGCGGGCGCCTCAACCTCTGCACCGGTTTCCACCACGCTGCTCGGCTCCTCGGTCGCGGCCGTCGTGCTCCCCGACTCCTCCATCACATCCGCCGACCCAGCGTCGCCCTCGCTGCCTTCGGCCGCCTTCTGCTGCGCCGGAGCTCCAGGGAACGGCTCGCCCGGATTGTTATGAAAGTGGCTCCCCTCGGCAATCAATTCCGCGATCAACTCTTCGGTCTCGCGGCAGGCCGTTCCGTTGCCAATCGCCACCAGCTCGACGTTATGGGTCGCCACCAGCTCCTTGATCTTCTGCTTCGCTTCATACCGCCGGATCGGAATCGGGAACGGATGAACAACCGCGTGTTCCAGCAATTTCCCTTCCCCATCCAGCACAGCCAGCTTGCACCCCTTGCGCCCGGGGTCGATCGCCAGGACCACTTTGTCCGAAATCGGCGGCTGCAGCAGCAAGCTCCGCAAGTTTCGTGCGAACACCTCCACGGCATGGCGCTCAGCCACCTCGCCCAGTTCACGCTTCACTTCCCGCTCCATGGCGGGCATCAAGATCCGGTCCAGCGAATCCAGGGTCGCCGCCGTGAAAATCTCCTTGTGTGGGTGATCCTCCAGCGGCAGTTGCGCCAGAACCGTCCGCTCAAGCTCACCACGCGGCACGTCCAGCTTAACCTTCAAAACGCCTTCTTTCTCACCCCGATTGATCGCCAGCGTGCGATGCGCCGGCACATGGCCCACAGGCTCCGCATACTGGAAATAATCCCGATAATCCAGCCCCTTGCCGTCCGGCACCGACTCCGACTTCGATGTCGCCAGCCGACCCAGCTTCCACACCGTCCGCCGCAGCGCTTCCCGCACATGCGCCAGATCGCCAATCGACTCCGCCAGAATGTGACGAACTCCTTCGAGAACCTTCTCCGGTGTGTCCAGACCCTTCTCGGCATTCACCAGTTCCGTCGCGGCGGCGTTCAGATCCGTCAGGCTTTCATCACGATCCCAGATCCGCAACGCCAGCGGCTCCAGCCCCTGCTCCCGAGCCTCAATCCCCTTCGTCCGCTTCCGCGGTTTGTAAGGCAGATAGAGATCATCCAGCTTGCGCGAGTTCTCCGTCGCACGGATCGCCGTCGCCAGTTCCTCGGTCAGCCGGCCCTGACCCTCAATCGTTTTCAAGATCGCCTGTTTCCGCGCCATCAGGTCTCGAGCACGGGCCACCCGTGCCTGAATCTCGCGAATGAGTCCTTCAGGCAGCCCTCCCGTGCGTTCGCGGCAATACCGCGCGATATAGGGCACCGCGTTCGCCTCGTCGAGCAATTGCACGACGGTTTCGACCTGGATGCGGCGGATCTGAAGGTCTTGGGCGATACGGCCGAGATCGACCGAGATCGGAGAGTCGCTGACATGATCCATGAGTGGAAAACCGTGACGACAGGCCGTTGCGGAGCGACCGGTCACGCGGAAATGCGGACCGGACGGTATGGCCTCGCGTCGCCCCCCGGCGCGTACGCTGGCCGTAAAGTGAATCGTACGGCCATTGTGCGGGGCGCACTCACACCTTGTCAAGCGTGTGACACACCCTCCCGCTCGAAGCCCTCACCCTGCGGCTTTCACGATGCCGCCCGGTCCAAAAATCGCGTCGCCGCGTCCATGATCCGCTCCTCGCTCGCCTCCGACCGGTCCAGAACTTCCGTCAACCGCCCCTCGCACAACACCGCGATCCGGTCACACACCGCCAAAAGCTCCGGCAGCTCGCTCGATGTCATGATTATCCCCATCCCCTCGCCCGCCAACCGACGCATCAGTTGGTACACCTCCGCCTTCGCCCCCACGTCAATTCCCCGCGTTGGCTCGTCCAGCAACAACAGCACCGGATCGGTTAACAACCACCGCGCGATCACACACTTCTGCTGGTTCCCGCCCGAAAGACTCATCACGGGTGCTTCCGGTCCATCGGTCTTGATCGACAAACCCGCAATCGACTTCGTCACCGCAGCCAGTTCCGCCTTCCGCCGCACCAAGCCCATCGGTCCCGCCACCGCCTCCAGATGACACAGCGACACATTCTCACGAACGCTCATCTCCGCGAATAATCCCAGGCTCTTGCGATCCTCAGTCACCAGGGCCACACCCGCGCGGATCGCCTCCAACGGATTCGCAAACCGAACCTCCCGGCCCTGCAATCGAATCACGCCCGTTCCCGCCGGCGATGCTCCAAACAAGGTCTCCAACAATTCCGTCCGCCCTGCTCCCAGCAGCCCCGCCACTCCCAAAATCTCACCTTCATGCACCGTCAGATCAATGCCCCTTAACGCCGGACGTCCCGACCGGATCGCCGCCTGCGACAATCCACGCACCTCCAGTAAGGCCGCGCCTTCCCGCGTTCGCGCCGCGAACTGAAGCGAACCGATCTCACGGCCCACCATCCACCGCACCACCTGGCTCGGATCAACCTCGGCTCGCCGCGCCGACGCCACAAATCGCCCATCGCGCAACACCGTCACCCGATCCGCCAGCGTGAACACCTCGTTCATCTTGTGGGAGATATACAGCACGGTCGTCCCCCGCGCCCGCAGGTCCGCGATCACGCGAAACAAACGCGACACCTCGGCGTCCGACAGCGCCGAGGTCGGCTCATCCATGATCAACACCGCCGCATCAAACAAAAGCGCCTTGGCAATCTCCACAAGCTGCTGGTCGCCAATCCTCAACTCCGCCACACGCGTCCGCGGATCAATCGGCGTCCCAAGCTGCTCAAACATCCGCCGCGCCTCGGCCTCCATCACACGCTCGTCAAGAAACACCCCAGACCGCCGCTCTCGACCCAAAAACAAGTTCGCCGCCACCGAGAGCTGCGGCACCAGATTCAGCTCCTGGTGAATGATCCGAATCCCCGATTCCTCCGCCCCACGCGGTCCCTCAAATCGCACCGGGCGACCTTCGAGCAAAATCCGCCCCTCATGACCCTGCAAGGCCCCCGCCAAAATCTTCATCAGCGTGCTCTTGCCCGCGCCGTTCTCACCACAAACCGCATGAACCTCACCCGCCTCGGCCTCGAAATCCACTTCCTGCAATGCCCGCACACCGCCAAAATGCTTCGATATCTTCTCCATTCGCAGCCGCTTCGGCGTTTCTTGATCGGTCGTGCTCACCGGCTTTCCCCCCCTTCGATTTCGACTCAGCATACACCCCACGGGCCTCCGTGCCACGACCCTCGGCCCACCTCCGTCTCACTCCACAAAGCCCCCAGTCCATCCACAACGCCAGGGTCTGGCCGATGGACCCATCGCTTCCTATACTGGCAGCCTGACGGGGTCGTCCGCGGAGTCGTGCCAGGTTTTTTGGAAATCTTCTCCGAACCGGTTCGCCGCGAGACTCGTTAACGCACGGAGGTGTGCGGCCGATTCCTTCTCACCTGCAATGGAGAGAGCGGCAGCTTCGCTTCCTCCGCGCGTTCAACCCCAGAAGTCGTGGGATCGCGTCCTTTCACGCCTCCCCTTACCCTCCCAAGCAATGGTCTCGGAAGCATCTCAACATGTCCGAAAATCTCCTCGATCTCCTGAAATCTCAGGTCACCGGCGCGGCTGCCCAGCAGCTCGGCCAGTACCTCGGTGTCAACCAAGACGTCGTCCCCTCCATCATGGAGAAGGCCGGGGCCACCATGCTCGGCGGCATGATGCAGAAAGCTTCAAGCCCCAACGGCATCGGCGACCTCTTCAGCATGCTCCAGAAGTCCGGCGGCGGCGGCATCCCGGACCTCGGCAGCATTCTCGGCTCGCCTCAGAAGCGCGATGAATACGTCAAGAAAGGCGACGACCTCCTCGGCAGTGTCCTCGGCAACAATCTGCCCGCGATCCTCGGCGCGCTCGGCCCCGTCCTTGGCATCGCCAAGAACCTCATCGGCCCGCTCATGAGCATGATCGGCCCGATGCTCATCGGCATTATTAGCAAGCAGGTCATGGGCAAAGGCCAAATGAATGCCACCGGCCTTATGGATCTGCTCATGAGTCAGAAGGATTACGTCAAGGCCGCCCTCCCGGCGGGCGTCGGCTCGGCCATGGGGCTGGCCAACCTCGCGGATCTTGGCAAGGGCGCCGCCGGTCACGCCACCGACGCCGCTCGCGCAGCCGCCAATTACGGCACCGAGGCCGTCAATCGTGGTTCCGACGCCGTTCGTACCACCACCACAAACGTCGGCCACGCCACGGCCGAGAAGAGCGGCTCGCTCTTCAACACCCTGCTCCCCCTCAT
>JBGSYY010000131.1:0-3642 GCA_041750675.1 Isosphaeraceae bacterium | reverse complement strand
GCCCACGCCACCGCACTGGCCCGTGTCCAGCGGCCCGAGCGCCATTGTGGCGGTCTCGATGTCTCCCTGCCCGGCAAACGACCTCGCCTGGGCCACATTCATCCGCTCACCCAAACGGCCAACGAACTGATCGACCTCTTCGGTCGTTTCGGCTTTTCCGTCGCGCGCGGGCCTGAGGTGGAAGATATCTTCCATAACTTCGAGGCCCTCAACATCCCCGCCGCACATCCCGCCCGCGATCCGCTGGACAACTTCTATCTTCCCGGCGGACTGATGCTCCGCAGCCAGACCAGTACGGTGCAGATCCGCGTGATGGAAAACCAGCCGCCGCCCGTGCGTGTGATCGCCTTGGGCCGCGTCTATCGTCCCGACGCCGTCGACGCCACGCACTCGTTCATGTTCCACCAGATCGAGGGCCTGATGGTCGACCGAGGCGTCACCATGGCCGACCTCAAGACGGTCCTCCGCCTCTTCGCACAGAGCTACCTGGGCGAGGACGTGCAGATTCGTTTCCGCCCTTCGTTCTTCCAGTTCACCGAGCCATCGGTCGAGGTCGACATGATGTGGCACGGTGGCGATCGCTGGGTGGAGATGGGCGGCGCCGGCATGGTCGATCCCAACGTCTTCCGGGCCGTCGGTTACGATCCCGATGAGTTCACCGGATTCGCCTTCGGTCTGGGCATCGAGCGACTTTGCATGCGCCGGCACGGCATCGACGACATCCGCCTGCTTTACCAGAACGACGCCCGCTTTCTGGCCCAGTTCTGAGTGCGGCCCGCCGCTCAGCCCGGCTGCGGCTGCCGCATGTCTCCGGAATAAGGGGGCCGTGGCCACTCGCAGTCCGGTTCTTGAGTGAGTTAGGATAAATAGGTTCGCTGCACCCGAATTCCCATGTCGGACGGCACAAAGGCTGGGTGTCGGGTCGCGCCGAACGGCGACGGATTGTGACCCACGGAATTGAGGCCAGGACCACCATGAGCAGCACCCCCAACGCCACCGCAAGCCCGCTTGTCATCATCAGTGAGGACCCGGTTGCCGTCGGTGTCACGGTGCATCACCGCGACTTCCCCGAGATTCACACCAGCGGCCACGACGCCGACGCCGCCTGCGGCCAGCTTGTCCACCGGCTCTCTCGAACACTCGACAGCGCACTCACCACCTGGCGTCGCGATACCATTGAACGCGCCATCGCCGAAGTGGAAATGTTCGCCGCAAACCACGCCTGATTCTGTTTTTTTAACGAACGCCGGTATTTAGGAGCGCAAGGACGATGACCTCGAAATCCCAGAAGTGGATCGCCGTTCCGCTGCTTGTCATCATTATGACTACCGGTGTCTCGGCACAGGCTCCGCCGCCGGCTTCCAGCCCAATCGACGACTATCTCCAGCGCCCCGAGCCGGCCTTCGCCGCCAAGTTTCTGAGCAACGACACCACGCCACTGGGCAAGGTCTTCTCCTTCGAGTTCACTTCGCAAACCTGGCGCGGCGGCGACTGGAAGCACCAGCTTCGCGTCTATGAACCGACCAGGGTCGAGCATCCGCGTCTGATGCTCCTCTTCATCAGCGGCGGCCGCACCGGGGGTGAGGTCAAGCCGTCCGACCACGTCCAGGGCTTCGCCCTGGCAAACGCCTGCGGCGCTCGTGTCGCCGTGCTGCCCCAGGTGCCGAATCAGCCTCTCATGGGCGACCGCTTCGAGGATGACTTGATCGGCGAGACCTTCGTCAACTATCTCGCAACCCAGGAACCCGACTGGCCGCTGCTCTTCCCCATGGTCAAGAGCGCCGTCAAGGCGATGGACGCCCTCCAGGCCTGGGGCGTCGAGAACGACAAGCCGATCGACGGATTCGTCGTCACCGGCGAATCCAAGCGCGGCTGGACCACCTGGCTCACCGGCGCGGTCGATCCCCGCGTCAAGGCGATCGCCCCGATGGTGATTCCGACCCTGAACATGAAGGCTCAGTCTGCCCATCAGCTCGAGTCGTGGGGTAAGTATTCCGAGCAGATCGAGGACTACACGCGCCGCGGCCTGACCGAGAAATTCGACGACCCCGTCGGAAAGCAGCTCTGGAAAATCGTCGATCCCTACACCTACCTGAACCGGATCAAAATCCCCGTCCTGCAGATCAACGGCACGAACGACCGATACTGGACGCTCGACTCGATGAACTTGTTTTGGAACGCGATCGAAGCCCCCAAGGCGGTTGTCTATCTGCCGAATGCGGGCCATAGCCTCGAAAAAAACCGGGAGTGGGCCATTAATGGGGTTGCCGGGTTGCTTCGATTGGTCGCAGCCGGCAACGTACCTCCGGTGTTCCAATCAAGTACGCTCTTTGATGCAAAAGCAGTCACCTGCGGCCTCACGATCGACAACCCGACACCTCGACCCAAGTCGGTTCAGCTCTGGTCGGCCCGATCGGCCAGCCGCGACTTTCGGGAATCGGAATGGACCAAACAGCAGACGACTGAATGGAAAGACGAACCCCTGATGAGCCTTGTCACCCCAGGGCCGACCGATGGTTATCTGGCACTCTTCGCTGATCTGACTTATGAGATCGATGGGCGTGAGGTCCATTTCTCCTCGCCGATCGCCATCTTCGGCCCTGAAGGCCAGATCCTGCCCAAGTCCCAGGTCGAGGCTCGTCAGCCATGAGCATCGCCCACGTCTACCCGCCCGGCACCCACCTTGGCGACGAACTGCGCACATTCACAAGCGACGATTACCAGAAGATGGCCGCCGTCGGCATTTTCGACGCCGAGGAAGGTACGGAGCTGGTCCGTGGTCTCGTGTACGACCGCGACTCCACCTCAATCCTCCCTCGGCGGTTTACCGTCGACGAGTACCACAAGCTCGCCGAGGTCGGCGTCTTACATCCCGACGAGCGACTCGAGTTGATCGATGGAGTGATCTACCGAATGAGCCCTATCGGCAGCCGACACGCGAAATACGTTGAGCTGATCACCGATCTCTTCTATGAACTCTACAAGACTGGTGCCTCGATCCGAGTCCAAAGCCCGATCCTCCTCCCCGACTTCTCGGAGCCTGAGCCCGACCTCGTACTCCTCCGGCCTCGTCGCGGCCGTTACGCACGCCAATTGCCGCAGCCCACGGACGTTCTCCTCCTCGTCGAGGTCATGGACACTTCCGCCCTCCGCGACCGCGGCCAGAAGCTGAACGCGTACGCCAAAGCCGGAATTCCCGAGGTCTGGCTCGTCGACGTGGCGGACCAGACCGTCGAGGTCTACACCGAGCCCGCCGATCACGTCTATGGCCGTAGCACCGTGCGCCACGTGGGCCAGGCCCTCGCCCCCACGGCTTGCCCTGACAGACCATTGCCCGTCGCCTCGATCTTCGCGCCCGCAGAGGATGAGGACGCGACCGACTCGCCGGAGGCTCCCGCCCCATGATCGTCAGCTGGAACTGGCTCGCGCAGTACGTCACCCTCGACATGCCCGCCGACGCCCTCGCGCATCGCCTCGCCATGGCCGGCCTCAATCACGAGAGCACCGAGGAAGTCAACGGCGACCTCGCCATCGACCTCGAAGTGACCAGCAACCGCGCCGATTGCCTCTCCCACCTGGGCGTCGCCCGTGAAGTCGGCGTGCTCCACGGTCGTCCGCTCGTCGTGCCCGATCCACGGCCCG
>JBGSYY010000130.1:0-27899 GCA_041750675.1 Isosphaeraceae bacterium | reverse complement strand
CCAAGTGCCGTCGCCGCGCAAATAGGTCGTATTGTCGGCGGTACCCGCTCCGAGTCGGGCCGGGGCTATCGTCCCGCTGGTGATGTCGGACGCGGCATGGGTATGGCTCGCCTCGGCCTTGCCCGCGAGCGCAGTCGTGAGCCCGGTGACGTCGGCCTGGGCATGGGTATGACTCGCGTCGGCCTTGCTGGCGAGCACAGTCGTGAGACCGGTGACGTCGGCCTGTGCGTGGATGTGGCTCGCGTCGGCCTTCGAGTTGGTCGCAGCCTTCAGATCATCGAAGAGCTCGGCCGCGGGCGTGATGGCGATGATGTCGCCGACCGCTAGGGTGGTGTCCGTCCCCCATGTGATCGCGTCGACGACAAGCACATTACCCGATCGGCCGGTGATTCGGGCGTTGAATACGGGGTTCGCGGGGGTATGGGCCTGGAATGCGGTGATGAGGACCGGGGCCCCCTCGGTGGGCGTACCGAATGCGGTTCCGTCGGGGACGCTGAGCAGGCCCGACGCGGCCGTGTAACCGGCTGTCAAGGTCTGAGCGATGTTGTTGAAGGTCTGATAGATGGACTGGCTCACTTGGTTATCTCCCGATTGGCGGTTAGGCGGTGAAGGTTATGGGCTTGCGAATCTGAAGGGCTGGGAACATTTGCAAGACGAAACCATCCAAGTCTCTGACGGCCGCGTACATGACGCCCCCATAGGCCGGGACGTTGACGAGCGTGGCAATGCGCAAAGTTTCGAGCCCATAAGATTGGCTCTGAACGGAATTCATGCTCAATCGATCATCTGTCGGATTGGTCTGAAATGCCCTATGGCTGGTTGAGTAAACGAGTCCGTCATCTCTTATCAAGCTGAATGACAGAGAGGACGGATCGCTGTCTCCTGCAATGTCTACCCAGAGACATAAGGTCATATACGCGGCGGGGCTTCTCCCGCCTAACGCCCTACTCGCGAGTGGTTCGGTGTTCATGGTTCAAGGGGTAATCCTGATGAGAATCGAGGTGTCCGCGCTGAGCGCGGCTGTGAGCCCGGTGATGTTGCCCGCGGCATTTTGGATAGTCTTTTCGAGAGTTGTAGGTTCTTCGTCGGGCATGGCCTGCCAAGGGTTGAAGGGAACGCAGAAACGTAAAGGGGAACAACATGAAAACAATCGGCCGCTTTACGCCTTCTTATCTGTCGATCATGGTTTCTTGGAAACGCGGCCGGTGGCCCCGCTTGCTTCAACCGGTGAGGCGCAGCCAGAAGAGGTCGAGAGGATCAGCTTGCTCCCTTGCTCTTTCAGCCGCGCCGCGTTGCTCGCCGAAACGACAATCTCATCCTTGAGAACCCCATGCCCACGCCACCCGCCTGCTTCGTTTCGCCCGGCGAGGCTCCGTTGCGTGATGCGATTGGTTGCGGACGACAGCGTATTCGGCTATCTTTCGACTTCTTGACGACGACGTTATCCGCCCCCTCAGACATCGTGGAACGCACATGATCTCGCGCAGCGACTTGAAGCAGCTTCAGGGCCATAAGGACTACCCCTCGATCTCCTTGCTGGCCCCCACGCATCGGACCTCACCGGCCAACAAACGCGACCGGATCGTCGTCAAAAACCTCGTGACCAAGGCCCTCGATCGCCTCCACGCAGAGTTCCCCAAGCGCCAGGTCGCCCCGCTGGTCGCGAACCTCAACAAGCTGGTCGACAAGATCGACTACGACCACCTGCAAGACGGTCTCGCCCTGTTCGTCAGCAAGGACAGCGCGACGGCCATCCACCTGCCCTTCAAGGTCAAGGCCCGCGCGGTCATCGATGAAACATTCGCAATTCGCGACCTCGTCTTCTCCTTGAACCGGGCGCCGCGCTACCGCGTCCTGGTGCTGACCGAAAAGCCGACTCGGCTCTTCGAAGCCTCGACAAAGGTGTTAACCGAGGAGACCACCAAGCCGTTCCCGATGACGCATAGAGGACCAGGCGGCGCGTCCAAGCTGCCCGGCGGCCCCGGCGTGAATCGTTCGGCCGTGCGCGACGATTCGCACCGGCAGTTCTTCACCAAGGTCGACGAGGCGCTGAGCGCGATCCAGAAGCTCGACCCGCTGCCGATCGTTCTCGTCGGCGTCGATCGGTATCTGGCCTTCTACCAGGAGATCACCAAGAACCCCGACGCGATCGTCGCAATGGTCCCGGGCAGTCATGACGAACCAAGCCCAAGTGCTCTCGGCAAAATGGTCTGGCCGGCGTTTCTGGCCGGCTCGACCCTCAGACGGACCCGGGCCTTGGTCCGGCTGGGCGAGGCCGTCAGGGCCAGCCGCCACGCCTCAGGCGTCGATCAGGTCTGGCGCTCCTGCTTCAACAAGAAGGTCCAGACGCTCCTGGTCGAGACCGACTTCGAGTATCCCGCCGACGTCGCCGAAGGCGGCGATCATCTCCTGCCTTACACCGGCCAGGGTGTTCAGTCGCTCGACGACGCAGTGGACGACCTGATCGAATCGGTGCTCACCGAAGGCGGAGAAGTCTTCTTCTACGAGTCGGGCGACCTGGACACCCACCAGGGAATCGCCGCGATTTTGCGTTACTGAGCATCATCGATGGCTCAGCGTCCTCATCGGGCTCGGGCGGCAAAATCCCGAGCGTCTTCCTGGCAAAATCCGGTGTTGAAGCCGGAACGGATTAGCCGCAGCGAGCAGACGGGTCGCCCGGGCACCAAGACGATGCCCTGGTCACCCGGTCGCGTGGAGAGGATCCTCTTGCTCAGTTCGTGACGGCGAGCCCAGACTTCCCTCCGCTCGCCCTCTCTCCGGGGCTGAGCTTGATGACCGTGAGCGCGGTGATGGTGAACCGGGTCAATTGCGGTACGCCGTCGGCGGTCACCCACGCGTAGCAATTACCCCAACGGCCGACGTAGCAGGCGTCCTTAGGGACGTCTTTCTTACCGCCCACTTCATACCAGCCGGGTTGCGGCACGTCGAGCAGGAGAATGTCGATCGGCACCAGCCCTCGGCTACCGCCGCCGGACGAAGAGCTGCCCGGCGTCGAGCCACCCCCGCCGGTGGACATGGTCCCGCCTTGAGCGGCCGTGCGGATTACCCCGTCGGTGCTGATGCCCGTCGTTCCCGAGGTTTTCTCGGTATCACCCCGACCCTCGGCCTCCGGGTTGCTCCGGAGGTACATGATCCCGAACGTCGGGGGCAGCGGCGGCCAGCCGAGGGCGGCCCGGTAAAGGCACTGAAGGTCGTACAGCCGTTCGGGGTCGGTGGTCGCGTCCGTTCCCCACTGCTCAGTCACCTGTCGCTGGCCGGAGGGACCGAATTGGTTCAGAGAAAAGCCGGGGCTGATGCCCGTGTCGAACCCGCCGCTCTGGCCAAACCCGGCCCGGTCGTTGATCTGAACCACACTGTCGGCCAGGCTGACGTGATTCGGCAGCGCCTCCGGGTGCGAGGCCATCATCGCCAGGTTCGACAGCACGCTGTTGTACTGGATCTCCATGACGGTGCTTGTGGCCTGAATCATGTTGCGAGACAGGCTGCGGTGTGTGCAGCCGACCATCCCCATAAGCCCGGCCAGGCAGGCGAGGATGCCGATGAACCGCATGGTGCCCGCCTCTCCGGTTTTGAAGATTGCGCGTCCACTTCAAGTTGTATCGGTTGTTTCGATCTTTCGGATGAGACGGCATGGCCGACAGGGCAGGGGACATGGGCCGGTGGCTGGAGCGGCATCTACGAAATCTCGGTCTCCCTCGGGCCGGCCGACGCCTAACCACCCGGCCGTCCAGATGACATGACCGCACGGCGCGCCGGCACCTCATTCCACTCATCGAGTCTCAGAAGACAGCCGCGACGGCACGAACGGTCACACAACCCAGCCCCGAGCGGCGTTCCCCAGATCCCCAACCCGATGTCCCCCGATTGTGTCCGTCGTACCCCGCCATCGATCCCTTCGCAATTCGCCCGCAATCGGACGATCCATCGCAACGCTTAAACTCACCACAGCTCGCCCGACCCGACGTTCGCGCGCAGGATTTTCGCCGATTCCCGTGCCCATGCGGAACGAATCTGACTCCGAATTCCCCAATTCAACTTGCCGCCAAAGTCAACCCAATTCGCGCAACCAAATCTTCGCGCGGAAAAAACTGAAGGCGAGCCCCCTCGTCAATGGCCGCCCTGACGCCTCACTCCTCATTCAAATCACATAAACATACGTTTGTCAACTACATCAACAACAACCCTCACCAGTGGGAGGGCCACGGTGTGGCCCTGACCACCGGAAGACCAGAGCACGAGGACGATGCCCTGGTCACCCGCCCGCCGCCGCAGCGATCCAGACCGCGCGACGACTACTTCTCGCTCTTCTGCCGCTTGCCCTCGATCTCAAATTCCTGCGTCTGGCCCCCGAATTCCGCCTCGCCTTTCCCTTTAAGCTGGTCCCCGTCGATCGTCAGCGTGTACTCGATCGGGATCTCGTTATCCATGAACTCCCGCACGGCGGAAAACGTCAAAGTCGCGTCCTTCTGTTTCAGGTCCCTGAGCTTCTCGCCGTCCTGCTCCGGCCAGCTCATCGTCCCCTTGAGAGTGTCCCCGTCCTTCTCGATCTTCAGGGTGGATGTCCGCTCTTGTCCGCCAATCTCATACGTGCACTTCCACGTCCCCACCGGATCAACCACCTTGTCGTCCGCCGCGCTCAACAGGCCGCACACCCCGAAAACCAACGCCACCGAGAGAATCGCCTTCATCTTCACCTCCGAGATCGTGGCGCAACGGTCGAAATCCAACGTGGACCGCTCCCGCTGCTGGCAGCGATTGTATCCTCGCCGCGACCGCCATGTGGCCCTGACTTCCCAAGCAGCACAACCCCATCGAGGCAAGTTCCACGCGTTGTGGCGCGGCTTCTGGTGTTTCACCCTCGTTGTCTCGGGCGTGGTTAATCGCGGGCTGGTACCTCCAGGTCATGGTCGCGCCGCTCGCGATCGATCCGATCTATAATCGTCAAAAACCGCCGCTGCCCATCTCTGACCCTCGTCAACTCCAAGCCGCGATCCTCGCCCATGAAACGCATCGTCGCCGCATCCACGCTCCTCGCCGGATTCCTCGCAAACTCCTCCATCAAAGCCCAGGAACCCGCTCCGCCCGCCGAACCCACGAAGCAGCACGAATGGCTCGAGCAGTTCGTCGGCGAATGGACCACCGAGGCCGAGGGCACCACCGGGCCAGGTCAGCCGGCCATCCAGTCCAGGGGAACTATCCGCACGCGAAAGCTCGGCCCGTTCTGGGTCGTCTCCGAGCTGAACCTGGAGACGATGGGCACCAAAATCACCGGCATCCAGACGCTCCGCTACGACGCCAAAACCAGAAAGTACGTCGGAACCTGGGTCGATTCCCTGATGGACATCATGTGGAAATACGAAGGCGACGTCGATCCCTCGGGAAAGATCCTGACCCTCGTCGCCGATGGCCCCGTTTCCGAAGGAAAGTCCACGAAATTTCGAGATACCTACGAATTCAAGTCCAGCGATCACATCGTGATCACCTCATCAATGCTCGGCGACGACGGAACCTGGTTCACCTTCATGACCGGCCACGCGCGTCGCACCAAGTAACACCGACATCGTCGACCGCGATCACCCGCAATCGACGCGCCCCGTAGGCACAATTCCACCCAGCCCTCATGGACGCCCGCCCGTGACCATGGAATCATGGTCATTCATTGGGTCGGCTCGCGTTGCGAATACTCGGCAGGGGCTGCTTATGCGTGTGCTGGAGTTGGTCTCGGAACTGCTCGACTTTCCCGTACTCATCTTCCTGTTCGGTGGTGTGGCGTTCTGGATCTCCCTGCGCGGCCTCCGCGCCTCGCCCGAGAAACTCGCCGCCATGGCCGGCCACATCGGCACGAAAAACCCCAAGACCGCACGCCTCGTTTGCTGGATCGGCCTCATCCTCGGCGGAGTCACGTTCGTCGCCGGGGGAATCGCGTTTCTCCGTGAGTCGGGCAACCTCCTCCAGCGCATCAGGTCCGAAGGCTTCAATCTCTCCCTGATTGCCTTTGCCCTCACGCTGGCTTGTCTGTTTCTCGCCTGGTTCGGGCTTAAAGGGCTTTTCGCCTCCAGGGAGAACACAGCCAAATTCGCCCGCCGGTTGCCGGGAAACTTCGGCAATCATCCCCGCGCCGTTCGGTCGGCGTGCCTGCTCGTCGGCGTGATCGGCGCGGTCCTCGGCATCCGTTTCATGGTCGGCGAGCCGGAAGATCAACTCGCACGGCGGCTCATCACCGAGGGCGTGATCCAGCAAGCCGGCCGACAGCCCGACCAAATCACCATCGACCGAGCCGAAGACGGCACCTATCAAGGCACAGCCCGATTCGGGGCCGAGCCGTGGGAAATCCGGGGCGAGTTCGTCCAGCAAGGTGATACGCGAGCGTTCGTCTGGCAGGCAGCCCCAGTGGCTCAACTCCAGCCTCATCAAGTCGTCATGCCTGATCAAGTGATCAACCATCCCGTCCCAATCGCCAGCTCCCCGGAGATCACTCCTCCGCCCTCGCCGGAGGTGGCGGCAGAAGCTTCGGTCGACGCGCTCGCGAACGCCCTCGTCGAGGCCACCAAACAGAAGCTGACCGCCGATCAACTCGCCGGCGACGTGGTCGACGGCCTCAGCCTCGGCCAGCGTCGGCAAATCTTCTCCGCCCTCTACCGCGCCGAGTTCCAGGCTTCCCAGGCAGCCGACCGCCAGTTCCCGGTTGAGACCGCCCCCCGTGATCAGTTCAACGAAACGCTCGCCCGCCGCAACGAGCTTTTCCAAACGCTCAAGGCCCGCGGTCGCGCTCCCATTCTCCAGCGTTTTCAAATCGACGAATCACGAGCCCAGGCCATCGAGGCCGAGGCCGACGCCAACTCCTGGTCGCTCGACTGATGCAACCCACCCCGGAGTCCTCTCCCATGCGCCTATGGCTGCTCATCCCCCTCACCGCGCTCGCCGCCGTCCTCCCCGCGCAGGCCGCACAGTATGTCCCTCCCGCCGGCAAGGCCTGGGAAACCCGTGTGCCGGACCAGGTGGGTATGGACCCAGCCGGAATCGAAGCCGCGATCGCTCACGCCCTCACTGCCGAAAATCCACAGAACCCACGCGATCAGGAATTCGCCCACCTGACCAGCTTCGCACGTGAGCCGATGGGCGAAGGACTCGGCCCGTTCAAGACGCGCGGCGGCCCGGCGGGCATGATCGTTAAGCAAGGCTACATCATCGCCGAATGGGGCGACACTCAGCGCGTCGACATGACCTACAGCGTCTCGAAATCGTTCCTCTCCACCGTCGTGGGCCTGGCCTGGCAGGACGGCCTGATGGAATCACTCGACGCCCCCGTCCAGCTCTCCATGGCCCCCACCGACCTCCCCCCCGGCGACGGCGAGCCAGGAATCGACCGCATCGGTGTCGGCAAGCCGGACACCGCCACCCTGTTCGAGTCCGAACACAACCGCACCATTTCCTGGGACGACCTCCTCCGCCAAACCTCCGATTGGCAGGGCACCCTCTGGGGTAAACCCGACTGGGCCGACCGACCCGATCCCGATCTCTCCACCTGGCTCACCCGTCCCCGGCACACCCCAGGGACCGTCTACGAGTACAACGATACCCGCGTCAACCTCCTGGCGCTCGCCGCCACCAACGTCCTCCGCCGGCCGCTCCCCGTGGTCCTCCGAGAAAAAGTGATGGACCCCATTGGCGCCTCATCCACCTGGCGCTGGTACGGCTACGAAAACTCGTGGATCACACTCGACGGCCAACGCGTCCAGGTCGTCAGCGGCGGTGGTCACTGGGGCGGCGGCATGTTCATCAACGCCCGCGACATGGCACGGTTCGGCCTGCTCACCCTCCGCGATGGCAACTGGGGCGGAAAGCAACTTCTCAAGCGCGAGTGGTTCGCCCAAGCTCGCACGCCAGGACCAGCCAACGGGTCCTATGGTCACATGAACTACATGCTCAACCTGCCCGACAAAAACGGCGACAAACTCTACCCCAGCGCGCCCGATACGGCCTGGGCTCACGTCGGCAATGGGACAAACATGATCTATTGCGACCCGGAGAACGACCTCGTCATCGTCGCCCGCTGGATCAATCCAAAAGACATCGACAAGCTGCTCGCCCTCATCATCGGATCAATCCACAAATAAGCCTTCACGGTTCAAGCCGATCACACGAGCAACCATCGACGTCTCGCCACATCCACGGGCCGAATCTCGCTGCCCAGTTTCACCACCCCAAGGCTTCACCCTCCAGCACAAGCGAATCCAGCAGTTCGGACGTAATGGCGGTTTTCCAACCCACCGGTTTCGCCTTCAGCGATTCCGCGAAGATCGCCCGATGCAGATGATCGCGGGTCGTATGAGTCGATCCGTCCCGGCCCGGATCACATCCGCACCCAGTCAGAGAGAGCCATCGCTCATACATCGCCCGACGATCCTCCTCGTCAGCGTAATTGCTTAACGACTCGGGATTTCCGTGCGCCGCATTCCATTCCTTCACTTGTCGACAAAACTCGCACGGCCTATGCACCTGCCACAGCACAAACACCACCAATCCCAGCCACATGCCCAGCACCACACTGAAGACAAACCGTATCGACCGCCAGGAAACAAGCGTGTCCAAGGCAAAATCCTCACAAAACGTCCCATCGGCGACATGCCGACTTCACTCACAACCTGATACGCCGCCAGCGCCGCGTCGACTCCCCATTCCGCGACAACCCAGTCTGATTCCACTCTAGAACACTCCTTCCAGCACGATCCGGTGTTCCAGGGAATGAAGTGCCGTATATTTCTCCACAGCCAAACATCTCGCACACCACTAAGTTTCACTCAGATGATCATCGCCCTCGCCTCTCCCCGCGTCGCCTCCTCCCTCGACGACGGTCTCAACCGTGTGAAACGACTCATCGCCCAGGCCTCGTCCCAAGCAGCCCAGATCGTCTGCTTCCCCGAAGCCTATCTGCCCGGCCTCCGCGGTCAGGATTTCGCCGTCCCTCCGTTCACCCACACCGACCTCAAACGCGTCCTCGATTCTGTCGCTCAGATGGCCAGGTTTCACTCCATCGCCACGATCCTCAGCGCCGAACACTTCGACGACGAACACCGCCGCCAGATCGCCGCCTACGTCTTCAACCCCGACGGCTCTCTCCAGGGCGTCCAGACCAAGAATCAGCTCGACCCCAGCGAAGACGCCTACTACGTCCCAGGCACCACGCGTCGGCTGTTCCAGATCGAGGGTCTGAAGTTCGGAGTCGCCATCTGCCATGAAGGTTGGCGCTACCCCGAAACCGTGCGCTGGGCCGCCGCTCGGGGCGCTCAGATCGTCTTCCATCCCCAGCACACCGGCAACGAACACATCGGCGTGACCCTAAACCACTTCGGCTCACCCGACGCCCCCTATTACGAACAGGCCATGAGGATGCGCAGCCGCGAAAACACGATCTATTTCGGCAGCGTCAACTACGCCCTTCGTTTCCAGGAATCGGCAACCGCCCTCATCGCCCCAAACGGCGACTGCCAGGCCCACCTTCCCTATGGCGAGGAAGGCCTCCTTATCCAACACATCGACCTCTCCCAGGCGACCCGACTCCTCGCCACGCGCTACGCCCCCGACCGCTATCGAGAGGCCGAACCCGACCCAGCCGGTTGATCAAGCCATCGAGCGAACCATCTCCGGCAAAAAAAGCTGATAATCCTCGCCAAACCTCCGAGCGTACGGGATAGACACTTCCCCATCCCCGCGCATCAAGAGGAACGACGCCCCATGTCCTCCGCCACCCGCGCCAAATCCAACCGCCAGAAACAACTCGACCGCCTCCAACGCCGCCTCAACTCCCCCCGCCCCGACCTCCCCATCCTCCGCACCGCCGAACGCCCAGCCCCCCGTTTGGCCGGCACCGCCCACCCAGCCCCCAGTAGGGTGGACATCGCCCACCAGGACCAATCACCCCCGCAATCCCATCATCAAACCCAACTGCCTCCAAGCTCCCCCGAGCCTCCTGTCCCCTTCGCCGCCAACACCCCCGCACCCGAAAACTCAGCCCCCGACACTCTCCCCTCCGCACTTCCCGAATGGGCCCGCCTCCTCCCTCTCCCCAACAACCTCCCGCGCACCTTCCGCTCCTTCCTCTACCGCTACATCGAGGAAAACCACAAACCCACCGACACCCACGAATCCTACCTCGCCGCCCAGATCGCCCAGGCCATGGCCCGCAAGCATCTCTCCGCCTCAAGAGAACCCGCCGACCAACCCAACTCCCTCTGGCTCCGCTACGAATCCCTCGCCGACCGCGAGCTCAAAGCCGCCCAGCGCGCCTGGCACACCCATCAAAAAACCAAGCCGCAAGCTCATCTCGCTCCCCCCGCCTTACCCCCGAGAGAGGCCCGGGGCGAGGGTCCCCAAACAACCAATCACCTCCCGGACAACACCCAGCACTCCAACCTCACCACTCCCAACGCCCCGCAAACTCATCCCAGCCAACGCGACCGCACCTTCGTGACCACAAATCCCAGCAACCCCCCCTCGGCTCCGCTCGCTCCACCTCATTCGGCGTACGCCACCTCACTCCAATCCGCTCCCAGCCCCCAACGATAGCCCGGGCGCTCCAAAACAACCCGTCGTCTACAGAACTCCACCATGCGTTCATGCCTCCTCGCGCGCAAATTCCCGAGCCTCAAACTGTACAAATGTTGACTTTTCGCCGATGACATGAGGGAATCAAAAACGCCGACCCGATCCCGTTCACGCGAACAGGTTCCGAGGCCGGAAATCCCTTGCCATCGGAGCATCCGCCCATGCCCCACCCCATTCCCGCCGGTCACCACGCCCTGACCCCGCACCTGATCGTCAAAAACGCACCAGCCGCCATCGAGTTCTACAAGCGAGCTTTCGGAGCCGAAGAGCTTTTCCGCATGCCGTTTCCCGATGGCCAGGGCGGCATGAAGATCGGCCACGCGACGCTTCTGATTGGCGACTCCCACCTCTTCCTCGCCGATGAGTTCCCCGAATACGGCTCGGTCGGACCCGCCGACAACTCTCCAGTGACAATTCACCTCTACGTCACCGACGCCAACGCCGCCTATGCTCAGGCCCTCGAAGCCGGCGCTACCGTCTCTATGCCCATCAGCGACACCTTCTGGGGCAACCGTTACGCCAAGGTCGTCGATCCCTTCGGCCATCACTGGGCCATCGCCGAACATCTCGAAGATCTCACACCCGAGCAGATGCAGGAACGATTCGCCGCTTCGGTGTCCGAACCCTCCTGCACGGACCAAACAGCCGGCGTTTGATCAACCACTCGCGCACGCCGAGCGTGGCCAGCCCTCACCACCAGGGGCCGCCCGCTCGGCGTCACGCTGGCCGCTCCCCCTCCCTGTGACCAGAATATCCCTGGCGGCTCGTCACCTCCCCGGACTCAACCTTCAAGGCTCGAAACCAACCATGAAAGCTCTCTGGAACGGCCAGACTATCGCTGAATCCGACGACACCCTCGTGGTCGAAGGAAACCATTACTTCCCAACCGAATCCCTCAATACCGCCTACCTCGACCCCAGCGCCACCACCACCGTCTGCTCCTGGAAGGGCACCGCGCGTTACTACACCCTCAAGGTCGACGGCCAGACCAACCCCGACGCCGCCTGGTTTTATCCCGACCCCAAGCCCGAAGCCGCCCACATCAAAAACCGCGTCGCCTTCTGGCGCGGCGTCCAGATCGTCCCCTGAGCCAGTCACCCAAACACCCTGTCATACGCATCCCAGGTAACGGTCGCGAGCCAATCGCAGGGTGCCCCCCAATCGAGTCCTCCCCGCGAAGTTAGGTCATCCCCGCGCAGGCGGGATCCACCGCGAACAGCTTCGCCACTCACCTCATCCCGTGAATAAATCTTGGGACCCCTATCACTCCGTCCCGGTCCGCACCCGGTCAAAATAGCCTTGCACGTGTTTACGCATGGTCTGGGGGATCTTCTGGTCAACCAGCGCCTCGGTCGCCGCCGCGGCCGCCGCTTCAACCGTCTCCTGTCCCTCCAGAATGCTCTCTCCCCGCACCTGTCGCGACGGATCAGCAAACCCCGCCGCCATCGCCTTCCCCTTTGTGAACTGCTGCTGCACCTTCGACCGGAACGATGCCGTATCGTCCGGCGCTTCCGGCCGATCGCCCTGGCCCTTACCTCGGCCCATCCCCTGTCCCTGGCCTGGCCGGTTCCCCTGTCCCATCCCGATCATCGCTTCCATCTGCTGCCCGAGCTGATTCATCCCCTCGCCCGAAAGCGCTTCCTTCGCATCTTGAAGGTCCGCCATCGCCCCGTCCAAGGCCTCAATCTCCTGAGCAGCCGCCGCCATCTGCTCCAACTCCTGCTGCATGCTCGATAACGACTCAGCCGCTTTCTTCATATCCCCCGCCGCCATCTGCTGCTGTGCCTCGCCCAGCTTCTCCGCCAGCTTCTGAAGGCTCTTCAAATCCTTGGCCTGCTGATCCAATTTCGCCTTCTGGTCCTGATATTGCTGCTCGGAAAGCAGACCATTCTTACGCGCGTCCTCAAGCTGTTTACGCTGCTCTTCCAGCCCCGCCATCTTCTCAAGCTGCTTCTTCAGGTCGCCCAGCTGCCGAGCCAGTTCCTGTTTCTCCGCCTCGCTCAGCTCGCCCGACTTCATCTTCTCCTGAAGCTTCTTCATTTGCTCAGCCGCCTTGTCAAAATTCCCGCGTGCCAGCTCGCGCCCCACTTCCTCCGCCGGCGTGCCCGCGGTCATTTCCTTGAGCTGCTCCAGTTGCCGCGTCATCTGCTCCAGGCTGCCTACCTGCTTGCGACGCTCCTGCACCGTGTCGGCCATCTTGTTCAGCTCGACCATCGCCTGCTTACGATCCGACGGCGGCGCTTTGCCCAGCGCATCGATCGCCTTCTCCAGCTCCGCCAATACCTTCGCCGTCTCACCGGCCATCGCCGCCTTCGGCTGTTGCTTACGCTTCTCGGCCATCGTCTGGCTGACCTTCTTCAGCAACTGACTCGTCTGTTTCCGTGCCTCGATCGCCGCCGACTTCAATCCCTTCGCCTCCGCCTTTTGTCCGGCCAGCCACGCCTCAGGCAGCAAGGTAAGCACGCCGATCAACACCGCCGGCACGATCGGAATCCACGCCAGCCTGGGCCGCTTCAACCCAAACCCGCTGGCAACGTCAACACCCTCCAGTCGCCGCTCCGTATCCTTCACCAACGCCTCCACCACCTCCGGCCGCGCCCCGTCGCCCGCCAAGCTCAAAACCGTGCTCAGCCGCTCATCCAACCCAAACACCTTGTCGATCTCAAACGCCGCATCAAGCAAACTCGGCCGCTTCCACCACGCCCAGAACCCCGCCCCCAGCACCGACACCCCCACGGCAATGCCCACCACACCCAGCGTCGCGATCGGCACGACTCCCAGCTTCAACACCCGCACCGCCTCAACCACCAACGCCAGCGCCAACAGCAACGCCAGCGTCACCACCCAGCACGACAAGAACCGATCCAACCCCAGCCGCCGCCGCACCTGTTCCGCCGGCTTGATCAGTCCTCGCATCCTCGGCCTGCCTCTCTCTTAAAACGGGATCCACGAGCCCCACTGCGGCTCCACCCCACCCAGCAAACACCTCGGGCCGCCCATCCCACTCGCCCCTAGGACAAGTGTAATGAGCGGCCCATGCTACGGCAAGCGACCGTGAAGACAGGTGTTTAGGATCCCCCACTCTCAACCCCCCGATGGCCCGTTCCCCGGCTCGCCCGAACTCAACCAGCTCGGCATCCGGCCGCCCATCATCTGCATGATCTCGATCGGCACCGCCAGCACGACCGTGTTCGACGACGTCGGTCCCAGTCCGTCAATCGTCTGTAACGTCCGCAACTGCATCGCTCCCGGGCTTTCCCGCATCGTGTTGGCCGCCTGGGCCAGGTTCAACGCGGCGTCCCGGTCGCCCTCGGCCTTCGTGATGTTCGCCCGCTTCTCTCGCTCAGCCGACGCCTGCCGCGACATCATTTTCTTCAAGTCCTCCGGCATGTCGATGTCCTGAATCCGCAAGCCCGTCACCTCCATGCCCCAGCCCTTGGTGTCGTTGTCAACATGCTGCTCGATCATCTTGGCGATCTGCTCACGCTCGGTCAAAAGCTGATCCAGGCTCATCTGGCCGATCACGTCGCGCAGCGATGTCTGGGCATAATTCGAAATCACGAACCGGTAATCCTGCACCGAGATGATCGCCTCCGCCGCGTTCGACACCCGGAAGAACAGCACGCCGTCAATCGTCACCGGCACATTATCTCGTGTGATCACCTGCTGTTTGGGTATGTTCACCGCCAGCACGCGGGTGTCGACCATCCGCACCATGTCCACCAGAGGGATCACGACGAACAGGCCCGGTCCTTTCGTATCCTTGTACTTGCCCAGCCGGAAGATAACCCCGCGTTCCCACTGTGCCGCCAGCCGCACCGCCGCCGCCAGCAACAGCGCAACAAGCGTCCAAACCGCAAAGAACCCTCCGCCCAGCAGCTCGTTCCCCCGCCCCAGCACCGCGGCCAGAATGCCGCCGATCACCGTCAGCACCACAAAGATGATCACCGAGATCGCGTTCATGTTCCCTGCACTCCAGTTCGCTCGGGCCTGCATACCCCCGGGGACCCGGCGCGAGGCCGCCGTCGACTTCGCTCGCCTCCGTTGACCTGCTCGTCTGCCCGAGTCGTGTCTTTGAACGTCAGTATCCATGGCAGTGCGTTCGCACACCACCCCACGAGCTTGGAGTGATTCCCTCAAATCGACGCCGGTTCGCTCCGCCGGTCCCCGATCAGCCCGAGACGACTCGCACCGCATCCCGAACGCGGCCACCCTTGGCCGGCCGTCCGGCACACAGTGTCAACCGCGTCAATTCCGGCGGGCAGTTCCACCGCAACGGATGCTTCGCCCCCAACCCACGCCCCACATACATCAAGGTCCGGCCATCCCGGAACAAGCCCATGTCATAACGCCGCGAATACCGGCTCGGCACCAGCACCGAGCCCAACACCGGCAGCCGCACTTGACCGCCATGATTGTGGCCGCACAGCAACAGATCAACGCAATCCCAACCCGCAATCTCCGGAAACTGGTCCGGAGTATGGCTCAGCACGATCCGGCAATCCGCCTCCCGCGGCATCGTCGACCGCCCCAGACTCGGACCCCACGGGGCCGACGTCCCTCCCAGTGCCAGCCGTCGTCGCCCCGGCTCAATCTCAATCGTCGTCCACCGCCCATCCAGATCCTCATATCCCGCCCCAGCCAGCGCGGCCCGCACCGCCTCCTCGCCATAGCGGAAATCGTGGTTCCCCACGATCGCATAGCTTCCCAACCGCCCCCGCACCCGTCCCAGCACCGGAGCGATCCAATCGACCGTCTCCACATGCTCGACGACATCACCCGTCAGCAACACCAGATCCGGCTCCAGCTCCGCGGCGACGTCCATCACCGCCTCAAAATAGCTCCGGTCGAAACACGGCGCGAGATGCAAATCCGTCAAGTGAACGATGGTCAATCCTTCAAACGCCCGAGGCAGCCCGGGCACCTCCGCCCGCACGTCGACAAACTCCGGCCGCAACGATTCGTTCCCCGGCCAACGCAACACACCGCTGTGCGAACCGTCGCCGACAAACCGCTCGGCTCCACCATCGGCACACAGATCCAGTGCTGCCGTCTCGACCCACGTACCCGCAGGCGGGCGGCGCTTATGCCGCAGCAAGGTCACAGTAGGCAGACCGATCAATCCCACCAACGCCACCACCGCCGCATACCACCGCAATGCCTCAGGCCAGGCCGACGGCCCTACCCAGCACGCCCAACCACCCAGCACCAATGTCCCCACCCCCGCTACGGCCAGTGCCGCCATCGTCAACGGCTCGATCCAGCGGGTCCGCCAGCCGTAGCCGTGGACCACGTTCACCGCCAGAACGATCAGGCAAACATGCCCAAGACCCGCGCCCATCATCCAGACCAGCTCAATCACATGACGCAGCATGACCGCTCCATCTCCCTGCGATACCTTCAGCTCACCGAAAGCCAGGGCTTCTTCCCTCAACCCCAGCGCCGATCGGCTTGTCGCATGAGCTTACGCGATCGTCCCGGTTTCGTCCCCGCCAGGTTGCCCGGGATCAACAGCCGCCGTCTCCCGCCCGTCCGTCCCACCACCGCCCTCCGCAGCCTGCTTCGACTGCCGCAGTGTCTGCTCCACCGCCTCGATCAGACGATCGGGCCGAAACGGCTTGTAAAGCACCGTCTGCAACCCCTCCTGCCGGGCCTTGACGATCGAGTGCGTCGGATCGTAGCCAAACCCCGTCATCAAGATCACCGGCATCCCAGCCCGGATCTCACGCAGCCGGTGATACACGTCATAGCCGTTCAAATCAGGCAAGCGAATGTCGGTCAACGCCATCGAATACGGCGTCAGCCGCGCCCGTGCCAGCGCCTCGCCCCCCTCACGCGCCGTATCGACCACCGCCCCCTTGTCGCCCAAAATGCTATGCGCCGCCTTGCGTATCCCTTCCTCGGCGTCCACCACCAGCACTCTCAGACCGGCCAACGGCAGCGCCGACCCGCCCGCCCCGTGCTTCGCCTCGGGTGTCATCGAACTGCCGACTTGATGGACCAGGCTCCGGATCTCCTGTCCTCGCGCGATCAGATGCCGCAGCCTCGCGATCAAATCTTCGTCATGACCCGCGTACCGGTCCAGCGCAATCGTCGCGTCGTTCAGAATGTCGTCAATCGGCAACGCCAGTGCGTGGCTGATCGCATCAACCGACGCCGTCGTCGAGACAAACCGCTCCGCCTGCAGCAATTCCAGCGTGTTCAACGCCAATGCCACACTTCGCCCATAAATCTCCAGAAATTGCCGATCTTGTTCTTCGTAGGCGTTGGGCTGCTCATTCTCCACATTCAGCGTGCCGATCACCGTGCCGTGATACGCCAGCGGAACCGTGAGCGAGCTTCGCGCACCGGGCGCGCCTTCGAGATACAGCGGATCGGATGACGTGTCATGACACAAATAACTCTTGCCCGTAGCGGCCACAAACCCGGTGACCCCGTTCCCTTCGCGGCGGGCGAACAACTCACGATTCGCCGCCAGGTGCGTCATCCCCTCCGACACCAGGGGAACCAGCTTGCCCGTCTGCCGATCGAGCAGGCGGATCTCAATGTAGTCCAACCCCAGCAAGTCCTGCATGTGCCGCACGATGTTGAGCTTGAGCAGGTCGATTCGCTCCTCGACTCCCAGCTCAACCAGCTCGCCGGGCGTCAGGTCGGCCAGCTCCTCGCCGGCCTTGTGTATCGCGTCGACCTTCTGCCTCTGCAGCTCTTCCGCGGTCACGTCCCGGGTCAGTGCGATGAGCTGGCACGCCGTCCCATCGGCCCCGAAAACCGGGGTCACCGTCACTCGCAGATAGCGATTCGCCTCCACCCGCAACAGCGCCGAGGTCGGCCGCCGGGTCGTCGCCGCCTGCTCAAACGGGTCGCCGTTCGATTCCAGCAACTCCGGATGCCCCAGGGCGCGAAAGAACCGCAGGTCGGCCGGATCGCGATCCGATCGCGTCAGAACCCGAAACTCGTTGTTAGACCAGAGAATCCGGCCATCTCGCTCGACCACAGCCACACCGTCGGCGATCGAATCCAGAATCTCGTCCGACTGGATCAACACTCCCGCCCAACGCACCGCCGAAAGCTGGCTGCTGTCCACCAGAACACCAGCGAACTGCTGCTGACGCAAATACGACAACGCCCGCGCCATCGACGGCGCCACGACCACATCATAGTGTTCGTCAAGGCCCGGCCCAAGTTCCGGGTTCGAACGACCTTCGCGTCCAATCACGAGCAGGCGTGGCTTGTCCGACATCCGCACCCCGGATCACTCGTTTCGCGTGCGGACGGCTCACAGGCTCCATCCCAGGCCACGCCACCTCGCCTGAAACCCGTCGACACGATGAAACGCATCTTAACAGTCCGTTTCCAATCGCAGCAAGCGGCATGCCGCGTCCTCTTTCACTTGCCCGCGTCACGAGGCCACGGCCACATCCCCGGTCGAAACAACGCCCGACTCCCACGCCGATGGCTCAACCCGGACCAGGCCCCACAGTCCCAGCATGCCCAGCAACGCCAGATCGTTGAAGAGCAGGGGGGCGAAGATCGGCGCTCCGTACAGGAAACGGTCGCGCACGCTCGACATCTCACCTTGCAAATTCGCCTGGCCATGCAACCAGAATCCCAGCAAGCCCACCGCCATCTGGAGCACAAGCATCCCCGCCGCCAGCCGCCGGGCCGAACGCTCCCCGGGATACACAATCACCCCCATCAAGGCCCCGACCGCCAACGCGGCCGCAACCACCCCCGTCCACTCACTCACATGCCAGAAGCCATTCTGGGCATGATCCATCAGGCACAGCAGGAAATTCCCCAGGCAGCCGCCCAGGGCCAGTATCAGCACCCAGCGCGGCCAGTCCGGATGGCTTGCGGGCACCATCCGATTCAGCAAAAGCAGCAAGCCCAGCCCGGCATACGCCAGCGGAGCCACGACCGGGGCCGAGTAAACCAAACTCTCGATCGACCGCAAATCAAAAAACTGGCTCCGCAAATGCAGCAAAAGGCCGATCACCCCAACGGCGATCGACCCCCAACCCACCGCCAAACCCATCCAGCGGGCGAGCCGCCGCCCCAAGCGAGGTGCCGACTCACCCGA
Organism: Isosphaeraceae bacterium; assembly: GCA_041750675.1. Taxonomy (GTDB): domain Bacteria; phylum Planctomycetota; class Planctomycetia; order Isosphaerales; family Isosphaeraceae; genus BPJS01. The sequence goes on along the minus strand of JBGSYY010000130.1, from coordinate 9,193 downwards.
AACCGGAACCCAGGGCCGCACCCCACCAATCAGCATCGCAAGCCCAAGCACCAGCGACGCGATCGCCGAGAAGTAAATCGGTGCCCATTCGGCGGGATGGGCGAACTGGTTCACGGCATGAGCCACCAGAATGTCCACCGCCAGGAACGCGACGTTCGAGAGTGCGAACAGCTCGATCCAGGTCAGCGGGTCGCGCCAGGCAGGACCGCGTTGCGAATGCTCACTCGCCAGCCGACTCGGCCGGTCGGGCGAAGGCCCGGGGGTTGGTCGGGTCGTCGTCTTCATCGGTCGTCGTCTCCTTGCGAGCCGTCGCGGCCTTCGCCGCGCGTAGCTCCTCGGCCATCTTCTTGATCTCGGTTGTCTTGTGGACCAACTCGTAAAACCCATGCCACTGCACGAAATCCGCGCCGCCCATGAACGCCCCATGCTTGGCCGTTCGGCCGAAATAGTGCCACAGATCGAAATACGCGAATTCGATCGTCTCGTCGAAGGGCTCCTTCGTGAGCAGCCCCTCCTCACGCAGTTCCGCCATCAGGTCCGACACGGCCTGCACCGACTCATTGGTCGAGACCAGCACCGCCTCGGCCTCCCGGTAAAACTCGTCGATCTTGTGCGTGGTGTGGCACTTCAGGCAGATCGACTTCATGTTGATCTGGCCTTGCTGCGCAGTTGGCCGCTTCTCGCTCGTCTCCGCGAACAGATAGTAGGAAAGCCGCTCCGTGGTGTCGTGCGTCACCCGCTCCCCTTCCAGGCCCCCCATGTGGCAGGTCGAGCAGGTCGGCACCGGCATGTCCGCCGTCGTGACGGCGTTAGGACGAGCCTTGAGGTTCATATGTTGACGCTGTGCATTGAACAACACGCCGTGCTTCGACGCCTTGTAAATCTCAAGCTGCGAATGGTCGGGGCCCATGTGGCACTGGCCGCAGGTCTCGGGCAGCCGCGCCAGCTCGACCGACGCCACGTGCCGCGCATGGCACTTGGTGCACGAGCCAATCGAGCCGTCCTTGTTCGGCTTGCCGACGTCGTGGCAGGCGACGCACCCCTTGTTCACGCCCGCCTCTCCTACGATCAGCGCCAGCGCGTTCGGCTTCCGCTTCACCGCGCCTTTGTGAAACTGCTCGGCGAACGCCACTTGCTGCGCTGTGAAATCCTCGCGTCCGCTCACGGCCGCCCAGGCCGGCGCGGCGTGTCGGCTTCGCAAGAATTGTTCGTATTCCGTGGTATGACAGGTCTTGCAATTGGCGGCCGTCACTTCCTTGGCGATCGTGAACCCGCGATGTTCGAGCGCGTCCTGTCCGGCCTCGACCTTGTGGCAATCCAGGCAGTTGACGCCCTTCTCCGCGTGCCGGCTCATCTCAAACTCATGAACCACGGCCGACGTCTCGCGGCGATGGCATTCGGCGCACTTGCCCACGGCCTTCACCATTTGCACGCTCGAGCGATCGACGTCAATCCGCGGCCGCGCCCGATTGACCAACAAAGCAGCGACAATCAACGCCGTGCCCAGCAGCACGCCCAGAAACACACCCCGAAATCCCATTTCAGCCGCTCCCCACGTTTCACACTGGTTCGAAGCGAGTAGCCAATCGAGACCATCTTCAAGCACCCAGCGTGCCGAACCTGCCCACGACCAACCAATAACCGTACTCGAGCGATCGACGTTGTACCATGATCGACCCTCTCCAAGATCACACCACAGATCCACTTTGGGCATTTCGCGCGCTTGACACCACCCCGGGCCGGCTCCTAGCATCGCGCTTAGGATGGTCGCACGCCGCGAACCACCCCCGGGAGCCACGACTTCATCATGTTCTCAACAACACGACTGACTGCTCGCGACGCCACGCTCCTCGCCGTCGATCTTCAGGAGAAACTCCTGCCCTTGGTCGAACGGCACGATCGCGTGCTCGCCAACACCGTACGGCTCCTGGAGGCCGCCCAGATCCTCCATATCCCGGCTTTCGCCACAGAGCAATATCCCAAGGGCCTGGGATCGAGCGTGCCGGCAGTCGCCGAGCGCCTGGCTCACCGTGCCCAGAAGACGGCTTTTTCCTGCTGTGCCGTGCCGGAACTGGTCGAGCAGTTGCATGGCCGCGGAGTGCGGCACGTTACCCTCGCCGGCATCGAAGCCCACGTGTGCGTCGCCCAGACTGCGCTCGACTTGCTGGGCCTGGGTTTCGGGGTCCAGATCGCCGCCGATGCCGTGGCCAGCCGACGCCGTGGCGACTGGGAGTTCGCCCTGCGCCGCCTCGAACGCGCGGGGGCCATTGTCTCGACCACCGAGGCCATCCTCTTCGAATGGGTCGAGGCCAGCGACCACCCCGGCTTCCAGGCGATCAGTCAGTTGGTCAAACAAGCGCCGATCGCCGACTGACCCGATACCCGACCTGTTCGATTCTCCAAGCTCAGTGCGACGACTCCTCGACCGTGGCCTTGTACGACTCGAAGTCGAGCAACCCGGCGACTTGCTCGGGCTTGTCCAGGCGAACCTTCACGAGCCATCCCCGCGTGTACGGGTCGACCGAGAGCACCGTCACGTCGTTCGCCACCTCTTGGTTCACCGCGACCACTTCGCCGTCCACGGGCGCGTAAAGGTCGGAGACGGCCTTAACACTCTCGATTTCGCCGAAACTCTTTCCAGATTGAACTTTACGTCCAACCTTGGGCAGATCGATGACGATCAGGTCGGTGAGCTGTTCGACGGCGAACCTGGAAATCCCCACCGTCGCCGTATCGCCTTCCATGTGGACCCATTCATGAGTCGGGGTATACCGCAGCGCCTTCTCGTCGATCATCAGAGCCTTCCTCGTTGACTGAATAAACTTCCGAAACCGCCGACTTTCCCCACAGGCTAAGCCGGACGCCGGTAGAACGGCAAGGGGACCACCGAGACTCCCGCGCGTGTGCCGCGGACATCGACCTCCACGGCCGAATCAGCGTAGTCACGTTCGACCAGGGCCATGGCGATCCCACGTTCCAGGGTCGGCGAGAAGGTTCCTGAGCTGACCTGGCCGATCGGCCGGTCGCCGGGGCCGAACACGATCGCGCCCTGACGGGCGATCCGCTTGCCTTCGAGGGTCAATCCGATGCGAGCCAACCTGGGCGAGCCTTTGCGGGCAATCAGGGCCGTTCGGCCGACGAACTCGCCTTTGCCCGGCTTCACCGCCCAGCCCAGACCAACCTCGTAAGGGTCGACCTCCTCGCTCAGCTCGTGCCCGTAGAGAGGCATGGCAGCTTCGAGCCGCAGGGTATCGCGGGCCCCGAGGCCGCATGGGATCGTGCCACGGTCCAGGCCCGCCTCCATCAGCCGCGTCCAGAGCGGCTCGGCCGCCTCCGTCGGCACGATCAGCTCAAACCCGTCCTCGCCGGTGTAACCCGTCCGGCTGATCAAGGCCGGCGCGCCATCCAGGACCGAGCCCAGTCCACAGCGATAGTAACCCAAGGCCGAGACGTCGCAGGTCTCGACGATCGACTCGACCAGCCCAGCGGCCAGCGGACCCTGGACGGCGATCATTGCCGTCGTCTGCGTCTTGTCGTTCAGCCCGGCGGCGGCCACATCTCCGGACGCCCGGAGGTGGCCCAGCACTTTCTCGCGATTGGACGCGTTGCAGACCATCGTGAACCGCCCGCCGGGCAGGCGATAGACCAGCACGTCGTCGCGAACGCCGCCCGACTCGTTGCAGATCAGGCTGTACTGGATTTGACCGGGCACCAGCCGAGCGACGTGATTCGTGGTGACGCGTTCGAGCAGCTCGAGCGCCTTGGGGCCGTCGAAGTCGAGTCGGCCCATGTGGCTGATGTCAAACAGACCGACTCCGCTCCGCACCGCGCGGTGTTCTTCGACGATGGAGCCGTACTGAACGGGCATCGACCAGCCGCCGAACTCGACCATTCGGCCGCCATTCGCCGCATGCCAGGCGTGGAGCGGGGTCAGTAGCAAGGAATCGCTGTCCATGAGCGTCTGGGCCGTCTGTGAGGTTGTCGCGTGTGCCACGTGTCGATTCTAGTCGAGGCGTCGCGCGGCCGACAACCGAATGCCCGGGACGCACCAACGATGCGAACCGAGGCCGTAAAGTCGTATGATGATTGATTAGTATCCCGCCGAGAGCCGGCGTCCACGCTTCCGCGGGCCATTGTTCCATGCAGATTCTACACTTGCTGATTGTCCCGGGTCTTTTGTTCGCGAACGCCTTCTTCGTGGCGGCCGAGTTCGCCCTGGTGAAGGTGCGGGTCAGCCAGATCGACCAGCTTGCCGAGGAAGGAAGCTGGGCCGCCCGCCTCACGAGCAAGCTGCTCGATCGTCTGGACGCCTATATCTCGGCCTCGCAGCTTGGTATCACCCTGGCGAGCCTGGGGCTAGGCTGGGCGATCCACGACTCGATCGAGCCGTTCATAGAATCCGTTTTGCAGGCCGTCGGTCTGCCCGGGACGGGTGTTTCACTGGGCGGAAAGACCATTTTCCTGGTCCCTTTGCTCTCATTCTTATTTGTGACGTTCCTTCATATCTTGCTCGGTGAGCTGGTGCCCAAGAGCCTGGCGATTCGCTCGGCAAGGACCATCTCGCTGTGGACCGCGCCGTTCTTGATGGCCTTCTATTACCTCTTCTTCCCGGTTATCTGGCTTCTCAACAAGAGTAGCGACCTGGTTCTCGCCCTGTTTGGACTGGGCCATGCCAATCATGCCGAGATGACCCACACCGAGGAGGAAGTTCGGCATATCCTGGCCGAGAGTACCGAGGGCGGGCATCTCTCGCGAAACGAGCGCGTGATGATCGAGAACGTGCTGAATCTGGAAGAAAAGACCGCACGGCGGATCATGGTGCCCCGGCCCGACATCACCTACCTCAGCCTCTCGCGTTCCATCGACGACAACTTACGTCTGGCGCGACAGGCGGGCCATACGCGGTTTCCGCTGTGCGAGGAAGACCTCACCCGGATCGTCGGCATGATCCACGTGAAGGACTTGTTCCGTGCCGGGCAGACCGATCAACGGCCCGACCTCCGCAAGCTTGCGCGGAACGCCCCGTTCCTGCCCGAGACTCTGCATCTCGACCAGCTTCTGGTGGAGTTTCAGCGAAACCGTGTACATCTGGCGATGTTGATCGACGAGTACGGCAGCGTCACCGGCATGGTGACCCTGGAGAACGTGATCGAGGAGCTTGTCGGGCCGATTCAGGATGAGTTCGATCGTGAGCTACCGCCGATCACGACGCTCGAGGACGGGGCTCATGAAGTCGACGCCGGGCTGCCGCTGGATCGTTTGGCTGAGGTGTGCGGCGTCGAGCTACCCGAAACTGATGCGGACACGACGGGCGGCCTGATTCTGGACATCCTGGGACGGCTGGCCCGGGTGGGCGATTCAGTGCGGGTCGATGGCCACAGGCTGTCGGTGGTTCAGGCCGATCCGACCCGGATTCGCCGCGTGCGTGTCGAAAAGATTGACCCGACCCCGGCGGTCGAGCAGGACGAATATCAGGGGTCGCCTGATCCGTCGTGAGACGGGGAGGGGCGGAGGGATCAATTGCGAAAGCTGCCGGTCCCGTGGAATTGGACGACCGGATGGGGTGCTTCGCTGTCCTCACGCATTCGCACCGCAACGGTACCGCTGCGGCCGTCGATGAGCACGATTCGGTAGCGGTTCCCCTCGACGACGGAATCGCGTTGATCTTCACCCATCTCGAAATGCCCGGTCCATTCGCCGATCGAGCCGCCGGCGCGGCGATGGGTTTTGAGTAGACCGGTGATCGATTCCAGGACAATCTTGTCGCCCGACATCAGGCGTCCGCGAAAGCGTTCATTTCGGTCCACAGGAGTGCATCTCCTCGGTGAGCGTCATTCGCAAGGGGTCGGGATGTGGGGTGATCGGCGTCATTAACCTCGGATTGCTCGGACATGAGCGATCCTGGGGTCTTCGACAGACGGCGCCCGAACAAGCCGTCGTAAGGACTTGTCGCGACCGCTGCGATGCGAACTCACAATGTGAAAAAATCAAGGAGGGTTTGTTGGAAGTACCAAAATGTTCAACGGAAGTCAAACGTGAATTTCGGGCGATTTATCGTGCCGGCGGGGGAGCCATTGAGGTGTCAAGTTAGAGAATCGCGTGGACGAGGATGTGTTATTCGTTGGTTTTCAAGAAGTCGAACAATCTGTCGAGGCCCCGTTCGATGCGGTCGGCGGTACGACGATAGATGTCGCGGCCGGCCCCGATGGGGTCGTCGATGTCGCCACCATCGGGATCGAGCAGGCGGAGGCGTGAGGCCAGCTGGGGCTGGTCATCGAGAATCGCCTCGAGGTGTCCGCGGGTCATGGGGATGAGCCAGTCGGCTTGTTCGGCGAGTTCGAGTGAGAGGGGTTGGCTGGTGTGTTGGGACAGATCGCCGCCGCGATCGCGGGCGACCTCCTGAGCGTCGTGGGCCGCCGGGCCACCGCGCAGTGCCGACAGGCCTGCCGAGGCGAACCACCAGCCATGTTTTTCCAGCTCATCGATCCGGCAGCCTAGACGAGTCGCCAGGCGAGCCTTGGCGAGCGCCTCGGCCATCGGGCTGCGGCAGGTGTTGCCGGTGCAGACGAAAACAATCCAATGCGCGGCGAGCCGGGTCAACTCGGTCGCACTGATGTTTCCTGGGGCGATCACCTGGAAGTGATCGGCATCGATCTCGACGACCGTGGGCACTCCGGGAGGTACAGAACCACTGTCGAGCAGAAGGTCGATGCCGGGACGGTCCAGGAGCGCGTCGATCTCGCCTGACGCCCCCGGCTCGCCCGTCGCGGAAGGTAGCCCGAGTAGCAGCGGGCCGGTGGTCAGGCTGCTGATTTCCTGAATGAGGGGATGGTCGGGCCAGCGTAAGGCGATTCGGCCTTCGTCGCTGATCACGGAGAGAGCGGGGTCGGGCAATCGTTGGGCCAGGCCACCCGAGGTACCTGATCGAAAGAGGAAGGTGACCGGACCCGGCCAGGCGCGTGCGGCCAGGCGTCGAGCCAAGGCCGAGCCGCCGGGAACCCAATCGCGCAGTTCGACCGAATCGCGGAGACAGAGAGCGGCGGAGGTGGGGCCGATGTTGCGGCTAAGCGCCCGCATGCGGGTAACGGCGTCGGCCTGGAGGGCGCTGCAGGCGAGCAGATAGCCGGTATCGCTGGGCAAGGCGACCAGGGCACCGCCGGCGATGGCGGCAACCACCTGATGCACAGCGTCCCTGGGGTCGTCGGCCCGGGCGAGGTCGATCCGTTGGGGTCGCTGTGACATGGGGTCCCGGGGGGCGCGGCGTTCGTTGGGGATTGAGGAACCGATGCGGTACTCTAGGCCGTTGGGGCGGGGCAGGTCAACGAGGGATGGGGTGAGAGAGTCGGCCAGGGAGTTGCTCAGAGGAGCATTACGAGGCCCTCGACCTTGTGGAGTCGTGTGTAGACGGCGCGAACTTGCTCGGCCGAGTCGACTCCCAGGTCGAGGGAGACGGAAACATGGCGACCGGCCGGTGTGGGTCGCAGGCTGTGAACGACAGCGCCCTCGGCGGGGAGGACGGCAAGGACCTGCGCGAGAACACGCTCGACGAAGTCATCCGCCGTGGAGCCGATGGCTTTGATCGTGAATCGGCCGGGGAACGTATGGCCCGATTCGAGCAACTCGATCGAGGGTATCGGATCGGGCGCGGGGTGGGGGACTTGCTCGCTCATGATGGCTCGCGGGGGAGTGGGGGTAGGGAAACCGCGCGTGAGACGGTTGATCCCCGCGCTCCCTCGCGAGCGAGCGTGGTTCTCTCTCAGCGGGCGCAGCGCGGGCAGCCGTGGAACACCTGGCCGACCTCGCCGGCGATTCCGGCGGGCACGCCGACGAAGGTGGCCGCGGCGGTTTTCATTATGGGACCGTGATCGACGTTATTGAAGACGTCGCGTGGTTTGTAGAGCATAGGGTGGCGGTCGACGCAGGCCGTTTTGCCTGTCGGGGCGCAACCGTCCATCGCCATGCTCTCGAACTGGGGCGAGCTGACGACTGAATCGAGCGCAGTGCCGCGCATCTGGTTTTTGTGCTTGTGACAGCCGGTGGAGGTCGCGACCACCACAAGCATCCCGGCCAGCAGGATATTCCGTCGAAACATGGCAGACTCCATTCCCTCGGAGGCCCCGGACGATCCCTCGCTCGTCTCACGCAGATAACGGGGGCTGATCGTAGAAAGTCTACAGCACACTGGGCCGCCGTAGGCCCGGAATCGTGAAGCCGTGGGCCGGACTTTTCGTACGGTGCTTGCTACGTTAAGTTTGACGCCTCGCCACCCGATGTCCCTTACCCGCGCGAGTGTATGAATCCGCATAACGGTTGCAGAACGACCATTCCCGAGGCCGGTTTCCGCCTGTACTTGTTGCGTCATGGCGAAACGGCGCGACCGGAGTTGTTTCATGGCTCGGAGTCGGATGTCGCGCTGGGCGAACGGGGCCGCGCCCAGGCGGAGGAGGCGGCAATCTGGCTTCGATCTCAGGAGCCTGCGGCGATTTATTGTTCGACGATGCTCCGCGCGCGGCAGACGGCGGAGATAGTAGCTGGCGCGTTGGGGCTGGGACCGCCGAGGATCGTCGAGGAACTTCACGAGCGGAGAATGGCGGCCCTGAGCGGCCAGCCGAAGGCCGAGGTTTGGCCAATTTACGAGCAGGTTCGTGAACGCTGGATCGCGGGCGACCTGGACGCGACGCACGAAGGGGCGGAGTCGTATCGTGAGATTGCCGAACGCGTCGTTCCTCGACTGACAGCGATCGCGGCTTGTCATGTGGGCGAGGCGGTGGTCCTGGTTGCTCACGGGGTTGTGATCCGTGTGTTGCTGACCCAGTTGCTGGACGGAGCGGGTCCGGCCGACTGGGAGCGCTTCGGGATCGATTGCGCGGCGGTGAACGCGCTCGACTTCGACGGCCGAAAATGGACGGCCTGGATGCTCAACGGCCGCGAGATTGCGATCGGTTCGGACCTACGAACCCTAGACATCGACCCCTGGTGATGTCACAACGTATTCATGATATCACTGTGATGAAGGGCCGTGCCGATGAGGATGCCCGCGAAGCCGGCCTCTTGCAGGGGGTACCGTTCGTTCATATCCCTGAGACCGCCGCCGGCGTACCACTCGGCGGAAAGGCCCGCGTCGCGGAGCTTTGTCAGCAGCGGAACGGCCCACCCGGCGAGTCCGCCTTTACCACCGACGCGGCCGACATCG
>JBGSYY010000129.1:0-4162 GCA_041750675.1 Isosphaeraceae bacterium | reverse complement strand
GACGTCGCCCGCCGCGCGCAGGGCCAGGGCGAGCAGCTCGGCGAAGGCGCGGACCGGGAGCTGGGGTGGGGTCACGGGCAACTCACTCAATGCAAGACAGCCGTCAAGAGCGGCACGTTTGGGAAACGAGAAAAGGGCGGCCGTCGGGGAGATGGTCGGCCGCCCTCATTCGCATCATTTCATGGGACAGACCGAAGCCCTGTCTTCTGGTCCGGTCGGTTCCGCCGAGCCTCAACGGCTCACTTCGGCTCCTCGGTCTTCGGTGCCTCGGGGGTCGGCTCGGTCGCCGGTTCCACCTTCGGCTCCTCCGTGGTCGGCTCTACCTTCGGTGCCTCGGGGGTCGGCTCGGTCGCCGGCTCTACCTTCGGCTCCTCCGTGGTCGGCTCGGTCGCCGGTTCCACGACGGGCGCTGGTGCCGCTTCGGCCTTTGGCTCCTCGGTCGCCGGGGCTGGCGTGGTTTCCGCGGGCGTCGTCTCGACGGCGGCCTTCGCGGCGCGAATCTCGTTGATATGGCGGTTCAGGAACGAGGCACGCTTGTCGTACCACGCCTTCAGGCCCTTCGACGGCGGCACGATCTTCACGTTCTTCTCGGGCGAGATGCCGTCCATCGGCAGGCCGTAGCCAGTGAACCAGGCCCCAAAAACCTCGGGGCTAAGCCCAGCTTCGGGAAACTCGGTGGTCACGGCCTTGAGAGCGGCGCGGTCGTTGGCATAACCATTGATGAGAATGTCGAGGATTGGCGGCGGGCTGATGCTGGAATCGACCAGACCCGCATCCTGAGCGGCGACGATCGCCTCGGCCACCGCGCGACGAGCGGCTTCGAGCTTGGCCTCGACCTCAGGCGGAATCGTCGGCGGCGGCGCGGGTGTAACCACAGCCGGAGCAACGGTCGGAGCTGGTTCCACGGGCGTCGGAGCCTGCGTTTCGGCGGGGGCCGGCGTGGCGGCGGGGGCTGGCTCTTGGGGAGTCTCGGGAGCCTTTTCATCCTGGGCGGCAAGCCGCCCCGACGAGCTGAGAGCAAACACGAGCGATACCGAGCACGCCAGCAGGAACGGGCGACGAAGCACTGGTCGTCTCCTTCTTCAACAAGTGCGAGATAAGTGGGTTACGGCGAGACGAGGCGACGGCGTCGCGCCCCGGTGTCCCAAAACTCTGGCACGAGGGGTCGGCCGCCATTTTCATGGGTCGTTGGTTGGCGAGTGTAGCGTGGCCAGGCCCGGGCCGCAATCGTGCAGGGGGCGACCGATCGCATGCCGCACCGCTCGAAACCACAAATGGGCCACGACTTCAGGCGATCACACGCATCTCGCCGGCTTTCTTGTGATGGGGTCGTGCGGGCTGTGCCGATGAAATGGGGTGTAGCGAACTCGCGGCCTGCGCGCCACAGGATCGGATTTCCCGCGAGTCCGACGTCCGAGAGACAAGACGGTCCCCCCATGCGACAGACCGCGCCCCTCGCCCTGCCAAACAGGGCGACGGCCCACGGTAGGAGGCAGGCGATCATGATCGAGCCGAAACGCACGAGCGCTCGACGCAACAGAAGGCCGACCGTCGAGGGTCTCGAAACGAGACAACTGCTCTCGGGCACCCGGACCATCCTGGCGAGGACCGGCCAGCCGATCAACGACAAGGATCTGTCGCGCCTGGAGCTTCAGTTGCAGAACAACACACCCTGGAAAGAACGCCGCATCAGCTACGAATCGGGCGGTAAGGAAGTCGTGGTGACGCTCTATGGCGCAGGCTCCTTGCTCGTTGGCAAGGAGGGCGGAACCCAGGTCGACGCGGCCGGCAATCTGCACCTCGTCTTCGACAACACAACCAACGCCTCCCGCATCATCGGCACGGTCAAGGGCCATCTGGGCCGAAACAGGGTGATCCCGCTGGCCAGTGTCCGCGACGTCGACAGCCTGCCGGGCAGCACCTCGGGCGAAGGCGTCGATCCGATCGGGGCGTTGCAGCTCCCGGATTTCGGTCTGGTGCGCGGCGGCGAAGTAAACCTGATGGGCGGTGTGCTGGAGGTGAACCTGCGGTCGGCGGCGGCCGACACGGCCTTCTACCTCAAGGAAGGCGTTCCGGTTGAGGTGGCGGGGCCGACCAGCCAGACGATCGTCACCGGTGGAGCGTCGGTCGGCGGGATCACACAGATCACCGCGATCGATACCCCGACCACGACCGATGCCAGCGGCACCACCGGCCTGCAGGTCCGCATCGACCGCATCGAAGCCAGCCCACGCGGGGTTGAGGTCGACGGCAAGCGTCAGGTTCTCGGCGACCCCCAGATCTACACGGTCGACACCACGCCTGGAGCGGCTCAATTGCTGCGGTTCAACGCTCAAACGGGCGATCTGGTCGCCGCGCGACCGATGCCGGGGCTGACCTCCACCTCGGGCGTTCCTGTCGGCTTATCGCTCGATTCGGAGCAATCGCTCGTGCTGGTCGGCGATGTGAACACGGTCTATGCCTTCGATCTCGAAATGCGTCCCGTGGGCAGCTTCAGCACGGCCGGATTGGCGGGGTTCACTACCATGACGGGGATCGGTTCCAGCGCCACCTCGACGGTCTTCACCAGCCTGAATGGCCCTGGCTACGCCCTCGACGTCGATCAAAGCCTGGCGACCGGCTCGGCCGTCGTGGCGACGACTCCGAGCGGAGTTCCGTTCGCGCCAATCGTGCCCCAACGCGAGTTCCTGTTCAACGGCGACGCCACCGGCCTCGCCGGATCGAGCACGATCCTTGCCGATGGCGCGGGCCATTTCGACACGGCTCAGCCCAACCTCTTCCAGTTCGGCACGATTGGCGTGGCACCGGTCGGACCGTTCTACACCGAGGCCGGCCGGGCGGCGGTGCCCAGCTTTCTGACAAGATTCCAGAACGCGGGAGCGGACGGCTTGCTACCCAATCCGACGGTGGGCCTGGGCAGCATCGACAACAACCTGGCCCGCCTGACCACCAGCGTGACGACCGGGATTTCCTCGATCGCGCTCTACTCGGCCGCGAACGTGGCGACCGGGACGGTCATCCCACTCAAGGGGACGACGGCCGTGCTGTCGGGCCTGAGCGAGGCGGCGCATCCTGAGCTGGCGGGCGCTTCGATCATCGACGTTGAGGGGAATCTCAAGCGGTATGTCGGCAAGCAGGTCAACGGCCTGGTGCTGAACACACGCGGAGCGGTCAACTTGATCTCCATCCATACGGCTCGAGATTCGGCGTTCGTGGGCCGACCGCTCAACCATGTCGAGTTCGTGCGACGGCAGCGCGTGCAGTTGATCTCGACCTCGCGGGGCACGAACGGCCAGGTGATCCGGGGCGGCATCACGATTGACAAGAACCTGCTCCGCGACGGGCCGCTGATGCTGCCGCGCAAGGCGCTTATCTGACAGCCAAAGCTGCGACGAAACCGATCTAAGCCCGGGGCTTGCGCTCCGGGCTTTTGGCGATGAGGGTTTTTGGCCTTCCTGGCTGGTGCCGGGCGTCGAGTTTGCCGATCAAAGAAACGATGCGATTGGATGCGCGTGCGGGATTGGCGTCAGCAGGGAGGGCGAGACGATGGCAATGCTTCTTCTCATTGGCACGATCTTGACGTATGTGGTGGGCGGGCTGCTGGTCATCACGGCTTGCTTCAAGCCATCGGAAGCAGCGGTCTTGCGGCGCGGGCGGTAACTGGGGCGGAGCCTAGCGGACGCGTTTCACGCGTGACAGGCTGCCTTCCAGAGCCGGGCGGATCTGGGCGACGAACGGGTGGGCGTCGATGCCCCCCTTGATCTCGACGGTCGTTCGGGTTTCGGGCGTGTCGGACTTGCGCTGGACGTGAACCAGGTCGACGCCGCCGAACAGGCCGCGTTCCTCGGCGGCGAGGGTTTCGACCTCGCTCCAGGGGATTTCCCATGCGAGCTGCTGGACCTTGTGGCCGCCGAAGCCGAGGAATCCGCCTTCCTTCTGGCGTTGCTCCATGATGAGCCGGGCATCGGTGACGTGGAGGACACCGTCGAGGGTGTCTCGGCCGGTGGGGCCTTTGCGCCACTCGGCGGCGACGGAGACGAGGAGGGCTTCGTCGGGCCGGAAGGCGAACGAGGCTTCACTGGCGCGACGGAGGGTTTCCTCGATGGCCGCGACGCGTTGGTGCAGCCCCTGGACCATAGGCTCGACCTCGGCGATGCGGGTG
>JBGSYY010000128.1:0-5990 GCA_041750675.1 Isosphaeraceae bacterium | reverse complement strand
GGCAAGCAGGTGGTCGAGCCGCGCAACGAGGACCGACTGGTGCGAATCGCTCATCGTCTCATCGCCGAAGTTCAAGGTGCGATCAGCCGATCTTGAGCAGCTCCACTTCGAAATTGAGCGTGGCATTCGGCGGGATCACTCCCCCTGCCCCGCGCGACCCATAACCTTCCTCGGGCGGAATCGTCAGCTTGCGGACGCCGCCCACCTGCATTCCGGCAACGCCAACGTCCCAGCCCTGGATCACTTGACCCTTCCCCAGGTTGAACGAAAACGGCTGACCTCGGTCGCGCGAGCTGTCAAACTTCTTGCCGTCGGTCAGGGTTCCTACATAGTGGACCGACACGCGGTCGCCTGCCTTGGCCGCGGGGCCTTCACCGGTCTTGGTGTCTTCAATCTGAGTCTTGAAATCGGCCATCGCTGTGTTTCCTTCACTTCTTGGTTGTGCAGGGAGAGATCAGAAATCGTCTTCAGTTTGAAACAGTGTCGCATCGTCGGATTGACGCAACGCGTCGGGCACGGGCCGCCTCGCGAGATGATAAGTGTAGGCGGCCGTGGCGCGGATCTGGTCCTCGGTGAACTCGCCCTTCCAGGGACTCATCGAAGTGCCCGCGATCCCCCGGGTGATCACTTCGAGCACCTGCTCGGGCCGATCACCATGCTTCCACTGGTCGTCGCTGAGGTTGCCCGGCGAGACACCCGTCAGGCTCGCGGCGATCGGCCCGTCGCCCCGGCCGGTCGCACCGTGGCACGAGATGCACCGCTGCTGATAAAGCCGGTGGCCTTCGACCAGCAGCGGATCGCCGGCGATGTCGGCCGAGGGCGGAGCCGGCTTCGGGCGGAACAAAACCGCCGCCAGCAACGCCAAAACGACCGAGCCGGCCAGGACAATGACGAACCAACGCCCCACCCCGGCATCGTCGGCCTTCAGGTTCTCTGCAGTGGGATCGGGTTCGCTCACGGCGGCTGGTCCTCTCACTTCAAATTGAACAGCAGACCTCAGCTTAGCCGCACGATCGCGTGGCGCGAACCGTCCGGCTCAGGCCGTCGCCCGCACAACAGTCTCATAAGACTTCAGACCATGCATCTTCCGCCACCGCCATTTCTGCACCGAGAAATACAAAACGGGCAGGAAGACATCGATCACCTCGTCAGCCACCAGCAGCCCGCCCAGCACCGGCGCGGCCATCGGGCGGATGACTTCCGCACCCACCCCGTCGGCCCAGAGCATCGGGGCAATCGCGATGATGGTGGTGCCCTCCGTCAGTAGCTTGGGCCGCAAGCGATGGATCGCACCTTCGAGGATCGCTTCGCGCAACTCGGCGACGCTCCTGATCCCCGCCAACCCCCCACGCTCGGCGATCGCCTCGCGGAGATAGACAAGCATCACGATGCCGGTCTCCGTCGCCATGCCGAAGCACGCGATATACCCCACCCAGACGGCCACGCTGAACGGAAATCCAAACATCCACTGGAAAATCGCACCCCCGGCCAAAGCGCCAAGAACCGAGGTCATCATCAACAAGGCGTCGATCCAGCTCTGATAAGTGAGATAAAGCATGACGATGATCACGACCGCGACGATCGGGAACACGACGCGCAGCGTATTGCGGGCGCGCAGTTCGTTCTCAAAGTCGCCGGCCCACTCAAGATACATGCCGGAGGGCAGGTCAAGCCTGTCGGCGACGATCCGCTGGGCCTCCTCAACGAAGCCGACAATGTCGCGGTCGCGAACACCAAGCTGCACATACGCACGAAGCAGGCCGTTCTCGCTCTTGATCATCGCCGGGCCTTCAACGACCTGGATGTCGGCGACCTCCGAGAGCGGAATCTGCCGCGGCGCAACCGAGCCTTCAGCGGGCGTCGAAACAGCGCTCATCCCCCCCCCACCCGCGCCCGACATGGCCGGACCGGCGGCGATCAGCAGACGCTTCAGCGCGTCCACGTCGTCACGCTCGTCGCGTGCATACCGCACGCGAACGGGAAAGCGGCGGCGTCCTTCAACGGTCATCGTGATCGGCCGGCCTCCCAGCGCCACCTCGATCACGTCCTGAATGTCACCAACCTTGACCCCATAGCGGGCCGCACGGTCGCGGTCGATCTGAATTTCTACATAGCCTTTGCCCACGATTTGATCCGGAACAACATTCACCGCGCCGGGGATGCCGCGCAAAACGCCCGCAACCTCCTGGCTCACCTCCTGGATCACGTCGAGATTATCGCCAAACACCTTCACGCCGATCGGCGCTCGCACGCCGGTGGCCAGCATGTTAATGCGGTTGATGATCGGCTGCGTCCAGATGTTGCCCCAGCCCGGAATCTGAAGCGCAGTGTCCATTTCTCGCTCCAGCTCGGGCTTGGTCTTGCGCCACAGAAACACACGATCGGCAAACGGCTTCTGAAGCGTCGTGCGCAGGGCTTGCAGCTCACCATCGTCCTCAACCGTGCGACCGGCATGACCCTCCGCTTCGGCGGCTTTGCGCAGTTCCTCAATAGCCGCCCACGAGGCGTCGCCCGTGGCCCGATCAAACAGCTCCCAGTTCAAGCGACTCATGCGCTCGCGAGTGCGCTCGTCGTGCCGATGCTCGATCGTTTCGTGGATACGATGCAACAGATCGGGCGACTGACGGCCGACCAGGCCGCCGGCCGCGTCGATGACGGCCTCCAGTTGCGTAGGGGCCGGGGCGAGCAGATTGGTACCAGGCTTCAGCAAACCCTCGGCCACCATGCGGTCGGCCGCGGCACGCACGAGCGCGGCCACGTCGTCAAACAGCGGCTCGACGGCAAGGCGGTCCGCATACGGATCAGCCAACGCGGCGATCATCCGCTCGCGGGTCGTGGTGTCGATCGGCTTGATACGGTTCTGGGCGGGCTGGCGCGCGAGATAGGCGTCGATCGTGTCGCCGACCAGTGCGCGGCCCAACTCAGGGCGAAACTCTGCCAAACGCTGGTGGGCCAGGCCCCGGAGCGCGTTGTCGACGCGAGTCGAGACAATCATGGCGGCGTCGTTGACCACTGTCGCACGATCCGCGACCGCTCCGACCAGCCCGCGAGTTTCCAGTTCCGCCAGGGTGTCGCGGACCAGACGCACCACGTCGTCGTAGCGTAGCTGCCGTTTGGGCCAGAGGTCGCGGTCGCGCAGGTTGATGATCGTCTCGATCATGTCAAGCGGCGAGGGATCGGTCGACGTCTCCGCACGGCCAGCCTTGCCGACGACCGAAAGGACCTCGGGAAACATGCGCAACACGGCGTCTCTGGCCTTCAGATCATCGCTCGCCTGAGTCACCGACATCCGCGGCACACTCGTTGGCATGTCGAGAATCGAGCCTTCATCGAGGTCGGGCATAAACTCGCGGCCAAGCTGGGTCGAGGCGATATAGCCCAGGCCCAAAATGATGGCGAACAGCCAGCACACAAGCGTCGGTCGGTCCATCAGCCACGAAAGCATCGGCTTGAAAATGCTCGTCATCGTCCGCACCAGCCAGCTCTCGTCCTCGCCCTTGATGCGACCCTTCAGGAAAATCGGAATGAGCGCCGGGACCAGCGTGACGGCCAGCAACGCGACGCCGATCAACGCGAACGTCTTGGTAAACGCGAGGGGGTGAAACATCTTCCCTTCGCGGCCCGTCAGGGCGAAAACCGGAAGAAACGAGAGTATCGTGATCAGCACCGAGAAAAAGATCGGCCGCCCCACGGTGCGGCAAGCGGGGATCACAATGTCGCGAATATCCCCGCGCACGGGAGTGGTGCCGTATCGCCGGGTGAGATGGTGTGCCGCGTTCTCGGTCATCACGACCGCCTGGTCTTCCAGAATGCCCACCGAGATGGCGATGCCGGCCAGGCTCATGATGTTGGACGGAATGCCAAGAATTTGCATCACCAGGAAGCTGAACAAGACCGCCAGCGGCAACGTCAGCGCGACGATGAACGCGCCCCCGAGATGGCCCATGATGAGAATGATGGCGATGGTGCAGATCACCAGTTCTTCGCGCACGGTCGAGGAAACGGTCTCCATGGCGTTCTTGATCAAAGGCGTGCGGTCGTAGAACGGCACGACACGGACCCCCTCGGGCAGCCCCGGCTGCAGCGCCGTGATCTTCTCCTTGATCCGGCGAGTCACCTCCAGCGGATTGCCGCCATGGCGCATCAGCACAACCCCGCCCACCACCTCGCGGCCGTCCTTCTCCAGTACGCTGCGTCGGAACCCCGGCCCCATTTGCACGGTGCCAATCGTGTCGAGCGTGATCGGAGTGCCCTCACGCTCGGCGACGACCGTCTTGCGCAAATCAGCCACGCTCTCGATCCAGCCGATGGACCGAATCAGGTATTCGGCGTTGCCTCGATGCAACACCCGCCCTCCCACAGCCGAATTGGAACGCTGAACGGCCGCGTAAACCTCGCCCAGGGTCAGCCCATACGCGCGGAGCCGTTCCGGATCGAGGTCGATCTGATACTCACGCGGAGCGCCGCCGACACTGGCCACCTCCGCCACTCCGGGCACGCTGTTGAGCTGGTAACGCACGAACCAATCCTGGATCGCGCGCAGCTCGCCGAGATCCGTGTTCTCCCCTTCCACGGTGTACCAGAAAATCTGCCCCAACGCCGTGGCGTCGGGCGCCATATACGGCGTCACGCCTTCGGGCAGAAACGTCGAGGCGATCGATAGTCGCTCCAGCACGCGCTCGCGAGCGAAATAAAAATCGGTGGCGTCGTCAAAGATGATGTTGATCATCGAAAAGTTGAACTCGGACGACGACCGCACCACCTTCACCCCGGCCAACCCCTGAAGGTTGACCGAGAGCGGATAAGTGACCTGGTCCTCGATCTCCTGCGGGCTGCGGCCCATCCAGTCGGTGAAGACGATGACCTGGTTCTCGGACAGGTCGGGGATAGCGTCGACCGGCATGGTTACCAACGCACGCGCGCCGGCAATGGCGATCACAATGCTGACCGCGATCACCAGAAAGCGGTTGCGGATCGACCATTCGATGACGGATTCGATCATGATATTATGTTGAAAAACACAAGAAATGAGTGATCTAAAGTCAACAGGATTTCTTCGAACTCTGGAAGGCGAGGTGTGGCGGCGATTAAGCGAGTCGTCGAGCATCCCGCCCCAGGGTCGACAGCCTCAGCCAACGAATCCTGGGAACCGTCTCAGTGTTGATGGGCGATACGCGCGGTGGACGGCTCGGCATAGGGCGAGGCGCTGCCGGCGCTCAGTCGCGTTTCGGCGTCGATCAGGAACGCGCCGGCGGTCACGATGCGATCACCTTCCGCCAACCCGGAGAGGACCGGGAAGAAGACCGCACCCTCGGCCGTGTGGAGTTTCGCTCCGAGTTCGACCGCAATCCCGTCGAACGTGTTCGGAAGCGACTGGCGGTAGACGACCTTCCGGGCACCGGTGTCGATCACCGCAGACTCCGGAACGCCCAACACCTTCCCGTCGCGGCTTTGCAGCCTCGCCCCGGCTGCCGTCTTCGCGAGCAGGTCGTGTGTCAGCCGGAGCGTAACCGAGGCCGTCATCCCCGGTCGGAGTTCGTGCCGCTTGTTCGGCACGTCGAACCGGACGGTCAGCGTGCGAGTCTCGGTATCGACGTGCGGGAACAGGAACGACAGCGGGCCGCTGAACGTCCTTCCAGGGAAGGCCCGTGTGGTGGCAGTTGCCCTCAGTTCAAAGTCGGGCCGACCCGTTTTCGGGTCGTGCCCGCCAACGGGCAGGA
The DNA here is from genome assembly GCA_041750675.1 of Isosphaeraceae bacterium. GTDB lineage: Bacteria > Planctomycetota > Planctomycetia > Isosphaerales > Isosphaeraceae > BPJS01. Next base: position 270 of record JBGSYY010000128.1, on the reverse strand, counting down.
AGGCGAGGTCGTCCTCGTAGAGTTGGGCCTGAACCCAGACCGACGACAGGTCGGCAACCTCGAACAGGGAACTGCCCTCCTCGACGTACTGGCCCTCCCGAACGGACTTCTTCAGGACGTGCCCGTCGATGGGCGAGCGGATCGTGAGCCGCACGACCGGTTGGCCGGCCTTGACGATGTCCTCCACCTGCTTGTCGTCAATGCCCCACAACTTCAGTCGATACCGTGCGATGGCCTCAAGGCCGGCGTTGTTCGCTTGGCGAGCGTCGA
>JBGSYY010000127.1:0-3570 GCA_041750675.1 Isosphaeraceae bacterium | reverse complement strand
GGTCGATGGGCGCGGCGGCGGTGCCGATGAGGTTGCCGGGGCCGTTGAAGAGGGAGCCTTGGTAAATGCCGATGAGGTTGTGGCCGAGGTCTTCGAAGCCGGTGTCGTACGTGCTGTCGATACTCACGTCTGGGCCGACGGACTCGCGGTTGTTGCCGGCGATGATCGAGTTGGAGAGCGTCCAGGCCATACCTTCAACGTTGCTTCGAAGTCCAAACCCGGAGTTGTCGGCGATCGTCAAGGCGCGGATGGCCGACGTGCTAGGCCCCTGGTCCGAATTGAGGGTGAGGCCGATGCCGGTGTTCCCTGAAATCGTAGTGTTGAACATATTCAGAACACTAAACTCAAGGCCGACGCCGCCTCCTTGATTGTTGGAGACGGTTAAGTTGGAGACCTCGAGTGAATCGCCGGCGAGGCAAACCCCGCAGCCTCCGTTGGCATCAATCGTCGAGTCACGTACGAAGCCACCACTGTTGTATTCGGCAGGGCCGAAGGCGATTCCGTCGCCCGAATTGTTGACGATGGTGCAGCCACTGATTCCCATCTCGCCACCGCCGCTGATGGCCGATCCTTGATTGTTGCGAATGACCGTATCGGAGACCCAACATCCGGATTTACCGACGCTGTAGAAGCCATTCGGCAAGGCGCGGATCGCATCACCGGCGTTGCCTTCAATGAGGCTACCGCTGACGCCAATGCTACACTGACCTGCGATAGCGGGGCCGCCGTTGTCTCGAATCACCGAGTTGCCCACGCCGATATCGGCGACATAGCCGCCTTCGCCAGAAATTCCACCTTTGGCGTTCCCTCTGATCTCCACTCCGTCAAAATAGAGAGAATACTCGGAGATCAGCACGCCAACACCGCCGTTGCCCGTGATCGATCCGCCTTTAACGTAGACGGTGTCGCTGGCCTGGATGCCATTCCCGAGATTGTCGCGAATGGTGCAATTGATGACCTGGGAGGGGCCGTCTTCGAAACTGGAGCGATCGATGCCATTCCCCCCGCATTTCTCGATGAGACAATTGGTGATTGTCATGTGCGCATCCATGTACGAGACACCGCTGGAGCGACTGCCTCGAAACACGCAGTCGGTGACTTCGCTCCTGGTGCTCATGTAGATGCCAAGCGAGGCCCCGTTCAGAAAATCGCACTCATTGAGCTTGAGTGACGCGACATACTGGAGGTCAAGCCCATCATTTGCGAAAGTCAATCCGGAGATCTCCAAATCCCCGAACATGTCACACCGCAGCCTGCCGGCAATTGTCAGGTCCGACTTGCCGGGACCGTCGATCACGACATCCAGGGTATCGTGAAACGGCTTAATCATAGGCAGGGGGGACTCTGGAGTGATGGTGCCGGAAACGGCGAAGTTGATCGTGTTCTGCTGCTCATCGGCATATTGCTCGCTGTTGGTTTGCTCGATGGCCCAGCGCAAGGTGCCCTCGCCGGAGTCGCCCAGGTCGGTCACCGTGAAGAGGGAGAGCAGCGCTCGCTCTTCGAGGCGTTCGAAGGCGGAGAGCGGATTGCGTTGTTTGCGGTGCACGGGGGCTTCCTTGCTTATAAAGTGATGTCTGGCGCGGCGGGTCCGAGCGGGGCGGAGGTATGTCGCGATACTCATGGCTGTCGTCTCCTCTCGCGCGGGGCGTGACCGAGAGTGGGTCGAGGGCGGCCGTCCCTGAAATCAGGTCGGTCGGGTCCATCGCCGATCTCGGGATGAGTGGCCTCGCGCTGATTCCTATGATTGCGATGTCACCAGCGCGGCAAGTCGCGTGGCGAAACTTCGAAGGGATTCCGGCGAACGTGCTGTCGTCGGCGAATCCGGCACGGCCGCCATGACCGCAGACGGGAGATCGCGATTCCTTGCGGTCGCCCTGGCCCGTTCCATTAGGCCGATTGGATAAGTGCATTTAGAAGTCGGGACAATTAGGACACAATAAAATCGTAGTCGTGTTCGCCGGGCGTGACAAGAGGTAGGAGAAGAAGGACTCAGCGTGTGTGGGCACATTAGCTCCGATAGGCGCGCGGTGAGGGACAGGTGACGGACGGATGTTTCGCCACAGATCAAACCTAACCTGTTCAACTTCACCGCGCACGGGGAAAGCGACGTGCCCTCGACATTCGACTCCAGGGCGTAATGAAGCTTCACACAGAACACAATTGCCGGCTTGTGTAGCGCGGGCGCGAGCATACACAATCCCGACGCCTCCGCGAGGAAGATTGGAGACGCGAAGTGTGAGCAATCGTATCGGCAATCGTTTCCTGGTTCGCGTATGCTTTATGATCGTCGTGGCGGGAAGACGAACAGGTGGCGATTGGTTGAGGTCTTTTTGGTGTGCATTGTTCCAGGGTTTATTGTCAAGGCGCCGCGTCGCGATCTGATCCCGAACGTTGACCGCTGAGAGAGGAGAATGGCGTCATGATGTGGAACAGCTCGCTCATCTTGGTTGTCGCGGTGGTGGGCATGTCCGTTGCAACTGGCCAGGAACCGGTGCCGATGTTCGAGGGCCTGGGCGATCGTAGTCGACCCGTCACGACACGTTCCGCCGAGGCTCAGGCATATTTCGATCAGGGGCTGAAGTTTTTGAACGCCTTCAATCATGACGAGGCGATCCGTTCTTTTCAGAAGGCGGCGGCGCTCGACCCGGGATGCGCGATGGCGTGGTGGGGAATCGCTTATGCGAATGGCCCGCACATCAACAATCCTGCGGTCGACGTGAAACGAGCCCATGCGGCCTGGGAGGCGTTGAGTAAGGCGAAGGAGGCACTCGACGACGAGTCGCCCGTCGAGCGAGGGTTGGTTGAGGCTCTGTCGAAACGTTATGCGGATCCACAACCGGAGGATCGTAAGCCGCTCGACCAGGCGTTCGCGGCGGCGATGCGCGAGGTGTGGTCGGCGCATCCTGGGGACGCCGACGTGGGGATTCTCTTCGCCGAAGCGATGATGGACCTGCGGCCCTGGGACCTGTGGAAAGAGGATGGCACCGCTCAACCCGGCACGGAGGAGATCCTGGCGACGATTGACCGTGTTCTGGAGATCGAGCCGAATCATCCGCTGGCGTTGCACCTGATGATTCACGCGGCGGAGGCGTCGCCGCATCCAGAGCGCGCGAAAGCGGCGGCGGATCGGCTGCGGCATTTGCAGCCGGGGCTGTCGCACATGGTGCATATGCCTTCACATATCGACGTGCGGCTGGGCGACTGGCGCGAGGCTCAGGCGGCGAATGAGCGCGCGATCGAGGCGGACCGGGCCTATCGGGCGATCCGGCCGCGGCAGGGTTTCTTTCGCCTCTACATGCTGCATAATGATCATATGCTGGCCTATGCGGCGATGATGCGCGGGCAGAGCGCTCGGGCGATCCGCGCGATGGATGAGAGTGTGGCGAGCATTCCGGCCGACTGGCTGGCGAATCCGCAAATGGCGGCGATTGGCGATGGATATCTGGCGATGCCGCTGGAGGTGCGGGTGCGGTTCGGCAAGTGGGACGAGGTGCTGGCGGCCGCGGAGCCGGATGAGCGGTTCCGGCTGGCACGGGCCATGCGGCGTGGGGCACGGGGGATCGCCCTGGC
>JBGSYY010000126.1:0-4433 GCA_041750675.1 Isosphaeraceae bacterium | reverse complement strand
TTGATCCGGCACTCGGTGAAGCTGAAGAGTGGCGAGGCGGTGCTGATCGAGTGCTTCGACATGGAGGATGATGCGCTGGCGCGGCTACTGGTGCGGAAGGCCGCGCGGGTGGGGGCGGCACCTCTGGTGGAGCTGAAGTCGCTGCGGTTGATGCGCGAGCTGATCCGAAATGCTTCTGAAGCGCAGATGAAGGCGATGGGAGAGTATGAGCTGCAGCGGATGAAGGGGGTGCAGGCCTATATTGCGCTTCGGGGTTCGAAGAATATCAACGAGCTGGGGGACGTGCCGCCCGAGAAGCTGGCGCTTTACAACGAGCACCTGATGAAGCCGGTGCATTTTGGGCAGCGGATCAAGCACACGAAGTGGTGCGTGCTGCGGCTGCCGGGGCCGGGGATGGCGCAACAGGCGGGGATGAGCACGGAGGCGTTTGAAGACTTTTACTTCGACGTGTGCAATATTGATTATCCGAAACTGGCGAAGGCGCTTGTGCCCTTGAAGCAGCGGATGGAGCGGGCGAAGCGGGTGCACATCACGGGGCCGGAGACGGACCTCACGTTCTCGATCGAGGGGATTCCGGTGGTGCCGTGTTCGGGGGAGATGAACATTCCGGACGGGGAGGTGTTTACTGCGCCTGTGAAGGACTCGATCGAGGGGGTGATCCGATTCAACACGCCGACGGTTTACCAGGGGACGTCGTTTGACGGGGTGAAGCTGGAGTTTGAGAAGGGGCGGGTGGTGAAGGCCACCTGTGCGGGCGGCAGCGAGGAGAAGCTGCGGGAGATCTTGAATGCGGACGAGGGGGCGAGCTATGTGGGGGAGTGGTCGATCGGGTGCAACCCTCGGGTGCTGGAGCCGATGCGGGACATCTTGTTTGACGAAAAGATTGCCGGCAGTTTTCACCTGACGCCGGGGAACGCGTATGACGAGGCGGATAATGGGAACAGGTCAAAGGTGCACTGGGACCTGGTGCAGATTCAGCGGAAGGAGCATGGAGGGGGGACGATCGCGTTTGACGGCGAGGTGATCCGGCGGGATGGGATGTTTGTGCCGGAGGAGCTGCGGGCGCTGGATCCGGAGTGAGGCAGTGACGTGGTGGGTTGCGCTCCGCTTACCCACCTTGCGAGTTCATATCTTCGGGAGAGAGCCGCGGCCCCTCTGCCTTGGGGGCAAGGGGCCGCGAGAGTGCCGGGCTCGTGATCTCAGCGACGGAAGCCAGAGAAGAGGCTGGCGCGGGTGGCGAAAGCGCGGACGGCCGCGGGCAGCGGCTGGTTGGCGTAGAACTGGGGGGTGGTGAGGCGGGAGGCTGCGCCGCCTGCGAAGACGCCGATGCCCGAGATGTCGCCCAGGGAGGTGATGCCGTCGCCGCCTCGGCGGCGAGTAACGCGGCCGTTGATTGTGGAGCGGCTGGGGTTTGCGCCTGTGACCGTGACGCTGCGGGCTTCGCCGTTTGAGAAGCGGACCAGGTCGATAATGCCGGGGCCGCTGAGGCGGAGGTTCACGCTATCGCCATTGCGGTCAAGGTAGGTGATGTTGGAGCCGCGGGCGAAGGAGGAGAGGTAGTTGCCGCCGACGGTGCCGTTGGCGTCGCCGTCGAGTGAGTTGCCCCAGACGTCCTGGACGCCGGAGAGGACGGCGACGTCGTAGAAGAGGCCTGCGGCCAGGGGGGTGTTAGGCGTGACGACGACGGTGTGGGTAGTGGCGTTGTAGGTGACGCTGGCGATGCCGACGGGCAGAGCAGGGCGGCGACCGGCGGCGGGGATGGTGATGCGGTAGTTGGCAGGGTTGGTGGCGGTGGCGGGGTCGAGGGCTTCGTTGAAGCGGTATGAGAGGGAGTTGATGGTGGTAGCGCTGCCGTTGGGGGTGAGGGAAACGACCCGGGGTCCGACCAGGTCGACGTCGGTGTCGATGATGGTGAGGGTGGCCGTGGAGTTGGGCCCGAGCTGGGTGGAGCCGACGCTGGTGAGCTGGAGGCCGACGGCGCGATTGCCGGTGACGGCGGTATTGGTGAGGGTCTGGACGGTGAAGGATTTGAGGGTTTCGCCGTCGAGGAAGGTGAGTGAGCCGGAGACGGGGTTGTAGTCGACGCCGGCGATGGCGGAGCCCGTGGTGGTGCGGTAGTTGACGGTCAGGGCGCCTGTGGTGCCGTTGGTGCGGCGAACGGTGATGGTGACGTTGCCCGCGCGGTCGACGCCGGTGAATGAGGTTCTGTCGAAGCCGAGGAAGCCGGGCACGGCTAAGATGTCGAAGGAGAGGCTGGCCTGGTTATTGAGCGAGTTGGGGTCGAGCTGGGTGGCGGCGACTGAGCCCGTGGCGGACTGGGTGCCGGCGGCGAGCATGAGGTAGGTGATGTCGATGCGGGCGGTGGAGCCGGCGGCGAGGCTGGGGATGGAGACGAGGATGGGGTTGCTGGTGGTGACGATGGAGCCGACACCCGGGCCGCCGAGGGCCGAGACGAAGGAGGTGCCGGAGGGGACTGGGATGGTGACCAGAGCGCCTGTGGCGGCGAAGGGGCCGGCGTTGGTGACTAGGTAGGTGAAGGTGGCGTTGGCTCCCAGGCCGATCTGGCCTGGCGGGGTCTGAATGACGATGTTGAGGTCGGCGGCGTCGACGTAGACGGTGCTGGTGGCGGTGTTGTTGTCGGGGTTTGTATCGAGCTGATCGTCGTCGAGGCTGACGACGGCCTGGGCGTTGAGTACACGGCTACCGGCGGCGGGGCGGACGGAGATGTTGACCGTGGCGGTGCCGACCAGTAAGCCGAGCCGGACGATGACGTGGCCAGGGGTGCTGGTGTCGACAGTTCCCTGGCTGGTGCCGGGGGTGCCGACCAGGGTCGTGTTCGGCGGCAGGGTGAAGTCGAGTACAGGGTCGGTAGCGGGGGTCAGGCCGTTGTTGGTGACGGTGACGGTGTAGGTGAAGGGCTGGCCGCTGGCGACGGCGAAGTCGGCCGCAATAGCCGTGGAGACATCGGCAGGGTTGACGGCGACGGTGAGGGCGGTGGCGTTGTCGTCGATCTTGGGGTCAGCCTCGGCGGAGGAGACGGTGGCGGTGGTGAGGACCGAGCCGGTACCGGCGGAGACGTCGGCGGAGACGTAGAGGCGGACGGTGTCGCCGAAGTTGAGTGAGGGGAGGGTGGCGAGGGCGCCTGTGGGGGTGGCGACGACGGAACCGAGGCCGTTCGAGAAGGAACCTGTGAGGAAGGTGACGCCGGGGTCAAATTCGAGCTCGACGGTGAGAGAGGACGCGTCGAGGGGCCCGTTGTTGGTGATCAGGTATTCGAGGTTGAGGGTCTGACCGGTGAGAACGGAGTCAGGCGGATTGACGGGGAAGAGGGAGAGGTCGGCGGCGGGCAGAACGGGGGTGGTGAGCGTGACCGTGTCGTTTGAGCTGTTGGTATCGATCTCGTTGGCGGTGGCGGTGGCGGTGATGCTGGTATTGGAGGCCAGGCCGGCTTCGACGACGATGCGCACGGCGGAGGGGATGTCACGTCCGAGGGTGCCGAGATTGGCGATGACCCGATTGCCGATCTGCTGGAAGGTACCCTGACCGGTGGAGATGCCGAGGATGGAGACGTCGGCGGAGAGGTTGACGGTGAGGGTGGTGCTGGTGGCCTGGCCGGGGCCGTTGTTGATGACGAGCAGGAAGTAAGTGAGGGATTCGCCGGAGAAGGCAGGGGAGGGGCTGGCGGTCACGGTGACGGCGAGGTCGATGGGGACCTTGACCTCGGTGGTGGCGGTGACGGTGTTGTTGGTGGGGTCTGAGTCGATGTCGCTGGAGATGGCGGTGGCGCGGTTGGTGATGAAGCCGGTCTGGGTGGGGACGACGATGATCGTGATGGTCTCGGTCGAACCGGCGGCGAGGGTGGGGTAGGTGGCGATGACGTTAGAGCCAGCCTGGAAGGCGGTGCCGTTGGGGCCGGGGTCGACCGAGACGAACTGAACGCCGGAGGGGAGGAAGTCGGTAACGGTGACGTCGTTGGCGGCGCTAGGGCCGTTATTGGTGACGATGAGGGTGTAGGTGAGGGGATTGTCGAGGGTGGCGGGGTCGGGATCGTCGGTCTTGGTGATTGCCAGATCAACGACGTTGCCGGCCTCGACGGGACTCGCTGGGGAGAACTCGGAGGTATTGCCCGCGGAGTCGGTGGCGGTGGCGGTGATGAACTGGCCGATCAGGACCGTGGCGTCGAAGGTGGAGCTAAAGAAGGCGACTCCGGTGGCGTCGGTGGTGAGTTCCGCCGAGCCGATGTAGGTGCGGCCTTCTCCGAAGCCGGAGGGGTCGGGCGTGACGTTGGAGAAGAACTGGACGAGGAAGTCGGTATTGGGAGTGCTGCTCAGGGTGCCCTGGACGAGGACGCGGCTAGCGCCCGACTTGGCGAGGTTGATGATCGGGTAGTTCTGGAGCAGGTTGGGGCCGTTGTCGGGGTCGAGGTCGTCGTT
>JBGSYY010000125.1:0-4571 GCA_041750675.1 Isosphaeraceae bacterium | reverse complement strand
CTGCCTCGACCGTCAGCTTGGCCGGCTGCCGTTCCTTGAGCCGCACGGCCTTGCCCGTACGATCGCGCAGGTAATACAGCTTGGCGCGACGCACCAGGCCCGAACGCTTGACCGTGATATCGGCGATCCGCGGCGAATGGACCGGGAATTTACGCTCGACGCCCTCGCCTTGCACAATCCGACGGACCACGAACATCTCGCGTGTGCCTGCCCCGGATCGGGCAATCACCACGCCGTTGAAAATCTGGGTCCGTTCCTTTTCGCCTTCAAGAATGCGGACATGAACATCCACCGTGTCGCCGATCTCGAAGGCGGGCACGGTTTGTTTCATGCTCGCGTTCTCGACAAGCTCGAGATACTTGTTCTGCATCGAAGTCAACCCTTTCGAATCAGGTCAGCGGCGGCCGTTGCGGCGCGCCGGTGTGTGGGATGTGAGAAACCTGACGCCGGCTCCGGCGCCAGGCGGCAATCGCGGCGTGGTCACCTCCGAGGAGCACCTCGGGAACCATCAGACCGCGGTATTCGCGAGGACGCGTGTAATGCGGATATTCCAGATCGCCAGTCTCGTCGAATGATTCGTCGAGGGCGCTTTGGTCGTCGCCCAGCACGCCGGGGATGAGCCGCGCGACCGACTCAATCACGACCATGGCCGGCACCTCGCCACCGGAAAGCACATAGTCGCCGATCGAGATCGGTTCAGGACGCAAGACGTCGAAGATTCGCTCGTCGTAGCCTTCGTAACGGCCACAGAGCAAGATCAACCGGCGTTCCTCCGACAGTTCACGCACCAACGGCTGATCCAACCGACGGCCGCGTGGAGTCAGGGCGATCAGGCGGCCCGGCTCATTAGGCTCGGCCTGGCGAACCGCCTCGACCGAATCGACGACGGGAGGCGCCATCAAGACCATTCCGGGACCGCCCCCAAATGGACGGTCATCCACCTGACGATGCCGGCCGCCGGCCCAGTCGCGGATGTTCCAGCGATGGACCTCGAGCAATCCGGCCTCGATCCCCCTGCGCAAGATACTTTCGCCCAGAAATCCGTCAAACAGCCCCGGGAAAAGCGTAAGGACATCAAACCGCAAACGCATGCGAATGCGTTTCGGCGTTGCTACCTCGGCGTTTGGCTCAGTACCGTTCATGCGGAATCTCGAAAGCAGCGATCGATCGTGCTGAAGGGGTCTTAGGCGGTGGGTGGTGTCGGGGTGTCCGTTGCGGGGGCGGGAGCCGGTGTCGCGCTCTTGGGCAACTCCCATGGCTCGCCTGGCTTGGGCTTCTCGATGTTGTGCCGCTTCAGGATCGAGGCAACCTTGTCCGACGGCTGTGCCCCGACGGAAAGCCAGTAACGAATCCGGCTGGCATCGAGCGATTCGCGGGCGTCCGCGTTGCGGACGAGCGGATCGTACCAGCCCAATTCCTCAATCGTCCGGCCGTCGCGCGGCGAGCGAGCATCAATGGCGCAAATGCGGAAGAACGGCCGGTGCCGCCGACCCATCGACTTCATGCGAATACGAACCACGAGGCACTCCTGTGAAACTTCAACAAAGACGCGTGGCTCGGACGCATGACAAGTCCAGCGGGTTTTGGAAAACGGTTCCAGCGGAACCCCGAAAGGAACACGGGGACGAGGCCGGTCCCGAGCCTGCGGCGGCCTCGCGCCAGGGTTGATTCAACCCTGGCAAACCCTTTATCGACGAACTCAAACAACCGGACGACTTGCACGATACCGCTTCCGACCCGTCCGCAGATCGAAGCGTGGATTCTTCAAGGAAACTCCCAGTATCAGAAACTACAAGGTGGGCGCATCCTGAGGCGCGACCTCGATGACGGTATAGCCTTCACTCGATTTGGACGAATTCGCGCCCGCTCGTTCAAAGGCGATCGGCCGGCCCGACGAATCGACCAGTACGCCATTCTGGACCTTCGCCCCACGCTCCGTGAGGGCGGCGGCCACGGTCGTCTCGCCTTGCGCCAGGGGCGTCGAAAAGCTGATGCCTGTCGGCAGGCAATCGGCCAGCTCCAGGTTTCTACCACGCGCGAACGTCAATGAGATCGCATACAGCACGGGAATCGCCAGCAATACGGCGAGCATCCGCAGCACACGGCCGCGAACCCGCGCGGCGACCACTTCGGTCGGTTCGTTATCCGATGGATTGAACGAGGGCGAGAGGTTCGGCTTCATATCAAACCTGCCCCCCCGGCGAATCGCCTCGACGCTGTTCGCGTAGTTCCCGGCGATGCTTGCGTTCTTCCTTCTCACGCTGCTTTTGCAGCTTGGCGCGTTCCTTGGGCGAGAGCCGCTTGCCGGTCGACCCCTTGGGAGCACCAATCGTCATACCTGGCTGAAATGCACCGGCGCGACCCAGGCCGGTCAGGGTCTTGAGCCGGTCGATCATCGACATCTGAGCGATCTGCTTCATCAGGGCAGCCATGCCGTCAAACTGCTTGATGAGACCCGAGACGTCGGCCGGGTCGACACCCGCGCCGGCCGAGATCCGGCGACGACGTGAGATGTCGATCAGCTCCGGGTTCGACCGTTCGGCCGGGGTCATGCTGTCGATGATCCCCTGGATCCGCTTGACCTCGCTGTCGGCGTCGACGCCTTCGAGTTGGTCCTTGGACTGCGTCATGCCGGGAATCTTGCCCATCAGGTCGCGCATCGAACCCATCTTCTTCATCGCGCCGATCTGGGTGCGGAAGTCGTTGAGGTCGAACTTTCCCTTCGCCAACCGCTCTTGCTGACGTTGGGCTTCTTGTTCGTCCACAGCGCCTTGTGCGGCCTCGACAAGGCCGACGATATCGCCCATGCCCAGCATCTGGCCGACCAGCCGCTCAGGGTCAAACGGGCTGAGCTTGTCGAGCTTCTCGCCCATGCCGGCGAACTTGATCGGCACGCCCGTGACCTGGCGGATCGACAACGCAGCCCCACCCCGGGCATCGCCGTCGAGCTTGGTCAGGATCACGCCGTCCAGCTCGAGCGCCTCGTTAAACGCCTTGGCGCTCTGCACGGCGTCCTGCCCGGTGAGGGCGTCGCAGACGAGCATCACGACGTGCGGCTTGGCTTTCTTCTCGATCTGCCGCAGCTCGTTCATCAGGTCGTCGTCGACGTGCAAACGGCCCGCCGTGTCGAGAATCACCGTGTCGCAACCCTGGCGATTGGCCTGGATCGCACCATCCTGGCAAACCTTGACGGGGTTGGCGCTTTCTTCGCTGTAGACCGGCACGCCGAGCTGTTGGCCAATGACGCGGAGCTGTTCGACCGCCGCGGGACGTTGCAAGTCGGCGGCGACAAGCAGCGGCTTGCGTCCCTGAGCCTGCAACATCCGGGCGAGCTTGCCGCAGGTTGTCGTCTTGCCCGAGCCTTGCAGGCCGCAGAGCATCAGAATCGTCAGCCCGCTCTTCTCGAACCGGATCGTGGGATCGGCTGGACCCATCAGGGCCAACAACTCGTCGTGAACGATCTTGACGATCTGCTGATCGGGTCGCACGCTCTTGACCAGATCCTGACCGACGGCTTTGTCGGTCACCCGCTTCATGAACTCCTGGACGACGTCGTACTGGACGTCGGCTTCCAGAAGCGCGGTGCGGACCTCGCCCAGGCCCGCGCGCATGTTCTCCTCGGAAAGCACGCCGCGAGGGCGAAAGCGCCCGAAGGCGCCCGAAAGTCGGCGCTGAATATCGTCAAACATCGAACTAAGAAATCCCTGACCAGCCCGTCGTCTCACTTGGAACGCAATATCCTAACGGATCAACGGGTTTGTCGGCAATCCCGCCACCCGAAGGGTTTGGCTCGAGCGTGGCCAAGACACTCTTATCGGGCGTTATCGAAGATCACAGGAAAGTGAATCTGACAGCCCACATGGATCTGGCAGTTCTTATGCTCACTGGCCTGGATGCCGCTCCACTGGCTCGACGGAACCCTGGTTCGAAAGCGGCCAATGAGAACTCGTACTCAGAAGGTCAGTCAGAAGGTGGGAAGCGGCGGGACGCGGGGGGGGGCGATGTGATCCAGGCAGGTTTCTTGCAGCAAAAGCCGTATGAACTGTGGCAGACGAATAACTTCACGAAGATCAACTGGGTTTCATTGCGACTATGCGTGTACTGGACCGAACATCAGTCTGGCTAGGGTTGCGCAGCGAGCTTGTTCTTTCCGACTTCTGAGGCAATCGGCTCAAGAACACGTCGCGACGCTCACCCGGGGGGATGCGTCGCGACGTCTCTCTCGCCGGCACTAGAGGTTCCGGAATCGATCGGTTCAGCGTGCTGAGCCGGCCGCCGTTCCCGTCGTCGAGTCCTCACGCATGCAGGCGTGCGTGTACGCGTCACGAACAGCGGGGCGTGCCTTCTTCCAGTCGAGCCCGGCGGCGTTCTGTGAATGGTTCCACTCGTTCTGCATCTGGCCCTCGACGTCTTCGAACGTCCGACCGGTATGCCGCGTGGCGCTCTCGACACCATAGCCATAAGCGGGACGATAGGTTTCGAAGTCTGAGCCCGGCGCGACGTAGTCGCGCGTCGAGTAGTTCTGCCGCCAGTATTCCTCTTCCTCCGTCGGGTTGGCAGCTTCGCCGACG
>JBGSYY010000124.1:0-6493 GCA_041750675.1 Isosphaeraceae bacterium | reverse complement strand
GACGCCGTTGGGTTCGATCAGACCGGCGCGATCGGCGGGCCCACCGTCGCCGGTATCGGATTCGGAGCCGTCGCCGGCGATGGTGGAGATGAGGCCGGTATGGGCGTCGACCCGGCGGACGCGGCGGTTGAGGCGGTCGGCGAAATAGAGGGTTCCCTCGGCGTCGACGGCGATGCCGTAGGGTTCGTTGATTGAGGCTTCGAGGGCCGTGGCTCCGTCGCCGCTGAACCCGGGCAGACCGGTGCCGGCGATGGTGGAGATGAGGCCGGTATGGGCGTCGACCCGGCGAATGCGGTGGTTGAAGGTGTCGGTGAAGTAGAGGTTGCCGGTGGGGTCGAAGGCGAGGTCAAAGGGTTGGTTGAGCCTGGCGTCGGCGGCGGGCCCACCGTCGCCGGTGAAGCCTGGGATGCCCGTACCGACTGGTTGGCGAGCGATCAGGGCGGCGTCCTGAGACGGAAGGAGAAGGAGCAGGAGACCGGCCAGGAACGGAAGCATGAGGGGTTTTCTCCGGGATTCCGAGGGAGAGGGAGGCTCGAGGCTGGGTCAGAAACCCTGTCTGCGGGTTGAGAATGTGGAATTTGCGCAAAGAATGCAATGAGAATATCTTTGGAGAATCCGGAGGGTTTCAGGACGCTTTGGGGCTTTTGGACTCAAGGGCAGATGGCAGAAAAAACGAAGAATGGGTTTGGCACGATATTATCAGGGATTGAGCGTGACACTAAGATAGTTAGCCACGGTGGCCACGGGCGGGAGTGGTTCCGAGCTTGCTTCACCCTGTGAGGGTGATCGGTTCGCGCGCACTGGGCGAAAAAGTCACCATCTTCCTTGGAGCGTTTATACACCATGGCGGATATCGTCCTGATCAATCCGCGGTTTGAGGTTTCGTTCTGGGGGATGGAACACGCGCTGGCGATGACGGGGAAGCGTGCGAACCTACCCGTGGCGTGCTTGCCTTTGTTGGCGGCGTTGACGCCTGAAGGCCATACCGTGACGCTGATGGACGAGAACGCCGAGGCGATCGACTGGGAGCGTTGCGCCCGGGCCGACATCGTGGGCGTGACGGGGATGAGCGTTCAGCGGTTTCGGATGAAGGAAATTTTAACCGAGCTGAAGTCGCGCGGGTGCTTCACCGTGGTGGGTGGGCCGTATGTGACGGTGGAGGAGGAGTACTTTGAGGGCCTCGCCGATGCGATCTTCATTGGCGAGGCGGAGGACACGTGGCCCCAGTTTTTGCGGGAGTGGTCGCAGGGGTTGAGCCAGTATCGGTATGAGCAGCTTGAGAAGTCGGACATGACGAAGGTGCCGACGCCTCGGTTCGACCTTTTGAAGATGAATCGCTATGCGTTCGGCAGCTTGCAGTTTTCGCGAGGGTGTCCGTTTCAGTGCGAGTTTTGCGACATCATCGTGACGTTTGGCCGGCGGCCGCGGTTGAAGACGAGCCAGCAGGTGATTGCCGAGCTGGACGCGATGCGGCGGACGGGGATGCAGATCGTCTTTGTGGTGGACGACAACCTGATCGGCAACAAGAAGGCGATCAAGGAAGTTTTGCGCGCCGTGATCGAGTGGCAGCAAAAGCATCGGTATCCGATGAGCTTCTTCACCGAGGCTTCGATCGACCTGGCCGACGATCAGGAATTGATGAATTTGATGGTCGATGCGAACTTCGTCGCGTGCTTTGTCGGCATCGAAAGCCCGAACGAAGAAGCGCTCCGCGAGACCAAGAAGTATCAGAACGTTCGAGAGGGCGGGACGCTTCTGGAGAAGGTGCACCGCATCCAGGAAAGCGGCATGGAGGTTTGGTGCGGGATGATCATGGGGTTCGACAGCGACGATACGACGATCTTTGATCGGCAGATTGAGTTCGTGCAGAAGGCGCGGATACCGTTCTCGATGAGCGGGATGCTCTACGCGATTCCCAAGACGCCGCTTTACGACCGACTTCTGGGTGAAGGCCGGCTCGACTTGACCGACCCGCCCGAGATGGGCACGAACGTGATCCCCGCGCAGATGACACGCGAGGAGCTGCGCGACGGATATGTTCATGTGCTTAGCTCGCTTTATGAGCCCAAGACCTATTTCGACCGGACGGACGCGCTGTTCAATCTTCCTGGCTTTGAAGTCGGGATGGCGAAGAACAAGCGAGGGCGGGAGACGCCGTTTCACTGGATGAAGGTAGAGGCGGTTTATGCGGCCCAGGCCTTGGGCTTGTTCACGAGGTTGATGACGGCGGTTCCGGACGTCGAACTGCGGCGCGAATATCGTCGCCGGTTCTTCAAAATGCTCAAGGTTCACAAACGGCCGGGGATCGTGCTGCTCTACTTGTTCCACATCGCGATGCACTACCACGCGTACAGCATGGCGCGTGATATGGTGAACCAGCCCACGGCGATTGTGAATTCTTACTGAGAAATTCGCGCGATCCGGCGCGGACAGACCGTGCCGGAGATGCGAAGATTGTTGCGGAATGGCCAGTCGATGGCCCCTCGCGCTGCTGATCCGCTCCGCGCGCGAGGAATGATATCCTGGGCACAGGGACGCAACCTGAGATGGCAACCACTGGCGAGGCGAATCGTTCTGACGATCGAAACGAGTCCGTTGCATGGGATTCGTTGGGTCGGCACGTGTTAGCCGTCGTGATGACGATTCTTGTGGGAATGCTGATCTGGACGCACGAGCGGTCACGGCTGCGCGAGGCGGATATGAACCGTCGGCTCAAGACGCTGGCGGATGCGTATACTCAACAGCGAGGCTCGCGCCGCGAGTTGTATTTCGCGAGGCTGGAGATTGACCGGCTTCGAGCGGAGCTGAGAGGTCATCTTGCTGATTCGGACGCTGGTGGCCTGCCTTGATTGGGATTCTTGATAATCTCCGGCGTATCTTGATCCTTCCCAGACGATTTGGCGAGTGAAATGGCTGAACCGACCCAAGACGATCCGGGCCCGATCATCTCCGCCGAGGCCCTGGCGAAAACCTATCGCGTGGTGCAGAAGAAAGAAGGGATCGGCAACGCCGTTCGCGGTTTGTTTCGGCGCAGCTATCGCGAGGTTCATGCCGTTGACGGCGTGACGTTTCGGATTGAGCCGGGCGAGATGGTGGCGTTTCTCGGCCCTAACGGCGCGGGCAAAACGACGACGCTCAAGATGCTCTCGGGCCTGGTGTATCCGACCAGTGGGCAGGCGCGAGTGCTGGGGTATGTGCCGTCGGACCGGACCGATGCGTTTCGACGGCAGTTTGCGCTGGTGATGGGGCAAAAGAACCAGCTTTGGTGGGATCTACCGGCGGGCGACAGCTTTCAGCTTCACAAGGAAATCTATGGGATTCCCGACGAGGGATTTCGACGCACGCTGGGCGAACTGACGGAGCTTTTGAACGTCGAGAAATTGACGCGGCAGGCGGTGCGCGAGCTTTCCCTGGGCGAGCGAATGAAGATGGAGCTGATTGCGGCATTGTTGCACCAGCCTCGGGTGTTGCTGCTGGACGAGCCGACGATCGGACTGGACGTGGTGGCGCAGGTGGCCATCCAGAAATGCTTGCGCGATTATCACGAGCGGCGCAAGGTCACGATCTTGCTGACGAGCCACTACATGCGGGATGTGGAAGCTCTATGCGAGCGCGTGCTGGTGATCAACCACGGCAAGCTGGTTTACGACGGGTCGCTCGACCACTTGGCCGACCGATTCGGCAACGTGAAGCTGGTGAAGATCGAGTTCGCCGATGGGCGGGTGCCGGAAGGGATGGATCGGTTTGGCGAGGTGGCGCGGCAGGCGGGCGCGGAGGTGCATTTGAAGGTGGACCCGGCGCGGGTGGGTGAGATGTTGGGTGCGATTCTCGACCAATACACGGTGGCGGATATCAGCGTTGAGGACCCGCCGCTGGAGCAGGTGATGGCGCGAGTGTTTCAGGAAGAGGCGCCGGCGGCGACGTCACCATGATTCCAGTGGAATGTCCGAGTCTGCCGCCGCAGGGGATTTTGGGGCGGTTGCGGAAGTATGCGCGTGTGTTTCGCGTTTCGCTGATTGAGCGGATGACCTATCGCGCCGACTTCCTGGTGTCGACGTTTCTGCGCTTTCTTCCGATGCTGACGACAATCTTGCTTTGGCAAGCAGTGTTCGCGGGTGCGAAGGAGTATTCGGGTGCGACGGATCTTTCGGGGTTCACGTTCAATGAGATGATTGTCTATTTATTGATGGTGAACATTTCGCGGTTGTTTTCGAGCATGCCTGGGCTGGCGGGTGGGATCGCGCGTGATATACGTGACGGATCGCTCAAGAAGTATTTGCTGCAACCGATCGACATGGTGGATTACCTGTTGGCGTATCGAGTCGCTCACAAGTCGGCGTACATCATCGCGTCGTTCGTGCCTTATGCGGTGTTGTTTTTCCTGTGTCGCGGGTTCTTCGCGGGCCACGTGCCGACGGACCCGATCACCTGGCTGGCGTATGCAGCGTCGCTGGTGCTGGCATTCTTGATCGGCTTTTTCTTTGAGGCGTGCGTGGGAATGGTGGGATTTTGGTTTCTGGAAGTGACGTCGATTCTTTATATCGTGATGACCTTGAATTTTTTCGTGTCGGGCCACATGTTTCCGCTCGACCTGTTGCCGCCTTTTTGGGCGAACTTTTTGCGTGCGTTGCCGTTCCAGTATCTGGCGTATTTTCCGGCGGTGGTCTTTCTGGAGAAGGTGCAAGGGGCGGAGCTGGGCTGGAGCCTGGTCCAGGGGGCGGCGTGGGCGCTGGTGTTTGCTTTGCTGTCGCGCTGGCTTTACCGGATCGGCTTGAAGCGGTATAGCGCCTTCGGAGGTTAGTCAAAAGGAGTCGCCGCGATGTCCGTCCTGATGCGCTACACTCGGCTGCTGGGATCGCTCTCGAAGTACACGTTGGCGCGGGAGATGGCGTTTCGGGGCAATTTTCTGGTGAAGGTGGCGGTTGAGGTGTTGTGGCTGGCGATTTTGCTGGCGTTTTATCGGACGGTGTTCGTCAAGACGCAGAACGTCGCGGGGTGGTCGGAGGCGGAGTATCTGTTCTTTGTCGGCTGCTTCTTCGCGCTCAATGGATTGATCGAGACCTTGTTCCTCGAGAACTGCAACGACTTCGCCGAGCTGGTGCGCACGGGCGACCTCGACTTTCTGTTGCTCCGACCGATCGATGAGCAATTCTTGATTTCATGCCGCAAGGTGGACTGGTCGACCGCGCCGAACTTTTTGATGGGCACGGCGCTGATGGGGTTCTCGTTGTTTCAGATGAGCTGGACGTTCGACCTTGGGCGGATTGTGGCGTTCCTGGTGCTGTTCGTTTGCGGCCTCTTGATCGCGTATGCGTTCATGTTGATGTTGACAAGCCTGTCGGTCTGGCTGGTGAGGAACCAGAGCCTCATGGAGATGTGGTGGCTGTTTTCCAGTCTGGCGCGCTATCCCAAGGAAATTTTCTCGCGGACCTGGGCCGAGCCGATCGGGCGGTTTTTCACGTATATCCTGCCGATCCTGCTGGTGGTGAACGTGCCGGCGCGGACGATGGTGAAGGCCCTTGAGCCGGGCCTGATGATCTTCACGCTGGTGGCGACGGTGGTGGCGATGACCGTGAGCCGCTGGTTTTTCCGCAAGGCGCTGCGGGCTTATCGGAGCGCGAGTAGCTGAACTGCCCGAAGTTTCGAGCGTTGAGCAGGACGTGTCCCCAACGCGTTCCGATCCCAGGTCGTCTTCGCACCGACGGGGAGAGCCCAAGTTCGCCGCTGAACTCGCTAGGCGAAGAGTGCCCGCACCGGCTCGCCCTGGGTGATGCGGAGAGGGCGGTCGAGGGGGTCGCGCACGAGGGTGTCCGGGGAGATGCCGAGTGCGTGGAGGATGGTGGCGGAGAGGTCCTCGGGGCGAACGGGATCGCTGGAGGGATAGGCGCCGAGGCGGTCGGAAGACCCGTGGATCAGGCCGCCCTTGATTCCGGCCCCGGCCAGGGCCGCACTGTAGCAGCGGGGCCAGTGCTCTCGGCCGGCGTTGGCGGTGGTGATCTTGGGATTGCGGCCAAACTCGCCGACCCAGACGACGAGGGTTTCGTCGAGCATTCCCCGGGCGTCGAGGTCGTCGAGCAGGGCGGCGAAGCCCATGTCGGCGGGCGGCATCAGACGGTTTTTGAGCTGGTTGAAGTTATCGCCGTGGGTGTCCCAGAAATTGATGTGGTCGTCGTGCCAGTTGACGGTAACGAGGCGGACGCCGCTCTCGATCAGTCGACGGGCGAGCAACAGGCACTGGCCGTGGATATGCCGGCCATAGCGATCGCGGATACGCGGGTCTTCGCGTTCGACGGCGAACGCGCCTCGAGCCTCGGCCGACACCACGGCGTCGAGGGCCTTGTGGTGGTAGCCATCCCAGGAATCGAGGGCGGCGGTCGAAAAACCGTCGAGGCCGGCGAGCAGGTCGCGGCGCGTGCCGACACGCTCGACCGAGAGGCCATCGGGGAGAGTCATGCCGCCGACCTGGAAGGCGGGGTCGTTGGGATCACCTGCG
>JBGSYY010000123.1:0-2887 GCA_041750675.1 Isosphaeraceae bacterium | reverse complement strand
AAGCCTTTGAGGCGGAGCAAGCGGCGGTGCCGGAGGCTTCGTTCTTCGGCAACAACTCGGCAATCGACCTGCTGGGCGTGGCCGCGAAGATGATGGAGGGTGAAATCCTGTATCGGGAAGGGAATGAGGAGGCGGGGCTGGCGACGCTGCGTGAGGCGGTGGCACGCGAGGATCGGTTGCGCTACTCCGAGCCGCCGGACTGGATCATCCCGGTGCGGCATGCGCTGGGGGCGGCGCTGATGGCTTCCGGGCGATTCGGCGAGGCGGAGGCGGTGTACCGGAAGGATCTCGAGAAGCTACCCGAGAATGGATGGGCACTCTTTGGGCTGACTTCGGCGCTGGAGGCGCAAGGCAGGAAAGCAGAAGCTGCGACGATGAGGCGGCGATTCGAGTCGGCCTGGAGTGAGGCGGATGTCGAGCTGGAGTCGTCGTGCTTCTGTTTACGTCAAGCGAAGTGAGTGTAGGAGCGAGAGGGTTGTGAGGATCGAGATTCGGCGGGACTGGACGGCGGATGGGGTTCGCGTCGAAAATGATTCTCTCGTGGATGGGTGGCCATGACGATTTTCGTCATCGCGGCTGTCCCCCCGAGAGGAGCGCTAGGTATCCGATGGGTAGGTTGGCGTTTTGCTCGAATCTGGACCGAGTCTTGGCGAAATGAAGAATTTGTTGGGTGATGGCCGACGCGTGACGATACCGAGCTTTCCGGAGATCGTGGTTGACCCGGACTTTGATCGGCTCGCGAATCGATTGCCGGAAGCTCCGCGGCTGTTGATTGTGATCGTCAACTACCGGACGGCGGAGCTGACGGTGGATTGCCTGGAGTCGTTGGAGCCGGAGATCGAAGCGAATCCAGGGACCGCGGTGGCCGTGGTGGACGGGGGATCGGGCGACGACTCGGCGGCGCGGATTCAGGAGGCGGTGGAGCGACGGGGATGGAGTTCCTGGGTGGGCGTGATGCCATTCGAGCGGAACGGCGGGTTCTCGTTCGGCAATAATCGGGCGATTGCGCCGGCGATGGCGTTGAATTCACCGCCCGAGTATTGTCTGCTGCTCAACTCGGACACGATCGTACGACCGGGGGCGCTGGGCATTTTGCTGGAATTCATGGACAAGAATCCCAAGGTCGGGATCGCCGGGACACGGCTGGAAGATCCGGATGGAACGCCGCAACGATCGGCTTTTCGATTTCCGGGTGTGTTGAGCGAGCTGGAGCGTGGGACTCGGATCGGGCTGGTGTCGAAGCTCCTGTCGCGCTGGGTGGTGGCACCGCCTCCGCCGGCGCATGCGTGCCGAACCGATTATGTCGCGGGAGCCGCGATGATCGTGAGGCGTGAGGTCTTTGAGTCGATCGGTCTGATGGACGAAGGGTATTTTCTCTATTACGAAGAAACCGATCTTTGTCGTCGGGCGGCGGTGGCGGGGTGGCCGTGCTGGTATGTTCCTGAGGCACGCGTGGTGCATCTGGTGGGGCAGAGCACCGGGGTGACGAGCACGAGACGGCGGCGGCCGGCGTACTGGTTTGAATCGCGGAATCGCTATTTTCTGAGGCATCTTGGGCGGGTTCGGAAGACGATGGCCGACGTTGCGTGGACATGCGGGTTTGCGCAGTGGTGGGTACGGCGTCGACTACTGCGCAAGCCGGATCCCGATCCGCCGTACTTTTTGAGTGATTTCGTCCGTCACAATTTCCTGCCCAAACGGTTTCGGCGATGAGCGAAAGTCACGCGCAGAACGAGGGCGGCAAGCCGGGGCCAAGTCCCGCGGTGGGCAACCAGAATCCGCGAGGGATCGGGTTTCTGGCCCTTTGCCGCGAGGATTTTCGAACTTATCAGGGAAATTTCGCGGAACAGGGCTACTGGGCGATTCTCGTCCATCGCTATGGCAACTGGCGGATGGACATCCGGCCGAAACTGGTGCGGATTCCGTTCTCGATCGTGTATCGCATTCTTTACCGGCTGGTGACGTACCTGGGCGGGATCAGTTTGCCGCAGTATGTGAGGGTCGGTCGGCGGGTGCGAATCTGGCATTTCGGGGGGATGATCCTGCATGCGAAGTCGATCGGCGACGACGTGCAGATTCGGCAAAACACGACCTTCGGCCTGGTGCGAGAAGGCCATCTGAACGAGTTTCCGGTGATTGAGGACCGCGTGGATATCGGCTGCGGCGCGTGCATTCTGGGAACGATCCGGGTGGGTCACGACAGCGTGATCGGCGCGAACGCGGTGGTGGTCAAGGATGTGCCGCCCGGCGCGACGGTTGTCGGGGTACCGGGTCGTGTGATCAAGCAAAGATCGGTTGACGAAGCAGGTCGACCTATCAAGGGCGAGCCCGCGGCGACATGGGAAACGGAGTCGTAGAGGTTCGGCCTGGTTGGAGAAAAGAAGAAACCCTTACGCCGAGCCGGATGGTCCGACGGAAGGGACTTTGTGGATGACGCACTTGAGCGTCAGGTTGTTCGATTCTTCTCCGCCTTACCACGAGTCATCCCAACGTCGGCGGTGATTTCGTGCGAGAGCGGCGAACACTCTGGATTCCCGCCGACGCGGGGATGACAGCAACCGAACCGCACAGACTGAACCTCAAGAGGCGCGACGATCAGTCGAACTTGATCGTATCGCCCAGGAGTTTGCGAATGGTCTCGATGAGAGGCGCGCGGGTGGCCTCGGGAAGCTCGCCGCCCAGGACGACGCGATCGCCTTCCATGTCGACGCCCGCCGCAGGGTTCTCCGCGAAGACCTTGAGGAGGTCGCCGAGCTTATCGGCCCAGGGGCCGACGGCGACGTTGGGGTCGACCACGAGGTCGGTGGTGACGTTCGGTTCGCCGAAGGCCGTATTCAGAGCGGCAATGAGTGTGTCGCGGGCCGTCTCGGAACGGACGGTTCCGGTG
>JBGSYY010000122.1:0-2095 GCA_041750675.1 Isosphaeraceae bacterium | reverse complement strand
GCCAGAAGGGCCAGGATCGCCCGCGCCCAACGCGGCGTCTCCACCACGCGGTCGAGCGCAAACAGCAGCAAGTAGGCCGCCAGCACGCCCAGCGCGGCGGCGCACAGTCCCTCAACCGTCTTGACCCACCAAATCCGCTTGCGAAACTGGCGCATCTGATTGCGCAGCGATTCGGGCAGCGGGATCGGGTCGTGCGTCCGACTGGTAATTTCCATGCCCAGTCTCTCCCCCCTCTTGGAAAAAGGGTCGGCGGCTTCGTGATCGGCCGCTTGCTCTCGTTGGCGTTTGCGGGTTCTGTAATAACGATTAGATCAGACCGACTGCCTTGCGTCCTATCCAAAAAATTCCGAAAGCCGTGATCAGGCCCCCGACCACCAGCGGATGACTCCAGAGCTGCAACCGACGCACCGAAGGCGCGGGGTCGGGCAACTCGGCCAACGTGCGGACGATCTCATCAGGCTTGGCGATCGTGAGCAAGCGTCCGCGCGATACTCGGGCCAGTTCCTCAAGCACCTCCGGCCGCGCGGGTCGGCCGATCGGCTCAGAGGCCGCCCCCTGGACATAAAATGAGGTCAAAAGCGTCGCGTCGGTCTGCTTGCACGCCAGTGTCACATCGTGGCGGCCGGCCTCGCTGCCCCGGAACTGACCGTTGAACACACCCCACTCTTCGCCCTGGGCGGTGAACCGGACCACCTCCGCCTTGCCCGAGGGCGCGACGATCCGCGCCGTCACGTCGCCGCGTGACAGAGGCTCGCCGGTCGAATCCATCACGTTCGCGTGCAGGGCGATCGTCTGGTTCATCCGCGGCTGGTCGGGCGAGAAATAGAGACGCATTGTCTCGCCCTTGGCCATGTTTCTTTGATACGCCATCCAACGCACCACCTGGCCCCAGAAGCGGTAGTGGTACTTATCCTCGACCCCCTTCCGCCAGCGCCACGCGCCATCCGTGCCCATGAACAAAACCTTGCCCGCCCCGAAGGTGCGCGTGGCGATCAACGGCAACCGACCCGATTCATTTGCCGCGTCTTTGTGGATCGCGAGCACCTCCGAGCCGGGCCTCGCCCGCACCACCGGCGCGTACCACTGAAAGCCCGGCAGGTCTTCCCACACCGCGGCATTGTCGTCCTGCGTGTCGGCCAGCTTGGTCAGCAGGCTGCGGCGTCCCACCTCGCTGAGCTCGAAGTGGCTGGGTGTGCGCGAACCCCAGCCGCCCGGCTGCGCGGGATCGAGCACAACCGGATACAAATCCGCCAGTGGTGTGTCGAGCAGTGAGATCTGCCGCCCCTGCCACCCCGGCAAGAAAACCAGGCCGCTCGCCTGAAACTCCACCAAACCCTTGAGCAAACGACATTGCTCGGCCGTGAGCTGTCCCTCCTCGACGCCCACATCCCCTAGAAACACCACGTCATATTTTGATAGTTCCTCAAGTCCTTCGGGAAACTGCTTGAGGTAATCCGCGTTGCCGCCACCCACGTGCCCCAGGCCCGGATGATAGAGCAGGCAGGAAAGCTCGACCCCCGGATCACGCGAGAGTGCGTTCCGCAGGTAGCGATACTCCCAGCGCGGGTATGACTCGACGACCAGAACCTTGAGCTTCTCCTCGCGAATCGCAATCGGGGCCGACATCTTGTTGTTGTCGGGCAGAATCTCGTCCGGGTGTCGAGGCACTTCCACCGTCAGCGTGAAGTCGCCGCTGCCCTTGGGCTTCCACGTCAGTGCGTCACTTGTGCGAGTCATCGGCGCGATCCGCACTTCCTTGCTTAGCTCGTCGCCGTCGGAAGATCGCAGCGTGACGGTCGTCGTATACTCGCGGGGCAGGGCGCTGTCGATCGTGAACGGAACACGCACCGATTTGCCGGTGACACCGAACGTCGGCGCGTCGAGGCTGAGCACCTCCACATCCGGTAAGCGGTCCCGGCTGCCGACCGGAACCGCAAAGATCGGAATACCCCGCGATCTCAGACGCGCCGCCGCCTGCACTGGAGGCGGCCCCTCGTTCCAGTCGCCGTCGGAGATGACCACCACGCCGCGCAGGTTGGGAATCTCGCTCGCCAGGCGTTCCAGCGGTGCATGCAGATCGGTCCCATGCCCGGCC
>JBGSYY010000121.1:0-11246 GCA_041750675.1 Isosphaeraceae bacterium | reverse complement strand
GGTGCGGGCGCGGACGGCGATGGGACGGCGGGAGCCGCCGTGGGCATCGTGAACGCAGATGCGACGGCCGGGGGGAGTGCGGCCTGGGCCTGGGCTGCCTGGACTCCGCGGCCACGGCGGAGCCGGATGGTTGTCTGTTCGTTAGAAAGGTCGATGGCGCTCAGGTCGAACTTGTGCATCAGGCGGACGAGTTGGCGGATCGTCCGTACATCCGCGGTGTCAAGGTTTTCAGGCTCTCGCTCCGGCATGTTCCGTCTCGGCTCCGCGGCTGGCGCTGGGCGGGTTGTCCCGCGTGTCTCTGGAAAACGATCCCGGTTCGTTCCTCAACAGGACGGAGAGTAACCGATCGGCGAATCGGAATCATCCCCATCGTGGCAAGCGGGGTGGGATGGGTCTTTCTCAGTAGGTGTGATCAAGGGCGGACGCGTTTAGCTCGCGTGGCTCTTGAGTGAGCAGTTCGGCCCCGGATTCGGTTACCAGCAGGTCGTCCTCGATGCGGATACCGCCCCAGCCGGGGAGGTAGATTCCTGGCTCGATCGTGATCACCATGCCGGCTTGAAGTGGAACGTCCGGCATTCGCCCAAGAAACGGTTGCTCGTGGATTTCCAGGCCGATGCCATGGCCGAGGCCGTGGGTAAAGGCGTCAGCCAGGCCGTCTTCTTCCAAGGCCGCGCGAGCCTCGCGGTTGATCTCGCTGGCCAGTCGGCCTGGGCGGATGGCCGCGATCGCCCGCTCCTGCGCCTTAAGAACCGCCCGATAGGCTGACGCAAATTTTTCGGAGACTTTGCCCTGAAACGTCGTCATCCGGGTCAGGTCGCTGGCGTAGCCGGCGCAAGTTGCGCCCCAGTCGATGAGCAGGAAGTCGCTGTCGAAACAGGCGATAGCGCTGTCGGGTCGATAGTGGGGCAGTGCGGCGTTCGGTCCGGCCGCGACGATCGGCGGAAATGGCGGGGCGGTCGATCCTAGCCGCCGCATAGCGAACTCAAGCTCTTCGGCCAGCTCTTTTTCGGTCGGATTCGACTGCGCGGCGAGCCAGACTCGCACACCTCGATACGCTTGTTCGGCGATCTCGATTGCCGCGCGGATTGTAGCGATCTCGCCTGCGTCCTTGATCATGCGACGGCGCTCGACCCAGCCTGCGACCGGGCGAAATTCCTGCGCTCCCGCCGCCTGGCGGAGTTCGTCGAATTCAGAAACGCTCAAATGCGCCGCCTCGAATGCGCAGGGGCCGGGATCGAGCTTACTCAAGACCTCGCCCAGGCCCGCCATCAGGGGCTGGCCCACGGGTCGGATGTGTGGCTCGACATCGGGGCATTCGCGTGCGAGCTGCTCGGTGTAGCGGCCGTCGCTGACGGCGATCGCACGGTCGTCGGTGAGGAGTAGAGCCGTGGAATCGCCGGTGAAGCCGGTCAGGTAGCGGACGTTGGCGACGGAGCGCACGAGGAGAACAAACGCTCCCTTGCCTTCGAGCCGCAAGGTCTCGCGCACCGCCTCACGTCGCGCCGCGTGGTGGGCATCGGTCATTACGAGCCGGCCGGCGCGATTCGCGCCATTTCGTCGGCATGGTAGCTCGAGCGTACGAACGGGCCGCTCGCCACCTCCGCGAAGCCCAGCGAACGGGCCAATCGATCCAGCCCGTCGAACTCCTGCGGCGGCAGGTAGCGGTGGACGGGCAGGTGCTTGGCCGAGGGTTGGAGATACTGACCCATTGTGAGGAAGTCGCAGCCGACCGAGCGCAAATCGGCCAGCGCCTCGAGGATTTCCTCGGTCGTCTCGCCCAGGCCGAGCATCAGGCCGCTCTTGGTGCGAATTTCCGGGCGGAGCCGCTTTGCGGTCGCCAGAACTCTCAGACTGATCTCGTATTGTGCCTTGCGGCGAACGAAGCGCTGAAGCCGGGCGACGGTTTCCAAGTTGTGATTGAAAACGTCGGGAGTCGAGTCGAGCACAGCGGCGATCGCGGATTCGTCGCCCTCGAAGTCAGGGGTCAAGACCTCGATGGTCGCCTCGGGAAGGCGGAGCCGCACGGCCTCGACGCAGCGTCGGAAGTGTTCCGCGCCGCCGTCCGGCAGGTCGTCGCGGGTGACACTTGTGATGACGACATGGCGCAAACCCAGGCGTGCGCAGGCCTCGGCCAATCGCTCCGGCTCGTCATCGGCGGGGGGCTGAGGTTTGCCGCGAGGAACCGCGCAGAATCCACAGGGGCGGGTGCAGGTCTCGCCGAGAACCATGAAGGTCGCGGTGCGACGGGTCCAGCACTCGGAACGGTTCGGGCACTTGCCGCTCTCGCAGATCGTTTCCAGTCCCAACTCGGAGACGAGGTCACGGGTGTAGCCGATCCCACCAGTCGCGGGCACCGGGCGACGCAGCCAATCCGGCAACCGGGGCCGCCATGAAGGGCCTGGCGCGGCCTGGTTGTCGGAATC
Organism: Isosphaeraceae bacterium; assembly: GCA_041750675.1. Taxonomy (GTDB): domain Bacteria; phylum Planctomycetota; class Planctomycetia; order Isosphaerales; family Isosphaeraceae; genus BPJS01. Next base: position 8,823 of record JBGSYY010000121.1, on the reverse strand, counting down.
GGACAACACCTTGAGCTCAATCCGATCGATCATCGTGAGGTCAAGTCCCGTAATGGCTTACAGAAAAAAGCGGGACACGCGGCGGACGCCGTAACAAGGGATGGCCGGTGAAGATGACGTGCCGTTCGAGGCCAAAAACCGCCTCGAGCCGGCGGATCACGGTCTCCCGCACGCGAGCCATCGACGCTGGTCGTTGCCGCCGCGCCTCCATGGAGGTCACGCCCGTCGCCTCGTCGAGCGGCGACGGCTCCTCAATCCACTGAAACGGCGACAGAAACGGGCCGACATTCAGTGTCATTCCATGGTAGGCGATCCAGCGCCGAACGGCCACGCCGATCGTGCCGACGCGCTGGTCGCCCAGCAAGATGGACCCTGCCTTCGTATGTGCCGAGCGGCCGAGATCGAATTCGGTCAGCACGTCGATTGCGACTTGCTTGAGACCCTCGAGATATTCGGCGAGGCCGATCTCCAGCTCGTTCAAGGGCAGAACCGCATAGACCACGAGCTGACCAGGTAGATGGAGGACGCAACCTCCGCCTCGGTTGACCCAGCGGACCTTCACGCCGTGGGCGTGCAGTTCGTCGTCGTCGGCCTGGATATGGGAGCGGCTGCCCTGCCGGCCCACGCTGATGACTGGGGGATGCTCGCAGAGCACCAACGCGCCGCCGGCACGCTCGCCGCGCTCGTAAACGAGGCGGCGCTGGAGGAGCTGGGCATCGTCGAAATCGACGAGGCCGAGCATATAGACCTCCAGGGGTGGGTTCGAGGTGCTCTTGGTCATGCGCAAAATCTCGCGTCGCCTGGGCGTCTCTCCCTCGGCTCTCCTGAGCGGTCCGGACCTACGCCGGACTGGGTGATGATCAGAGAAGTCTACAACCCAGGCGTCCCGGGCGACAACCAGAGAGCAAGCGATGAGGAGATTCGACGCCTAGCAGCTCAATAGGAGTCGCCGCCCACCACCTCGCCGCCGGCGACGGAGCCTAGCCCGCGATAGACGTTTCCGTCGATCGAGGTCTTGAGGAAGCGAACCGATCCGTCGGCGAAGAGCGAGTTGACACCTCCGGGGTGATGACTTCGGGAGGTGACGGCGGAGTACGTCGGGCCGCCGGTTTTTTCGCGATAGCCGGTCAGGTCAACGTCGGTCCGCCCGTCCGGGCCGCCCAGGATCGGGCGATTCGGCGTCCAGGCGGTGGTGAATCCGGTCTGATGGACGTGGCCGTCGGCCCACTCAGCGTGGCCGCTGGTTCTGAGTGTGGCGCAGGTCCTGTACTCAGGAGCGACCGAGAGCGGATCGGCGTTGGCCGCCGGGACGTTTCCGGGGGTCTGAATCTGAGACAGCCCGCAATCGCGGAGGTAGGGCTGATAGGTTTTCACCTCCGAGGCCATCAAGGTCTGGCTCTGACCATCCCGGAACTCTGCCCATCGACGGCTGAAGTTTGGACCGAAAGCGCCCCGGTTGGTCAGTCCTGAGTGACTGAATCCGCCCCAGACGAACCAATCGCCCATGCAGCAGCCGTAGTTGGTTACGCCGAACTGCAGGGCCATGCCGTTGCTGATCTCGACCATCGGCTGGGGCTTGACCTCGCTCGGGCAGAGAAAGGTTTGCACGGTCAGACCGGTCACGGTCAGATTCTGGGGAGTCTCGTAGTGCATTCCGAAGTTGATCGAGTTGAAGGCGTTGTTCTGCTCGAGAAACGGCAGCACTCGACCCAGTGCGCTCCAGCCGCCGAACCAGGTCACGGTATGGTCCACCCCTTGAAGCACCAAGGAGGGGGGCAGCGCCCCGGCGACCGCTTCATATCCATGCATCGCCAGGCCGATCTGCTTCAGATTGTTCGTGCATTGGATGCGGCGAGCCGACTCTCGTGCCGATTGCACCGCCGGCAACAGCAGTGCGATGAGCACCCCAATGATCGCGATCACCACCAGCAGCTCGATCAAAGTAAATCCCCGTCGATGATCAGGCCCCATCCGTTGGATCTCCTCAGAAGGTGATAAGACCACGTTTTCCAGAGCTTCGCGGTCTTTGTTTGAATTGAGACTCAATCTCACTGTGTGCATAGGGTGACAATACCGCCGCTCTGTGTCAACGGTTTCCCGAGCGAGAGTGTCGCTTTTTCACTGATAGTCCGTGCCGTAGCTCCCCTGCCCTGGCCACTTCCTGACCGGGATCGCCGATATTTTCCGCTGTTGCGATCGAGTCTCACAAGGATGCGCGTTGTGAGTCTCGCGAATGACGGCCACAGGCGGGGATGACTGGTCGCGGGAGGTCTCGTGGAGGAGTCAAGGGATCGTCTTCGATCCCGTTGTCAGGGGACTGGATGAACTGGCGAGGTGGAAAGCAGGCGTCGTCCTTGCATTTCGTCCAGTTCGAGCTGGATCAGGAACCGCTGGCGGAGGATGCGGAGGTAGCGCTCGATCGTCTGAGGACGACGATCGGGAAGTGGGATGGCACCGCCTGCGCGTTTGTCGTGCCCGCCCGCGCTTCCCAGGCCCTGGACCATCTCGCGCAGGACCTCGCCGCTGCGGCCCCCGATGTGATCGGATCGCAGGGAGAATTTGAGGAGATCGCCGGAAACGCCAATGCACAAGGCCCAATCCACCTGATCGAAGCGGATGAAGAAGTCGGAAAGCTCGGCGATGATGTCGGGATGGGGGACGTGTCCGCAGTAGCAGACGATGACGTCGCCATAGACGAAGGCGTTGGCGAGAGCGTACTGAAACGTGGCGAAGTAGCTGCGTGGGAGCCTTGGGTTACGGATCTCGGCGACGAGATCGCGATCGCATCGGGAAAAGAGCCACTCCAGGGCCTCGTCGTCGACGGGACTCGCTTCGCGAGGATAGCCCGAGATTTCGGAGTCGATTCCGTAAAACAAGGCGGTGGCGAGCCTGGCATCGACGGGCACTCCCGACTCTCGCAGGTAACCGAGGATGATCGTGCTGGTCGCGCCGATCCCTGGCCGGATGTCCACAAAGGCGACATCCGCGAGCTGACCTGGGGTTTCGTGATGGTCGATCACCGCGCGGGGGCGCACGCCTCGGCATGGCGGCATGGTGGCTCGCGGTTGGGTGTCGAGCAGGACGACCGCGGAGTCGTCGACGGTCAACGATTCGAGGGGAGTGAGTGGTATCTGAAGGAGCTGGACCATCGACTGGTTTTCGGCCCGAGCGATCATTCCTTCCAGAACCATCAGCACCGTTCGCCCGGGGGTGAGATGGTCGAGCAACGCCTTGAGACCGAGCATGCTGGCGAGTGCGTCGGGATCGGGATTCGCGTGGCTCGCCAGAAGAATGCGGGATGCTCCCTCGAGGCTGCGCAGCAAGGCCGCGACGATCGTGTCGGGCGCGGACTGGAGATCCCGAGGATTCGACGAGGGCGAACTCATGATGCGGAGCTTCTCACTCAGGGACGGGGTAAGTCGCTGGCTTGCGGCTATGCCTCTCGGGCGCGTTGGGATTGTTCGAGGATAGCGGGTACCAGTCTATGCTCGCGAGGCTGCTCAAGTCGCGAGTCTGGTCAGGGTTCGGACTCGTTCTTCGTAGGCTCCACGGTCGGCTCGGGAACGGGTCGAGGGGCAGGAGTGGGTTTGCCTTGGGTCGCCGCTTGAAAGGCGTTGTATCTGGCGACTGGGTCGAGCTGTTCGATACCACGCGTCCGAGGGGGGTCGCGGAAGGCATGGGCGACCAGCAACCCCAGCACGACGCAGAGGATCACGGCCTCGACCGAGAAGAAGGACAATCCGCGGACGCTGGCTTCGCGGGTCGAGGGACGACGACGATTCAACGAGGCGGCCCGGTAGAGCGTCAGCAAGATGGCGATGAGGAGGACGATGGCCTTGAGTCCGATCGCAGGCCCGCGCATCTCGGGCACCCCCATCGCCCCGCAAACCAGGGCCGGCAGGGCAACGGCTCCGCAGACCGCGCCCCAGACCAACGCCCGCGATCGCAACGCGTCGTTTGGCGAGGGAGGGCCGGACTCAGGATTCGCGGCGACCTCGGTGTAGACGAAGAGCGAGCTGCCCGCCCAGATCCCCAGGGCGACGAGATAGACCGCGTCGAACAGCTTCAAGAGCGTCAGTCCGGTGTCCACGCGGCCGTATCCCCGATCGCTCTCGATTTGAGCGTGAGAGAGAGCCGATGGTCGCTGCCTGCCCGAACATCACAGGCAACAATTCAAGCGCGAGCCACCGCCCGAGGCGGAGCATATCCGGCCGAAAGGCCGCCATCAATCGCCAGAATCTGACCGGTGACCCAACTCGCATCGTCTCCGAGCAAGTAGGCAATGCCGGCGGCGACATCGGCGGGACGCCCGATTCGCCCCAACGGGTGCATCGCCTCGCTCATCTGCCGCGCGGCGTCGCTCGACAACAACGCTGCCGATAGACCGGTCTCGGTCAGACCGGGGGCGACGGCGTTGACGCGGATTCCCTGCCGCGCGTAGGTGATCGCGGCCGCCTTGACCATGCCCTCGATGCCGGCTTTTGCTGCCGCGATCGATTCATGATTGTTCAGACCCTGGCCCGCCGCCACCGAGCTGACCAGCACGATCGAACCCGACCCAGCCTTGCGCATGGGACCAAGCACGGCCCGACAGGCCAGGAACGCGGAGACCAGGTTTTGCTCGATCGTTTCGCGAAATTCCTCGGGCTTGGTCAGATGGAGCGGCCTGAGGACGATCGAGCCCACGCAATGCGCCAGGCCGTCGATCCGTCCGAATTGTTCGATCCCCTGCTCCACGGCGCGTGCCAGATCGTCGGCCGATCGTGCGTCACCGACGATGGCCCGGGCCTTATCTGGGCCGCCCAGTTGGGAGGCCAGGGTTTCGAGCGTCGCCGCCGTCCGGCCGAACAAGAGGACGTGGTCGCCGCGGTCCACCAGCCTTCGCGCCAGCTCCGCGCCGATACCGCCGGCCCCACCAGTGATCAGAACCACCTTGTCAGACATCAGGAAACCCCTTTTGCCGAAGTCGATTCGGATCAAGGGGTTGTAGGCGGTTCGCGGGTTCAGTCAAGGCGGCGGGCGGGAGGGCCGAGTTATTTGACCTTCTTTTCCAGGTAGTTTTGCAGCGCCGAGCGGTCGATCTTAGCCTTCCGCTCGCCTGCCTGAACGGCTTGCTTGGCCGGGTCTTGCTCGCCCTTGATCGGGGTCTTACGCAAGGCTTCACTTGAGACGAACGGGATCAGTTCGCCGCTGGGTAAACGGATGGCCGGGGTTCCATCGGGCATTACCGCCTGACCGGGAGGCGCGGGAGTTGTCATCGGCGCGGCCGGAGGCTGAACTCGCCCCGTGGGGGGGACGGAGGTTGCCGTCGAGGCGGAGACCGAGGGTAGGCTGGGCATGCGATCGGAGAGGCCGCTGGCGGGCAGACCGGTCTGTGTCGGGAATTCGGCATTTCGGGGAACGCTGGGAGCGGTGACACTCCCCTGCACTGTTCCGCCGCCCACGATGCGGGGTGTTGCGGTGATTGGAATTCCGTCGAGGTTATCCGGCGGGGTGGCCGGTAACGTGGGGCCGGGGCGCGGGGCCATCGAGACCGCATCGGCGTTCCGACCCGCCGCGAACGACTCGGCCTGGGCGTCCAATCCAGAGGCGACAGGCGGAACTGGTGACCTTTCAAAGCCGACGGGCACAACGCCGCTCGGCGTGGTCGCCGGCTGAGTGGTGGCATCGCGGAGACTGCTTACCCAGGTTGCGAAAACCCGATAGCTGGGATGGTTGGGTCCGCCCAGGACGGGCCGCCCATCGGGTGGGTGCGACATCGCGGACGAGGTGAGCAACTTGCTGCGTGAGAGGTCGGTCGGATCGACGAGTTGCAGGGCAGCGTCGAGGTTGACCCGAGTGACCAGATCATTGGTGAGGTCGCGCCGGGTTCGGGTTCGATAGAGTCGGAATGCGCCTTGATAGGTCTCGACGTCATGGCATCGGGCGCAGTGATTTTGCAGTTCGGGATGGACGAACCGCGTGAATTCCTGATATCGCCGCACGGCCAGTGCCGCGGGCAGATCGAAAATGATGGGCGGACCCGCCGGGGGGCGCTGGTTCTGGGCCTCGCGCAACTGATCGAGGGCGGTTGAACTGAGTTCACGCGGCACGGAGTCGGCGGCGTCGAAATTCCCGACGGCCGAGGCACGTGCGACGCTCGGGTCCATGGGCTTGGCCTGAGTTGAGTCGAGGTGGAAGACCATCGCCTTGGCCCGTTTGTTATCGGGGCTGAGGGCCAAGACCGTATCCAGCTCCTGTCGTGCCTGCTCGGGAAGCTTCTGCTCCATGCACCAGAGGGCGAGCTTCATACGTTCGTCGGGATCGTTTCGTGGAATTCGCGCGAGCTGGAATCGGTAGGCTTCGTCGAGTGAGGAAAACACTCCGGCGACGTTGCGTCGTGCGAATTGCTTCACGCCGATTTTGTGGCGCAAGTAATAGCCGGTTGAGTCTTCGCGGATCTCGCCGCGGAAGACATGGCCATTGGTGAGCAGGAGGACGGTCGGCGGGCGTTGCACCGCGTCCGCGGGTTCCTCGTAGGGAACGGCGGAGAGCGGGGGTGGCGGCGCCGGTGGGGCGTCCTGCCAGGCAGCGGCGGAACCGCGGCCGAACCCGAGGAGCGTCAACACGACGGTAGGTATGATGGCTTTGGCGGACATGGTGGCGGGACCATAGTTCGATCCCTAAAATCCGTCAAGGCAATCCGCGCGGTGAAAATTGGGAAATCGCGTGGCGACTTTGGAGCGGGAGGATTCGCGGCGTGGTTGTCGATTCTCAATGGCTGTCCGAACTTGTTGGCCGCGTGGTCGTGCTCGACCTCCGCTCTCGCTATGTATGCCTCGGCACTTTGGTGGCGTTCGACGCTCAATATTTCCAGCTTGCGGACGCCGATCTGCACGACCTTCGTGATAGCGTCGCGACCCGCGAAACCTATGTGTTCGACTCCCGGCGTCTGGGCATCCGCCGCAACCGCAAGCAGGTGTTGGTGCAGCGCGAGGATGTGCTGGGTCTCGCCGCATTCGACGACGTTGTCTCGGATTGAGTCCGCCGCGCGGAAACTCACCCGACGGTCGATCCTCGACCGCACTCCGGATTGCCGCGACGCTCCGCCAAGACCCGGTTCAGCTCGGACAGAATTTTACGGAACGCCAGTGGTTTGATCAGCACCAGATCGACAACGCCGGTTGCTTCGATCTGGTCGGGATCGAACGCCGCAGCGCCGGTTGCCAAGACGACGACTGGCACAGCGTGCGCCCGTGCGGCTGTGGCGACCTTTAACCCATCGATGTCGGGAAGCATGAGGTCGGTGAACACGATCTCGGGTTTGAAATCGGTGTCGAGAAGTCCAATCGCCGACCTGCCGTCGCAGGCGGTCGCGACCTCAAAACCACTCATCTCGAACAGTCTTGAGAGCGCCGAAAGACAGTCCGCGGCATCGTCGACGAGCAGAATCCGTGTCCTTGTTTCATGGTCTTGATCGCTCACATCCGGCATTCAGGCACTCCCTAGAGCCGATCGCGGAACATTCGTCTCTTGAAGGCCGAACCTCCGAGGACTCATACAGCGGTGGAATCCGGCACCCCACAAAACGCATGGGACCACGACTGAGTGCAATTATGGACTTTGCACCTCAAGCACTGAACGGAGGCCAAGCAACGGCCGAAAGCTGCGCCAGCGATAGAACGAGACTCTGGGTTCCGTCGCGTGCATGGCCTTGGGCCGCGACCGCTCTGTAGAGTTGTTCGGCCAGGGCGAGACCGGGCAAGGCCAGGCCCATGCGCCGTGATTCGGCCAGAGCAATTCCCATATCCTTGAGGAAATGCTCGACGAAGAACCCGGGTTCGAAGCGACCCTGAATCATCCGTGGCCCGAGATTGCTCAGGCTCCAGGAACCGGCCGCGCCGCTGCTGACACTTTTCAGCACGGTTTCCGGATCGAGGCCGGCTTTGGCACCGTAGAGTAAAGCCTCGCACACACCGATCATGTTGGTCGCGATCAGGATTTGATTGACCATCTTGGTATGCTGACCGGCGCCGGCGGGGCCTTGATGGACGATTGTCTTGCCCATGACCTCGAACAGCGGGGTAAGGGCGCGGACGATCGGCTCGTCGCCGCCGATCATGATCGAGAGCCTTGCCTCACGAGCGCCGATATCGCCGCCGGAGACAGGTGCATCCACGGCGTGGACGCCGCGTACCCGCGCTGCTTCGTAAATTTCGAGCGCCAACGAGGGTTCACTTGTGGTCATATCGACCAGAACGGTGCCTGGCCGTGCGGTGGAAAGGGTTCCTCTCTCACCGAGAGTCACCTCACGCACGTCTTTGGGATAGCCGACGATCGTGAAGACGACATCCGAACGGGACGCGACTTCCGCGGGCGAATTCGCGACCTCAACACCCTGAGCGCGCAGAGGGTCGAGCCGCGCCGCGGTGCGATTGTAGGCGATCACCGAATATCCCGCAGCGCGGACGTGGCCGCACATCGAGGTGCCCATCACACCGGTGCCGATCCAGCCGATGCGCGTGCTTCCCGGAGCGACAACATCCATCATCGACGTCCTCGTTGACTCAGCTCATGCCCGTTGCTACCAACTTAAGCATAACGCTGCGCATCGCAACCAAACAATGCCTACGCGATCTGCGCCTGCTCACGACGCAGTGCCGCTCACGGGCCACTCGTCTTTTTCCAGGTAGCGCAACATGGCTGAAGCCGCCTGCCGGCCGGCGGCCATCGCCAGAATGACAGTCGCGGCGCCGGTGACGATATCACCGGCCGCGAACACTCCGCGTTTGGTGGTGCAGAGTGTCGCCGGGTCGGCCGCGATGTAGCCGCGGCGGTCGGTAC
>JBGSYY010000120.1:0-19785 GCA_041750675.1 Isosphaeraceae bacterium | reverse complement strand
GGGCGGCGACGGCGGCGGCGCGGACTTCGGGTTTATCGTGTGCTGATGCGTCGACGAGTGGTGTCAGCGCGGGGGGGCCGATACGGCCCAGGGCGGTGGCGGTTTCGAGTCGAACGCGGTCGGAGGTGGTTTCGAGGAGCTGAGAGACGAGGTTGGGGACGGCGGGTGCGGAGGCGGAGCCGATGCGGCCGAGGGCCATGGTGGCTTCGGCCTGGACGTTGATCTTCTTTTCGCCGAGCAAGGTTTGGAGGGCGGCGACGGCAGGTTCGCCGATGGCGGCGAGTGCCAGGGCGGCGCGGTAGTCCTGGTGCAGTTCTTCCTTTTGCTGTCCGCCGTAGTCGGACTGGAGGGTGTGGACTAGTGCGTCGACGGAGGGGGCGGCGGCTGGACCGAGGTCGGTCAACGTGTCAAAAACCGCGAGGCGGACCTGGCCGTCCTTCTCGGATTTGAGGATTTCGATGAGGGCGGGGAGAGCGGCGATCTGGTCGGCGGAAGGGGCTTGGCGGAGGTCGATGACCGCGTTGCGGCGGGTGTCGATGTTTTCGGAGGTGAAGGGGGAGGTGTCTTGAGCTTGCGCCGGAAGGATGAGGCCCATGAGGAGAAAAGCGGCGATCCTCAGATGGTGCAGATCGGCGGAGATAGGGAAATAAATTGCGGGAGATTGCGGGAGTGAGGTCTTGGAAGTTGAGATTCTCACGTGATCACTCGAGGAAGTTGTCATGGTGTTTTGGTTTGGTGTCGAACGAGGCACCGCAGCGGGGGCAGAAATTCATCGGGCTCAAGAAATTTGAGTTGTAGTTGGTAGTCCCACAGCGATCGCAGAATTTCGTGAGCTTGATTGTCATCCAGGAGATCAAGCCGATGACCGGGACCACCGTCAGCAAGACCCCCCAGACCTGGCGAGAATCGGAAGACCCAGCCGTGTATGCGAGAAGATAGGCGCCGAACAGAATTCCAAGTAGAGCGTTGTAACGTGGAAACCACACCTTCTTGAACGACGCATTCCGCCCCACGTAAAATGTGAAAAATCCCATGATGCCGACGATCACAAACAACACATTGAGGGCGTTTGCAACCATGGTGTCACCGATCGTGGAAACCGCGTCGAACTCGATCACGCTGACCTGATGCCCGGATAATGCAGGTAGCCCCTCTGGACTTCTTGCGGCTCCGCCGCCCAGGTTGAAGACAACCTGGGCCACCCGGAAAAGTCAATCACGTTGCAAAAAGAACAAGGGCGTCGCCCTGAGCTTGGTATGGTTCGCCCTTTCGGGGGCCGAAAGACGCGAGCTGCACACGCCCTACTCGAGATCCTCATCCGGTCCTTCGGGCCGCCTTCTTCCGCGGGGAAAAGGGCGGAATCAGGCGAGCAGGCCGGGGAGGGGTTCGGTGCTGTCACCGAACTGGTTGATGGGGACGCCGGCTTGCTGGAGCATGGCGAGCAGGAGGTTGGACATGGGCGTTTCGGCGCGGCACTGGAGGTGCTGGCCGGTGCGGAAAGTGCCGCCGCCCTTGCCGAGGGTGATTACGGGGAGGTCGACGTGGTCATGGCGGTCGCCGTCGCTGATGCCGCTGCCGTAGAGAATCAAGGAGTTATCGAGAAGATTTGACCCGTCGGATTCCTCGACGGCCATCATCTGCTCGACCATGTAGCCGAGGATGGCGATGTGGTAGCGGTCGATCTCGCGGAGTTTGCGGTTTTTCTCGTCGTCGTTGGAGTGGTGGGAGAGTTCGTGGTGGCCGTCGGTGAAGCCGAGCCAGGGATAGTTTCGGTCGGTGGCTTCCTTGGTAACCATGAAGGTGGAGGCGCGGGTGGTGTCGGTCTGGAAGGCGAGGACCATAAGGTTGCACATCAGGCGGAGGTGTTCGTCGAAGTCCTCGGGGATGCCTTCGGGGCGTGTGAAATCGGCGCGGGGGAGGTCGGCGGCGGAGGTGGAGGCGGCTTGCTGGATGCGGCGCTCGACCTCGCGGACGCCGGTCATGTACTGGTCGAGCTTGCGGCGATCGCCGGTGTTGATGCGGCCGCGGAGAGTGCGGGCGTCGTCCTGGACGAAGTCAAGGATGGATTTGCGATAGGTGTCGCGCTCGGCGATGGTGGCCTGGGCGCGGCCGCTGGAGCGTGAGGCGAAGAGGCGGTCGAAGACGACCTTGGGGTTCATCTCATAGGGCGCGGGGGAGGTGGCGTTGCGCCAGGAGATCAGAGTTTTATAAGTACCACTGTAGCCGAAGGCGTTGCCGGAGCGGGCGGATTCGCAGCCGAGTTCGAGGCTGGGGAGGCGGGTGGCGTTGCCGACGTGCTGGGCGTAGAGCTGGTCGATGGAGGTGCCGACCTTGACGGCGTCCTGGGATTTGTAGGCTTGCGCTCCGGTGAGGAAGCTGGCAGCGCCCTGGCCATGGCCGCAGCCTTCGGTGTCGCCGTTTGTGAGTGCGGTGTTGTGGGTGAGGCCGTGGAAGGTGTTGAGGGAGTCGCGGGCGAAGGCGAGGGGGCGCAAGGTTTCGGGCAAGTCGACGAGGGCCCCGGGGCGGTTGGGGAACCAGGTGGGAAGGTGGACGCCATTGGGGACATACCAGCAGCAGATGCGCACAGGGGGCTGGGTACCAGCGGCGGCTGTGGCGGTGCCGGCGGCGCGGGCGACGGTGGTCAGGCTTTCCATCCAGGGGAGGGCGACGGCCGCTCCGAGTCCGCGAAGCAGACCACGGCGGGACAGGGGGTGGTTGGGCATGATGGGTCAATCTCCTCCCGTGATACGACTGGAAAGCTGGTCACGCGTGGCTTCGGGGACGCCCCGGTTCTGGAACGCGGGGCTTTCGACGATACCGAACAGGATGTTGTGGATACGATTGTTGTCGGCGGCGAGGCGGTCGCGGATCGTTTCGATGGTGGCGAAATCTTGAGGCTCGAGGCCGCGGCCCAGGGCGTAGGTGAGCAGATTGCGGATTAGTGCGCGATTAAACTTCTTGGCGGCCGAGTGGGCGAGCAGGGGTTTTAGCTCCTGGGCGTCGGCGAACTCTAAGCCGCCGGCCAGTTCGCCGGAGGGATCGACGGGGAAGGCGCCGTCGCTTTCGCGCCAGCGGCCGATGGCGTCGTAATTCTCCAGGGAGAAACCGAGCGGGTCCATCTGGCTGTGGCACGAGGCGCACTGGGGGTTGGCGCGGTGGATTTCGAGGCGGTCGCGGAGTGAGGCGACCTCGGCGGCTTTTGCGCCTTCGTCGAGCTTGGGAACGTTGGGTGGAGGCGGGGGCGGCGGGGTGCCGAGAATTTGCTGCAAAATCCACTGGCCACGTTTGACGGGCGAGGTGCGGTTGGGGTTGGAGGTGAGGGTGAGGACGCTCGCCTGGGTCAATACGCCGCCGCGACGGCGGTCGGGCAGGGAGACCTGGCGGAAGTTGTCGCCGGCGACGCCATCGATGCCGTAGTGCCGGGCGAGGGGTTCGTTGACGAAGGCGTAGTCGGCGTCGAGTAGTTCGGTGGCGGGGTGGTTTTTGCGGAGGACGTAGGCGAAGGTGCGCTCGGTTTCCTGTCGCATGGCGTCGCGGAGGGTGTCGTCGAAGTTGGGGAAGAGGGCGGGGTCGGGGGTGGCGGCGGCGAGGCGGCGAAGCTGGAGCCACTGGCCCGTGAAGTTGGCGATGAAGCGGTCGGCGCGAGAGTCTTCGAGCATGCGGACGACCTGGGCCTTGAGGTTGGTGCGAAGGGTCCCGCGGCGGGCCTCATCGAGGAGAGGCTCGTCGGGCATGCTGCTCCAGAGGAAGTAGGAAAGGCGACTGGCCAACTCGAAGTCGTTGAGCGGGCGATCGGCGGCGGCGATCTCCGCGGATGCGTCGTCGGGCTCGACGAGGTAGAGGAAGCGAGGCGAGGCCAGGACGGCGGTGAGGGTGATCTGGACGGCGCACTCGAAGCTCTCACCTTGCTCGTTGGCCATTTCGTAGATTTCGAGGAGGCGATCCAGCTCGCCTTCGCGGAGCGGGCGGCGGAAGGCACGGGTCGCGAAGCGTTCGGTGATGGCGCGGGCGGCAGCGAGGCGGGACTGGTCGTTGGGGCCGGGATTCTCGAAGAGGATCGTGGAGTGGGATGGTGGAAGGGTTGCGGGGTCGAGGGTGATGGGGCCGTGGACGACCATGGAATCGACGTGGAGGCCGATCTGGCCGCCGTATCGCTGGTCGCCGCTGACATTGGCGGCGACGGCGGCGGGCGGCTTGACGTTGGGGCCTTCGGCTTCGTCGGGGGCGAGCGCGACGCGGACGAGCTTGTCGCCTTCGACGGTTTCAATCCAGAAGCGGTAGACGACGGTTTCGTCCTGGACCTGGGCGGCGGCAAGGGTGCGCTGATCGGTTCCAAAACCGATGACGAGGCGGGGGGGTGGGACAGCTTCGGGGATGCCGACGCGGACGAGGCTGAAGTTGGCGAGGTAGCGGCCGGGTTTGAGGGAATGCTCGAACTCGACGGGGGAGTCGGCGGGGAGGGGGTAGGTGCGGAGGCCGATAAGCTCGATGGGTGGGAAGCCGTCGGCATCGGGGAGGCGGATGGTGGCATCCAGGGCGCGCTCGGCGGCTTCGAGGTATTTCTCGATATGGATGGGCGAGATGTTGAGGGCGGAGCCGACGTTGTCGTAGCCGAAGCCGATGTCGTCGGCGGGGAAGGTTTCGGAAAGGTTGAGGTCGAGGCCGAGAAGGTCGTGAATTGTGTTGTCGTATTCCTGGCGGTTGAGCCGGCGCATGACGACGGCGGGCGTCGGGGCGTTGGGGCCGCCGGCCTGGGCGCGGAGGGATTCGTTCTCGATCCAGGCGATCATGGCGTCGAACTCAGCGAGCGACGGCTGGGGCTTGTCGGCGGGGGGCATGACGCGGTTTTCGAGGGCGTCGAGGACGCGGAGCCAGGTGGCCCCACCATCGCGGAGGGCTGAGACCTGGTCGGCGTAGATGTCGAGGGTGATGTCGCCTTCGGCGGTGCCTTCGGCGTGGCAATCGACGCAGTAGCGCTCGATCAACGGCCACATGGTGCGCTGATAGGGGTCGTTCGCGGCCGGGTCGAGATCTTGCGCAAGGGCGGACAGGGGCAAGAGCAAGAAGGCGACGGTTGGGAGCATGAGCGTGGGGCGAGTCATGGGCAACCGTATGGGAAGCAAGTCTAGGGGCGACTTTAGTTTACAGGGAGTCCTGAAGGAGCTTCGGGGATCTCCGATGAGGGTGGGCGTGAGGCGGGGGCAAGCTGAGACATTATATGCGTGGGCAAGCTGAGGCACTATATACAGCGGCAGGCGGGCTGGGGGTGGCCGCTTTTTTGGGAGAATTGTGGTCGGTTTTGAATTATTCGATCTCGATAAGCTCGCCGGTGGCGGAGAGCTTGACCTCGCGGGTTTTGCCCTGGTCGTCACGGCCTCGGATTTCGTAAGCGGTCTTGCCGTCTTCTTGCTCGATCCAGGCCTGTTCGAACTCGACACCGGGGAGCTGATTGCGGGCTTCGGCGAGGATTTCGGCGGGGATCTTGTCGAGCGCGATGGAGTCGGGGACCTTGGCGATTGGCTCGGGGGAACCGCACGCGGGGAGGGCAAGGAGCAGAGTCATCAGAAGTGAGCGGCGGAGCGAGGTGGGAAGTCTAGGGGTCATGGTGGGATGGCTTTCGGGTTCAGGGAATTTGCTCGACGAGCTCGCCGCCGTCGCGGGTGGAGAGGGCGTCGAAGACCTTTGAGCCGATCGAGGTACGGAGGAAGGTGACGCGGCCATCGGCAAAGACGAAGTGAGCGCCCTGGCCGTGCCGGCTGTAGAACATGTTGAAATCGCCTCGGGGGTCGCCGGGTCCGAGGCCCTCGCCGGCGTGGCCGAGGGTCATGCCAGGGCCTGGCTCGATACGGAAGCGGCCGACGCTGCCGTCCCAGCCCTCGGGGGGGCCGAGGGTCGCGCCTGTGACGGAGCCGGTCCAAGTGGAGTTGCCGAGCCGGCGGGAGCGTTCGCCGGCGGCGATGGTGTGGGTGAGGCCGTCGGTGATTTCGCGATAGTTGATGAAACTGTTGCGGTAGAAGAGGCCGTCGCCGCCGGGGCCTGGCTCGCCGAGCCCGTACATGGCGACGTAGTTCGAGGTGGCGACCTCGGCGATGGGATCGCCGGCTTTGGGCGAGGCTTTTTCGGGCCAGTAGGCGGCCATCATGCGATAACGGGGTGGGTCGGTCGGGCAGTTGTAGACGGAGAAGTTGACGAGCCGGCTGGTTTCGTGGTCGGGCAGCTCGATGCCCCGGTCGAAGTTGATCGACGAATAGACCGGCTGCTGCTCCAGATACGGCAGGATCATTGACCCCCAGCCCCAGCCGGGGCCGAGCTCGAAGCGGCGGAGGAAGAATGAGACGTAGCCGGGGGGCAGGCCGTCGTGGGTGCCGACATAGCCGGCAAGAGCGAGGCCGATTTGCTTCAGGTTATTCTGGCACTGGGTACGGCGTGCGGCTTCACGCGCGGAATGCACGGCGGGCAAGAGCAATCCGACGAGCAGGCCGATGATCGCGATGACCACCAGAAGCTCGATGAGGGTGAAGCCGCGGCGTGGGGGCACGTCAGTGAACTTCCCTTCTCGATCACGCTGGCCGGGGGTCGAGCCAAACATTCCACGACCGAGAGTATAGCCGGAGCAGGGTGGAAACGGGGACCTAAATCATGCTGCGATGAGCGGTGCCGGGGCATTGCCCTAGGCTTCGGATGATCGGCGCCTTTGGGGCGGGTGAAGCATGAGTCGCGTTGTCGGGGGTGAGAGTAATTTTCACCTGGAGTTTCTTATTCCAATTCAGAAGGGTATTTTTCCGGTCCTAGGGCTGTGGCGCGGAGGTTTGGGGCTTGGGCCGGTAGGCGATGGCGCGGCGGACGGGTGGCGGGAGGGGGGCATCGGAGCCTTTGACGACGCGCCAGAGGATCTCGTTCAACTCGAAGTCGTCGATGCGGTCGAACTCGGAAAAGTCCATGCGTTCGGAGCGGTCGGCGCCGTAAGAGAGTTTGGTGTTGCGGGCTTCGAGGTCGAGCTGGGCGGGGAGGTGGTCGTAGGGGGTCAGGTCGGGGGCGTTGGTAAACGAGGCGAACATGGGGGTGGCGGCGGCGTCGAACTGGGAGAGGGGTGGGAGGCCGAGGATCAGCTCCATCGTTCGGATCATGGAGACGGTTTGATACTGGGTGCTGTCGACCGATTTCCGTTTGGTGAATGGGCTGATGACGAGGCCGACGGTACGGTGGGCGTCGACGTGGTCGGCGCCGTTCTGGGCGTCGTCTTCGATGACGAAGATGGCGGTTTCGGGCCAGTAGCGGCTTTTGCTGACGGCTTCGACAAGACGGCCGAGGGCGAGGTCGTTGCCGGCGACGCAGGCCTGGGGGGTGGGGCGGCCGGGCGCGGTGCCGAAGGTGTGGTCCTCGCCCAGGCTGATGACGATGAAGCGGGGGAGGTCGCCGTTTTGTTCGTAGGCTCGGAATTCTTCGAGGAACGCTTCGAGCCTATCCGTATCGCGGACCTCGGATTTGCCAGCGGGAACGAGGCCGAATTGGGGACTCATGTGGCCGATCAGGCCGGGTACGCGGCCTTCCATGCGGAAGGTGCCGTCCGGCTCGCTGATGCGGCCGCCGTACTCGCCGTAGCTACGATAGGACAGGCCCGCGCGGGCGCAGGCGTCCCAGAGAAAGCCGGAGGGGGCATGGGAGAGGTTGCCTTCGTCGTCGTCGTCGATTCCCTCGCGGAGAGAGTAGGTCAAGGCCCAGTTGCGGGCGAGATAGTCGGTGTTGTAGGCGGCGGTGGACCAGGGATGGCCGTCGGCCGAGACGTGACCGTTGCTGTAGAGGTTGTCGAGGAGGACGAAGTCTTCGGCGAGCTTGTGGTGGTTGGGAGTGATCTCGCGGCCGAACATGACGAGGGATGGATCGCCGTTGCCCTGTTCCAGATCGCCGAGAATTTGATCATACGTGCGATTTTCCTTAATCACATAGATGACATGCTTGATGGGTGAGGGATCGCCGACCTTGGTGGGTATGGGTGATGGCTCGGCCGGGGTCTTGGCTTCGCCGAGCAGGCGATCGGTGTAAGGGCAGTTGCGATAGACCTGCTCGGTGTGAGCGACAAGCTGTTTAGCATCTGGGACGGGAACGATGGAGAGCGATCCGGAGAGCGTGGTGCCGATATAGGGCCAGGGCAGGGCGCGGCGGGAGAGTTGAGCGCCAAGGTTGAGGCCGGGGCCGCCGTCGATGGGGTTGGGCCTGGTCTGGTTGCCCTTACCGACGCCGACGAGCAGAGTTTTACCGTCGGGCGTGACAGCGACGGCGGTGGGGTACCAGCCGGTGGGGATGAAGCCTTTGACCTGGCTATCGCCGGGTTGGTCGATGTCAATTACGGCGATGCAGTTGTTGTCGGCGTTGGCGACGTAGAGGGTTTTGCCGTCGGGGCTGACGGCCAGGGCGTCGGGCGTGCTGCCTTCGGGGGCGCGGGGGAAGAGGGCCGTGTGGATGGTTTCGATGAGGAGACCGCGCCTGGTGTCGATCACGGAGACGTTGTTGCTGGAGGCGCAGGCGACGAAGAGCCGGTCGTCGGTGGGGTGAAGCGCGAGTTGGTTGGGGTGTTCGCCGACGGGGATGCGGCCCACGATCCGCAAATCCTCGGGATCGACCTCGAGGACGAGGCGGCGTGCCCAGTCGGAAACATAGAGTCGGGAGCCGGCGCGGTTGGCGGTGACGTCGTAGGGCTTGCCGCCGAGGGGGGCGGTGCGGATTGGTCCCTTGCCGGCGGCGGGTTGGAAGGTGATCGTGCCGGCATCGATGTCGAGGCTGTAGAGGGTCTGGCCGTCGGGCGAGAGGCAGAGGCCGGAGCGGAAGGTGGTGTTGGCGTCGGCCTTTGCTTTCTTCAGGGTCGAGTTCAGCTCGTTGGGGCCAATGCGCTGGAATCCCTGGTCGGTGAGCTGGAATTGATGGACGATGTCGCCGCCGCCGCCGGACCACCAGATGGTATTGGCGTCGGCGTTTGTGGTGAGGCCGAACCAGCTTTCGCGGGCGGTGGTTTCGTGGACGCGTGCCCTGGTTTCCAAATCAACGAGAACGAGTTCGTGGGCGTTGTAGCCGCTGGAGGCGACGAGGGCGTGGCGGTTGTCGGGAAGTGGGACGATATTGAGTGGGAGGTCGGTGAGTGCGATCTGGTCGCCCACCGGTGTGACGGTCCAGCCGTTGGGCAACAGGAAGCCGCCCTCGACGGGACCGGGATAACGGGGGGCGTCTTGGGCGTGGGCAGAAAGGGCCAGGAGGAGAACGACGGCGCTGGAACGGAGCGGAGCGGACATGTCGAATGTCTCCCGGCCTCGTGCGAAGCGAGAATGAAAGCACTCGGAGCGGACGCGTCATCTTGACCTGATTACGAGGACCGAGCCAAGTCTGGAGCGGTGGATGCGGCGATGAGACAGGCGTCGATCGGGTCGGCTTCCGATCATCCGATCTGGAATTGAGAAATTCCTCGGAGAGTCACTTCGTGTCCGCAACCGGCTGCACGGGCGGCCGGAATGAGCGCTCCACCTCGTCCTTGGGGTCGGTCGAGACTGGTCCGTCGCGCCAGAGCCAGCGCATCATATCGGGCAAGATGGCTCCGCCGAACTTCTGGCCGTGGTTGTTCATGCCCCAGGTGTAGTTCACGTCGTAGCCCTTTTCCGTGAGGGCCTTCATCAGCCGCACGTTTTGCAGGAACCAGTCGCGCGTCTCGTCGTACTCGCCGTTGCGGCGCAGGCCGCGATTGTCGTTGCGGCCGTCGCAAAGATAGACGCGGATCGGCTTTTTTTCGGTCTCGCGGATCTTCTCCGGATAGACGTGGCCGCCGCGCAGGTTGACGAAGCTGCCGACGTTGCTGAGGACCTTGCGGAAGTGGTCGGGGCGTTCCCAGGCGACGGTGAACGCGGCGATGGCGCCGGAGCTGGAGCCGCCGATGCCGCGCATCTCGGGGTCGTCGGAGATGTTGTAGTCCTTGGCCAGGGCAGGCAGAAGTTCTTCGGTGATCACGCGAGCATATTTGTCATCGAGCGAGTTATACTCAGTGGGTCTATTGGTGTTGCGGTCGCCCCAGTCGCGGGGTGTTGGCTCGGGCTGGTCGGGGCGGCGTCCGGGGTTGATGAAGACGCTGATCATGACCGGGATCTCGCGGCGGTAGATCAGGTTGTCCATCACATTCTGTGCGCGCATGTCGCCGTTTTCATCCTTGAATGCCTGCCCGTCCTGAAAGACCATGAGGGCCGCCGGGATGGCCGGGTCGTACTGCGCGGGGACGTAGACCCAGTAGGTGTGCTGGGTGCCGGGATAGACTTCACTTGGCAGGGTGAAAGGCCCGCGGATTTCGCCCTTGGGGACGCCTTCCTGGGGCATCGAATCCGGCCCCAGTCGATATTGCGAATCGGGGTTTGGGCGTGGTGGGGGGTCGGCTTGACCTCTCGCCTGCGTTCCGAGCAGGACCGATCCGACGACGATGGCGAGTGGAATGGTGCGTGTCATAGGAGGCTCTCGTGTCGCAGGAATCGCCGAATCAACGATTCGGTGTCGTGGCCGTGGAACAGATGCGGCTCGCGCGAACGGATTCGATCGCGCAGGAAAGACCGACTCGGTGGTTGGTGGGGACGCGGGGTGGGTGGTGCCCACCCCTCGTGGTGCGGCCTAGTGGGCGACTTGCTCCCATTTCTCGGATTTGCCGCTCTGGGCGATGGCTTCGCAGAGTTGGACTTCGCGGTGGCCGTCGGCGAAGGTGGGGAAGGGGGCGGGGCCTTTGGAGCCGTTGGCGATCCAGCCGTAGAAGGCGAGGGCGAGCTGCTTGAAGGCGTCGGGGAAGCCTTCGGCGTGGCCGCCAGGGTAGTGGGAGATATCGCCGGCTTCCGGGGCCATGAGGCCGGGGTCGCGCTCGAAGAGTTCGCTGGAGCGGCCGCGGCGGCCGATCCAGAGGGAGTTCGGCTCCTGGCTATCCCAGACGAGCGAGCCTTCGGTGCCGCTGATTTCGAGGGCGAGGCGGTTTTTGCGACCGGCCTGGCACTGGGTGACGTGGTAGACACCACGGACGTCGTGGGCGAAGCGCATGAGTATCGCGCCATAATCTTCGGTGACGATTTTGACCGGTTCAGTGGGTCGGGCGGAGGCGGCGGAGCCGGTGAAGGTTTCGGAGCCGCCGATTGGTTTCCGGCGCTCGGGATGGAAGGTGGCGAGATCGGCCATGACACGCTCGATCTTCAGGCCGGTGACGAACTGGGCGAGGTCCATCCAGTGGGTGCCGACGTCGGCGACAGCGCGGAGGTTGGTGGCGCCGTCGGGTTCGACGCGCCAGTTGTAGTCCGTGACCTGGAGGAGCCAGTCCTGGGTGTAGGAGCCGGTGACGGAGAGGAGCTTGCCGATGTCGTTTCTCTGGACCCTGGAGCGCATTTCGTGGCAGAGGGGGTAGAAGCGGATGTTGTAGTTGACGCCGGCAGCGAGCTTGGGGTTCTGGGCGGCGAGGGCGGCCAGCTCGGCGGTTTCCTTTGAGGTGACGGCGAGCGGCTTTTCGCAGAGGACGTGGCGGCCGGAGGCGAGGACGTGCTTGGCTTGGTCGTAGTGGGCAGGGTTGGGCGAGGCGATGTGGACGGAGCCAACGTCGGAATCGGCGAGGAGTTCGTCGAGGCTGGCGTAGACCTTGGGGATGCCGAGGCGGTCGGCAGTGCGGCGGCCGGTCTCGGCGTTGATCTCGAGGATGCCGATGACAGGGACGCCGATGCGGCGGAGGGCCTCGGCATGGACGGGGCCGATAAAGCCACCGCCGATGAGAGCGACCTTGGGGGTGTTTTGAAGGAACGTCGGGGCGCCCATGCGCGGAGACTCCAAATGGCCTTAGGGAGAGAGTGAAGAGTGGATCGGACCCGCCGAAGATCGCTCGAATCTACACTCGCCGGAGGGCTTCAGTGCCTTCGGAACTGGCGGAGCCAGTGGCACCCGAGTCACTGAGAAAGAGCGATGAGCACAGGGTTGGTCAGTGCGATCAGCGCGGGTTCGAGATGTGGGCCAATGTAGCGGCGCGGGGGCGGAGAGGCAATCTGGGGGGTGATGGCGGGTGTCGCGACGCGGGGATCGTGTTTATGCTGCCGTCTACGTTCACTGGTTTACATGGGACTGGGAGGTGGTTCGTCATGATGCGGCTCTTTTGGGTTGTTGTGGTGTTGGGGATGGTGGGGCGAGTGGGTTTGGCGGTGCAGGAGAAGCGGCCGAACTTCGTGGTGATTCTGAGCGATGATGTGGGTTGGGGAGATTTCGGGTTCAATGGGCGGACGACGTGGGAGACGCCGAGGCTTGATGAACTGTCGGCGAAGGGGGTGAAGTTCGAGCGGTTTTACACGGGGGCGGTGGTGTGCGCGCCGAGTCGGGCGGTGCTGCTGACTGGGCGGTACACAATTCACAACGGGGTGAGCCGGAATGACGCGGACTTGCCGTCGAACGAGGTGACGATCGCCGAGGCGTTGAAGGCGCGGGGGTATTCGACGGCGTTGTTTGGGAAGTGGCATCACGGTCGGCCTCGCGGAGCAGAGTCCGCTTATGTACATCCGATGGATCAAGGATTTGACGAGTTTTTCGGATTCACGGATGCGCGGCATGCGTGGGAGAAATTTCCCAAGGAACTTTGGGATGGTCGGGCGATGGTTCCGGTGACGGGGTACGCCGATGATTTGTTTGTGGAGAAGGGGCTGGAGTATTTGGAGCGGAAGAAGCGGGATGGTGAGCCGTTCTTTTTGTATTTGCCGTTGATCTCGGGGCATTTCCATGTGGAAGCGCCGGCCGATGAGTTGGAACGGCACCTTGGGAAGTTCGCCGAGAAGGATTCAGGCGATCCGCGGAACGCGGCGTATGCGGCGATGATGACGCGGTTTGACCGGCATGTGGGACAGGTGGCCGATGCGCTGGAACGACTGGGTCTGGCAGGCAATACACTGGTGATCGTGACGAGCGATCATGGGGCATCGTTTGAGGAGGGGAACAAGGGGGCGAGCGCGTTTCATGACAGCAACGCGCCGTTTCGGGGGCAGAAGCGGACGCTATGGGAGGGGGGAATCCGTGTGCCGGCGCTGGCGTGGTGGCCTGGGGAGCTAGCGGGCGGGCAAGTTGTGCGCGAGCCGGTGCATATGACGGATATTTATCCGACGTTGCTGGAACTGGCTGGCGGTGAGCCGGGGGCGGGCCTGGATGGGAGGAGCTTGGTGCCTCTTTTTGAGAATGGAGATTGGAGCTCGCTGGCGGATCGGACGTTGTTTTGGGAGTGGCGGAGCGAGGGATTCGACCAGGTGGCGGCGATGCGTGGGAAGTGGAAGCTGGTGATCACGCGAGGGGGGCGGTCGGAGTTGTTTGATGTGGTGAGTGATCCGAGGGAACGGATTGATCGGCGCGCGGAGTTCCCGGAGCTCGTAAAAGTGCTAGAAGGGGAGATTCGCGCGTGGTTGGAAGGCGAGGCGGCGGTGTCGAAGGATGCGACGGCGGGGGGCTAGCGAGAAGAGGTGGGCGGTGCCCACCCTACCTTTTGAGTAGGTGGGCGGTGCCCACCCTACTTTTTGATTCGGGACCAGAGCAGGTAGACGGGGAGGCCGGCGAGGACGATGAGCGCACCGATGCCGCAGGTGCGTGGGGTGAGGTAGATGAGGTCGGCGATGAGCAGGACGGAGAGGGTGAGATAAATCAGGGCGGGGAGTGGGTGGAAGGGGGTGCGGAAGGGACGGTCGGCGTCGGGGCGGCGGATGCGGAGGATGATGACGGCGGCGACCATGAGCGCGTAGAAGCTGAGATCGGCGGGGACGATGTATTCGAGAAGTTGGTTGTAGACGTTTCCATACGTGCCATCGGCGGTGACGGTGAGGGGCAGTGCAAGCAGGGAGGCCCAGATGCCCTGGGCGATGAGGGCGGCGGCGGGGACGTGATTCTTGTTGACCGAGGCGGCGCGGGAGAAGAAGAGGTTGTCGCGGGCCATGGCGTAGTAAACCCGGGCGCCGGCGAGGACGAGGCCGTTCACGCATCCGAAGGTGGAGATGAGGATCAAGGCGGCCATGAGGCTGACGCCCCAGGGCCCGAGGATCTTGGCCATGATGGCGGTGCCGACGCGGCCCTGGTCGGCGTTCTGGATCTCGGAAAGCGAGAGTGTCACGACGTAGGCGACGTTAGCGAGGAGGTAGAGGGCAACCACAATGGAGCAGCCGAGAAGGAGGGCGCGGGGGAGGTTGCGGGCGGGGTCGCGGACCTCGCCTCCGGTGAAGGTGACGTTGTTCCAGGCGGTTTGGGAGAAGAGGGGTCCGATCATCGCCTTGCCGACGAGCATCAAGAGCGCGAGGACACCTGTGGCGGCGAGGCCGGGTTCGGCGATGGCGACGGACCAACCGTTGGCGGTGGGGTTCCACCAGTCGGAGGTGAAGGCGGCGGCGTTCTTGTTGACGCCGAGGGTGAGACCAATCGCAATAAGGCCGAAGAGTGCAGCAGTTTTTGTACATGTGAATACGTTTTGAATCCACTTGCCTGTTTCAAGCCCGCGGGTGTTGATGGCGGTGAGGCTGAGTATGACGGCGACGGCGACGAGTTGCTGGGTGGAGAGGCTAATTGCGTAGCCGGGGGCGAGCGGGAAGGGTCCGATCAGAAAGTTGCCGGCGGCGACGGACGGTAGGAAGACGCCGAGGAACTTGGCGAAGGCGACGGCGACGGCGGCGATGGTTCCGGTCTGGACGACGAGGAACAAGGCCCAGCCGAAGAGGAAGGCGACGGGCGAGCCGAAGGCTTCGCGGAGGAAGACATACTGGCCGCCGGCGCGGGGCATCATGGCGGAGAGTTCGGAGCAGCAGAGAGCGCCTGTGATGGTGAGCAGGCCGGCCAAGGCCCAGGCGGCGAGCAGCCATCCTGGTGAGCCGACGAGGCGGGCGGATTCGGCGGAGGTGAGGAAGATGCCGGAGCCGATCATGGAGCCGACGACGATCATGGCGGCGTCGAGCGGGCCGAGGCCGCGGACGAGTGCGGAGTCGCGGGGGGGGTTGTTCGCGGGTGGATCGAGGGGCATGAGTGGAGGGCCTCGTCGAACGGAATGGGGCGATGGCACCTCGAAGTCTCGAAGCCTGTCCTCAGATCGATCGAGGGTCTTCGTAGCCAGCGAGGGTTGGGCGCGGTTGTACGGTGGGTGGTGGGGGGTGTCAAGCGCTTGGAGCAGGCGATCGGGTTTGCCGGATTTGGGGGGTAAGGGTAGGCTTTGGCGAAGCGCTATGGAAGTTGGCGTTCTGAGGAGAGCTGCCGACGATGGATGAGCGAGTGACGAAGATCGAGCTGGAAGCGGATTCGATGGACGAGCCGGCGAAGCCACCGACGCGGTTTCCCTGGTTCATGGCGATCCGTCGGCGGATTATCAGCGGGCTGGTGTTCGCCTTGCCGTTGGCGATCACGTTGTGGATTGTTCACTGGCTGGTTTCGACGATTCAGGCGATTGTGCTCGATCCCGTGGCGTGGTTGGTGCGGAGCTTGATGCGGGCGGAGGATCTGGAGTCGCTGCCGGGGTGGTGGCGTCAGTTTGTATCGCCATTGGCGGCGTTGGTCTTGGTGCTGGTCTTTCTGTATTTTCTGGGATATTTCGGTCGGACGCGGTTGTATCGGGCGTTTGAGTGGCTGATTTTGCGGGTGCCGATCGTGACGGTGATTTACAAGGCGGTGCGCAATGTGTTCGCATCGTTGAACCAGCCGAAGCCGGGTGAGAAGTTCAAGCGCGTGGTGTTGATTCCGTTTCCGAGTCGGGAGGTGATGGCGCCGGCGTTTGTGACACGGACGACGCGGGATGAGGTTACGGGGCGGACCTATCTGGTCGTCTATTTGCCGTACGCGCCGCTGCCGACGGCGGGGATGATCCTGACCGTGCCCGAGGAAGACGTGGTGGAGCTGGACTGGGACGTGAACGAGATGATGCAGACGTTGATCTCGTTTGGGCTGTCGGCGCCGGAGGTGATGCGGGGGGTGCAGGGGAAGGTTGCCCGGGGGCGAGGGTAGGTGGTCGTGGATACGAACAAATCTTGAAAATGTCGTTCGGATTTGTGCGGGTTGGCGTCTTGATAGTTTGGACGGGGACGAGAACATCGGTTGGCGATGTGGTCGCACGGAACCGACGGATGGGCTTGTCTGGTCTAATCGTGTCGAGCGTCATGAACGCATGCCATCTTCATGAAGGGAAGATGGCGCGTTTGCGCGGGTCTGCGTCGCGGTAGGCCTGACGGCGCGGGGTGGCGAACCGGGTTCGATCGCAGCCTTACGGCGATCGGGCAATCCGGCGAAGGACGCCTTATGCGCTGGGCTTGAGACGGGTGTCCCGGAGTTTCACCGTGTTTCGCATCCTTTCACCGACGAAGGAGTCAGAGAATGTTTGGTCGAACGAAGGCGCGGCGGACGCGCGAGTTCCAGCCGGCGGTTTCCTCGCTGGAGAGCCGGGTGGTGTTGAGCAGCTTCAAGTTTCCGGCGGCCGTGGGTCCGGCGGTGACGTTGAACTACAGTGGCAACGAGGTGTTGACCAGCCGGACGTACGAGAAGGTCATGCATTCGATTGATCGTACGCTGAAGGCGTTCGCCAATGAGTACGCCCGCGCGTTCCAGCGCACGGGAGGCGACTTCAACAAGCTGGACGTGCTGCTGGGCAGCGTGAACGCGACGGGAGCGAGCGGGTACTCGAAGGGCCTGCTCGGGAAGATCGATCGGATCATGATGAAGGCCGAGAGCATGATTCCGTATGGGATGGGGCGGCACCCGTCCGTGACGGGCGGCGTGGGCCTTTCGGAACGGACGGCCCTGACCTCGACGACCAATGACTACGGCCAGTCGGTGGCGAGCCTACTGGATGACGCGGTCAGCTCGTCGGGCGGACTGACGAGCGTACGCGATGTTCGCGCGGCGATCGAGCAGATCCGGCGTGAGGTGCTGGCGCAATCGGCGCGCGGCAATCCGTTCCACACGAATCCGAACGGTGAGCCGCAGGGCATTCTGGCGAGCTATATCTCGGCCTTCGGGCCGGGAGGCGCGCGCGCGTTTGGGCTGCGGAACCGATGATGTGATGTTGTGGACTGGAGACAGCCGGGGTATCGCCGCGCCGGTCTCGAGCGACCGCGGGGACGGCGCACCGGTCGATCGGGGCGTGTTACGTGCCGCGAGAACGTCTGGTGTTGTCGGTGCCGTGTCGCGGGGCCGGGCGGGCGTCCCTGTTGGGGGATGGCTTGCCCGGCTTCGATTGTTGGGAACTGCAGACTGATGATTCGGGACGACGAGACCGGAGTCGGGCGATTCTCAGACGTTGGATGGCTTCTGGTCTGGATAGCTCGAACTCGACGGAGACGCCGTCATATCACAACGAATCTTGATTTCGACGAACGGCTGGAGCGAGTTCTCGAACCGGATGAGCCAGTCGGGATCGAACGCTTGAGGCTGGTCGGATGTGGAGCCGTCGACGCGCGAGTCGAGGGACGTGATGCGTGATTCGAAGATGATGCTCCCGCCCGAAGCGAGTGCATCCAGGTTGTAGTCGATGCCCCCGGACGCGTTCATGAACTTCTCGATGATCTGGCCGTGGTAGCAGATGGCGTCTTCACGCTTGCGTTCGTAAAAATAGAGGACCTTGTGGTCGGGGTTGCCCATGGTGGGGGGCTTGAAATGGATCTGGAACCTGCGGGGGGTCGTCGGCCATTGGGCTGCGCACGGGGTGCCTGGAATCGGCTGTGAGGAACTCGTGTTTCCCGTCGCGTTGATCTGATGGCAGTACCCACTTGAACAGTTGGCGACCAGATGGATTTCACCTGTTGCGACGTCGTACTTGTAGATGCAATACTCGGGCATCGATTTCCTCGCTTTAATCGCGGGGGGGGGTGACACGGAATTACATGTGCAACTTGGGGCTGATGCGGGCATGTTCACAAAGACGTTAGCATGGCACCCATTGCGTTTGCGGATGCGTCGGCAAGTTTATCTCACGAACCTTGAATCGCTGCGTAGCGGGCTTGTCGCTTTAGAATTCCGTAGAGTTCCGCTGGGCTGGAATGACGTGCGCGGGTTGATGCGGGGCCGTTTTGTCGCAACGGATCTCCATTCGGATGAATGGTGCGAGGATTTTCGGATCCACGCTTGAGGGGCGCTCGACGTAGGATACGGTGGCAAGAGCGACGTAATAGGGGTCGTCGGGTTGAGTCGGTAAGGGATAGGAGAGAGGCGGGCCCATGCTCGGAAAGGTGTCGAGATTCGTATGGGGGTAGTTTCCGGTCGGAGGCGCGAAGCGTAGCTGGCCGGGATAGCAGAAGCCACCCTCGAATCTCCGTTCGTACATATAGAGGATGCTCGTGGTTGAGCTGAAGTGGATGTGCAGCGTTTGTGGTGCGGACGGGTATCCCTTAGAACAGGGCAGGTTCGCCGGTCCCTGACCTGGGACAGTGACTTGAGAGCCCAGTCGTGGTGGACAGTGACCCGAGCCTTTCGGGCAGTCTGAGTCGAGGGTGATGAGGCCGGTGGCCACGTCGTAGTAGTAGATGCAGTAATGGATCTCGAGCACGTCTCGTTGAATGGGCTTGTCCGATTTGGAGGCGCTGGGGGTGTCCGACATGCTGGCTCCTCGGCTAGTAGGGGAAGTGGGGGACGTATCGAAATCGATCAGCTCAAGGTGTCGCCGGCATGGCGATCGTGCGAACGACTCGGAATGTATTTAGAGGGTTGTGGTTTCCGCACAGGGACCAGAACAGCGGTGACGGGTCGGCCATGACGAGGGGGGTCGGATTCTGGACGGAGTAGCCCAGACATACCTTGTTCTTGGGTGTGTAGGAGTGGACGTCCAACTCGGCGGTTTCGGACAGATTGCCGAGCAGATCGAAGAAGCCCAGGTCGTTGGGTTTGCGGCTCGCAACAGGAGCCGCAACGTGTTGTCGGTTGTTGGTGACGGCATAGACGTCGAGTAACTCCGAAGCGTCTCCAAAGAATTGTCGTGTGGAGCCCTGTCCGGAGTACGCATGGAGAAACTCGTCGGATGTCGGCAGGCGGAACGAGGGAGATTCACGCCAACCGTCGCGGTTGACGAGCGGATCGTCGGGTTGGTGTGGTGCTTCCTGATAGGCAAACTCCCGTTCGGGAAGATCGGCGACGCGGCTGACATTGTTGCAGTATCGAGCCATCTCGAATTCGTCGACGAAGTTAATCGGGCAATCGGTCGTTGGACTGATTTCAACGGCGAACTGGACGTTTGGGTTGAAAGCGCGGAACTGAGCGACGGTAATCTCGCAGTCGGACATTTCGATTTCGTAGGCGGGGCGATCCTTGGCGGCGGGGATGGTGAGGCGGACGAGGGTGAGGCCGAGGGGGCCGATCCGCCACTGGAAGCCGTCGCAGGCACCGGGTTGGGCGAGTGCTTTGTCGGTGGCGACAAGCTCGTCCTTGAGAGGTTGCCACTCGGGCGGAGTTCGTTCCTTCGGCAAGCGAAACCATTGCAGGAGCAGCCACTTGCTAGCGGCGTGGACGGCGGCGTCGGGATCGGTGGCGTAGAGGTTGAGTATCTGTTTGCGGGCCGTTGCGCGGGTCGCACTGGTCCAGGCGGAGTCGGGGACCTGGCCGAGGGCGAGGATGAGGCAGCGGAGGATGGAGCTATGATGCTTCGTGTTTTTGATCTGGTTGAGGAGGGCTTCCGGCGCGATGCCGGCGGGGCCGAGCCATTCGATGGCGAAGGCGCGAGGCTGGGGGTCGTCGGTGGAGAACTCGAGTTGGGCATAGGCGGTTTCATCACCGGCCAGGAGGCTGACGCAGAGGGCGGCGGCGCGGCGGCGGTCG
>JBGSYY010000119.1:0-6855 GCA_041750675.1 Isosphaeraceae bacterium | reverse complement strand
ATCGCCCGCAGCGGCGCGAAGCTCCGCCTGGCCCGCTCGCATCGACTCTTCGCCCAGGGCCGCGAGACCACCGACGTGGCCTACCCGGGCGACATCATCGGGTTGACCAGCAACGGCGATCTGCGACTCGGCGACACGCTGTACGCCGGCGATCCGGTCCGCTACGAGCCGATGCCCGAGTTCTCCCCCGAGTGCTTCGCCCGGCTGGAATGCATCGACACGCGTCGCCGCAAGCAATTCGACCGTGGCCTCAAACAACTCGTCGACGAGGGTGCTGTTCGGCTCCTGATCAACGTCCAGTCGACCGCCCGCGAGCTGATCCTGGCGGCCGTCGGCTTGCTCCAGTTCGCCGTGGTTCAGGCCCGGCTCGAGTCGGAATATGGGGTCGCAACGCGGCTCACGCCGATGGAGACCAAGCTCGCGCGCCGGGTCCAGGGAAGTCCGGCGAGCCTCAGCAAGCTCTCGTTGCCACGCACCGTCATGACCGTCGAGGATCGCGACGGCCGGCTCGTTATCCTCTTCAACGGACCGTACGAGCTGGAAAGCTGCCGCAAGAATCATCCCGACCTCGAATTCGTCGTACTCGGCTAGGCCGCGTACCAACCAGGGAGGAGCCGCCATGAGTCAGGATCTCAGCCGCGAAGCACAGACTTCGCCGCAAACGCGAGCAACCGGCGTCCGCGAGTCACCCCCATCGTTGCCCCGTCCCCGGGGTCGGACCCTGCGCACGCTGGGCAAGCGCGGCCTGCGCTCCGTGGTCGAGCTGGGGCAGCGCGTGGGAGTCAGCATCCTGCCTCGCCATTTTTATTCCGAGGTGCCCGACTTCCGGGCATTGCGCCGTGACGACGGTTGGCGACGCCCTCGGAGCATGCAGGGCGTTTCCGGAACCGATCTCGTTGGCCAGCTTCAGTTTGTCGAATCCTTTTGCACCCCCGACCGCATCGCACGGCTCGCACGCGGCGACATCCACACACGCGCCTGCGAGGAGAACGGTGGGCCTGGCTACGGGCCCATCGAGGCGGACTTTCTCTACGCCTTCATCCAGCAAACCAGGCCGCCCCAGGTCATCCAGGTGGGGTGCGGCGTCGCGACCGCCGTCATGCTGCACGCCGCCGAGGAGGCCGGTCAACGCATCGACCTGATCTGCGTCGAGCCGTTTCCCAACTCGTTCCTGAAACAGGCGGCGGCCGAGCATCGAATCCAGCTCATCGACAAGCGGGCCCAGGACCTCGACCCCCAGTTTTACGCAAGCCTTCAGGATGGCGGCTTGCTGTTCGTGGATTCCACGCATGTGGTCGGCCCGGGAAGCGAGGTCAATCTCCTGATCATGGACGTACTTCCGCGACTCCGACGGAATCACCTCGTCCACTTCCACGACATCTACTTCCCTTACGACTATCAACGCGGCCTGCTCAAGGATGAGCTGTTCTTTTCCAATGAGACGGCGCTTCTGCTGGCGTTTCTCGCGGGCAACCCTCGATTCACGGTTCGCGCGTCGCTCAGCATGCTCCACTACGGATGCCCGGACCAGCTCCGGCGGCTGTTGCCAAACTACCAGCCCGCCGGAAACGCCGAGGGTCTGGAGCAATCGGAAGGGCACTTCCCCTCATCGACCTTCCTGGAAGTCATGATGGGCTGACCGACCGTGGACCGCGTGAACGACCGAGGGGAAATCCGCGGTCTCAGAAAATCCGTCCAGGTGCCGTACCCCGCGGCTCGCGGGACCGACGCGTGGTTGTGGTTGGGCCGGAGTACGCTTGGCTCCAGCCCGGCCGCGCGGTCGTTGAAAGAAAACGATGAGCTCACTTGACATCGACCTTGCGCTATGTCACCTTTTGGTTACCCATCATGACGACCTCGCTTCCCGACGACATGGATGCCTTGTTTCAGGCGCTGGCGCACCGTGACCGGCGGCGGATGCTGGACATCCTTCGCGATCGGCCGGGGTGTGGGGTCGAGGAACTGACGCGCGAGTTTGCATTCACGCGCGTGGCCGGGCTGAAGCACCTGAAGGTGCTGGAGCGGGCGGGGTTGGTCGTCTCGGAGCGGCAGGGGCGGAAGCGGGCGCTGTATTTCAACGTGGTGCCGATCCAGTTGGTTTACGACCGCTGGGCCACCGAGTATAGCGCCCTCTGGGCCGGCAAGCTGGCGGATCTCAAATACACGATTGAAGGGAACGAGGCACGCGATGGCGACGAGTCCCAAGTCGAGCGTCGAGAGCAAGACCGGCGCGGGGCCTGAAACGGTCGCCCGCGAGCGCCGGGTGTTCAAGATCTTCATCCGAGGTCCGATCGAGAAGGTCTGGCACGAGATCACCAAGACCGACGAGGCCCAGGGTTGTTTTTACAACGCCTGGCTGAACACGACGGGCCTGCGTGTGGGCGCTCCTGTGCAAATGCGGACGAAGAGCGGGCGGTTCGCCCTGGTCGTCGGCGAGGTGACCGAGTTTGATCCGCCCCATCGGTATGCCCATACGTTCCGGTTTACCACCGAGGACGATCCGCCGTGCCTCGTTGTGTACGACCTGAAATCGGTGACCAACGGCACCGAGTTCACGCTCACGGTGGAAAACGTGCCCGTCGGCACCAAGACCGACAAGGCGATGACGAGCGGCGGAACCACGATCGTCACGCTGCTCAAGGCGATCGTTGAGACGGGCAAGCCACCGCTGGGCACGCGGATTCAGTATGCCCTGATGGGGGCGATGGAGGGTGTGTTGCCGAAACAGGCGCGGTCGGAGAACTGGCCGCTTTGATCGAGTTCACTCGCTGGCATTGCGGAAAGGAAAATTGGTGGGCAAGCCACCAGTGCCACACGGACTTCATCACTTGCACAGAATCGTAAACGAAGAAAGGTGATGCCGAGCATGGCGAAATCTCCCGAGGAACAGACGGCCGCGATGGTGGCGACGTTGAAGGAAAAGACTGGGCGAGCGCTGGAGGAGTGGATCGCGCTCGGGCGAGCGTCGGGCAAGGCGAAGCATGGCGAATTGGTGGGCCACTTGAAGGCCGAGCATGGGCTGACTCACGGCTACGCCAATTTGGTCGCCCACAAGATGCTGGGCAGCGACGCCGGGTCGGCAGTGGAGGCGGGCGAGGATCTCGTGGGTGCCCAATACGCCGGGGCGAAGGCGAACTTGAGACCGATTTATGACGCGATCCTCAAGGCCGTCAACGGCTTCGGGGCGGACGTGGAGGCCGCGCCGAAGAAGGCGTATGTCAGCCTGCGCCGCACCAAGCAATTCGCGATCGTGCAACCCTCGACGGCGACCCGTCTCGATCTGGGATTGAACCTGAAGGGAGTGGAGCCTGCCGGGCGGCTGGAGGCTTCGGGGAGCTTCAACAGCATGGTCAGCCACCGGGTCAAGCTGGCGAGCGTGGCTGAAGTCGACAAGGAGTTGATCGGCTGGCTCAAGCAGGCCTATGAAGGTGCCTGAGCAGCGACGATTAGGCCTGCCGGGGAACAGGCGACGCGGGCTGAGTCTACAGGCGCGGAGTCCGCGGACTTGAGCGAGCGCGCGACCGCTTCTTAACGCCTGTCCCGGTGGTGGGGTCTTGCGTAGGGCATAAATATCGACAGGATGCGTCAAGACAACGTGGTCTCGCCGCCCGGCGGGTTTCCCATGTTTCGCGGGTGCTGATCTGGCGGAAGCGGCGAGCTTGCTGGCAAAATCTTGTTGCCAACTCGAGGCTCCCACGAAGAGAACTCTTGGCGACCGGATCCGTGGGAGGGCCACGGATTAAAACGAAATGTTCACACTATCAAATCATGATAAACAAGATTTTCCAATCGCTTGTCCGATCTTACACGTTTCGAACAGGCCGTGCGATTAGTCTCTATAAATTGGTATGCCATCCTCGTGGCGTTGAATACACCGAATTTCTGAGAAGGCATGGCGGCTTCCATTCGATCGGCGAAGGCAGCGTGGTTTTGACCACGACCGTCGTCACGAATCCCGCGTATGTCCGGATCGGCAAGAATTCGATTCTGTCGACCTGCACGCTGATCGGCCACGACGCCTCGGCACCGCTGCTGGGGCGAGCCTATGGCCTGAAGCTCGACAGCGTCGGCAAGATCGACATCCGGGACAACGTGTTCATCGGCTATGGGGCGATTGTTTTGCAGGGCGTGACGATCGGACCGAACGCGATCGTTGCGGCCGGCTCGGTGGTGACCAAGGACGTCGCCGAGGGCGACATCGTCGGCGGCGTGCCGGCGCGACCGATCGGACGCGTTGAAGACTATGTCAAGAAACTCCACGAACAAACCCGTCAACTGCCCTGGGCCGATTTGATCGAGCAGCGCGAGGGAGGCTACGACCCCAAGCTAGAGCCGGAATTGCTGCGCCGTCGCCTGAGCCATTTCTACGGCCCGAGCGCCGGCGTCGAAGGGGCCTGAAACCCGTTTGGCGATCCGAGAACAATCGGTCGGGTTTTGGACCTAAATTTCGCCGGCGGTCTGACTTGGTTCGCGGATCAGTTCGGGCGTGCGAACGCGTCGCGGAGAAACTCCACGATCGAAGGCATGAGGCTGCGCCCGTTCACATTGAGCGCGAAGCCGTGCGGGGCGTTCGGAATCAGAACATAGCGGTAGGGCACGCCGGCCTGGCCCAGGGCCTCGGCGAAGGCGTCGGACTGAGCTCGCGGGACCACGGTGTCGGCCGTGCCCTGGACGATCAAAACAGGCGGATCGTCGGGGGAGACGTGATCGAGGGGCGAGGCGGCGCGACGCTGGGCAAGGTCGAAGGCGGCCCCTCCCAGGAACTGATTGATGGCGAATTTGGCCTCGGGGCTTTGATCGGGCAGACTCACCAGATCAACGGGTCCGTAAAAGTCGATCACGGCCTGAACGCGCGAATCCGGCTCGCCGGGAGCGGTGCCCAGCAAGGCCGCCAGGTGGCCGCCCGCCGATTCCCCCATCGCGGCGATCTGCTGATCGTTGAGCTGGAAACGATCCGCCTGGGTGTGAATCCAGCGCACGGCCTGCCGCAGTTGGTCGCGTGGAACGGGCCAGGAGGGCCGTCCTGGGGCGGAAAGACTGTAATTCGGCGCGACCACCGCGAACCCCGCCCGCAGCAAAGGATTCGCCACGCGGGCCGCGTATTGCTCCTTGCTATAGCGTCGCCAGCCGCCGCCGTGAATGGCCAAAACCACCGGCCAGCCGCCCTCCGGCGCTTCGCCTCGGGGCACGTAGATATCGAGCCGCTGCTCAGGCTCACCGGGAGCTGTGTAGACCAGATTCCTCTCCCGCACGCTCGACCGGCCAGGTCGATCCGCCCGACGAACCAGAAGCGGTCGCACCCTCGTCGAGGCCGCCTCCACGGCGACAGCCGCCACAGGTGCGACGACCGTTTCCGGGAGGCGTCCGCCCAAACCCGACAGCAGGTGCCGCCCTTCGAGCGACTCGAAGGAAGGTTGGCGCGAGACCAGGCGGGCGACACGCGAGACCTGACGACGTCGTAGGCCAGATCGCATCAAAATGCTCGCTTCGAGTGGTGAAGTGTCCCGCGCGACCGAGGCGCGGTTTCTAGCAGATTTATTTGCGGAATTAATTTGACACACTTTCGAGTCAAAGTCAATCCCGCCAGCGGCGTTTCGGAGTGGTTGCATTGCCTCCTTCTTTTGAGGTGCCTTGGGGCAGGGTCACACGCGGTCAAACGGAACCACGCCAGGCTTTCGCCGTTTTCGCCGACGAAGGCACTGGCGTGGTCCGCGAGTCTTGGAGCGGGCAGCCGACGACTTACGGCTTACAGGCCGCCGTCGTCCTTGGTTGAGCCTTTCACCGAATTGATGATCCCGCTCAGGTCGTCGAGCTTAATCTCGCCGCCGGAGACCTTGACGACAACCGAGCCAAGCTTCGCGCCGAAGGTCTCGGGGTCCATGTTGCCGGCGATGTTGACGAACACGAGCTGGTCGGATTCGGCCACGAAGATCGCGAAACCGACGATCGTCTCGCCATCGACCTTCATCAGGACATCGACGGTTGCGTCGCCATCTTGCCGCACCTTGGCGACCGTGCTCCAGCCCTGGGCCGTGAGTGCTTTGACCTGGGTTTCGACGGCCTTGGCAGCGTTCGTGCTCTCGCTGGGCAGGTCGTCGTAGACATTGACGCGGACGAAGGAAAGATCCTTGACCAGTTCCACGACCTCGGGATCAACGTCCTTGCCGGCGGCGGCCATCAGCTTCAGAAGCGCCGGTTCAAGGAGGACCTGGACCGTCGGTTCCTTGTCGCCGACAGCCTTGGACCAGTCGATGTCGACATAGCCGGCGTGCGTCTTGTGGTCCTCCGGTCCGGCGAACAGCACGCCGGGATCGATCGGGGAGAACAGGGCGGAGAGGCAGAGAGTCGTCAGGATTCCAAACATCGCGATACCTCAGAAAAAGGGAGGTGCGGGGCGTGCGGATTCCACCGTTGCGTGAGCCGCGACGACGGGTCGGACGGCTCGGGTGATCAGGGGTTTCCGGGCTTGCGCGCGGGGTTGCGTTTCGGTGCAAGGGGCGAGTCGAGCAGAGCCAGGCTGAGTTTCCTGGCGGGAGCGAGCACTCCGTGTTCGAGAACCTCCTCGGTGGCGAGCGTCGCGCTCCGCTCACCGACAGCGCGAAACAGGGCGAACGCGACCTTGACTTCACGTTCCGCCTGGACAAGCTCCTCGGTCGAAACGACTCGCGGCGTAGGGATCGGGACGGAGAGCGCGGGTGTCGGATCGGGCTTCGGCCGATAGACGAACATCAAAATCACAGCGGCGGCGATCGCCAGCAGTCCCCAGCCCAGCGGTGACGCCCAAGGCGCGGCGGCCGTGGGTCGAACGACCGGGAGGGGCTGTTCCGGTGCCGAACGACGAACCCGCTCCCTGAT
>JBGSYY010000118.1:0-29351 GCA_041750675.1 Isosphaeraceae bacterium | reverse complement strand
GCCACCGTTCACGCCGA
The DNA here is from genome assembly GCA_041750675.1 of Isosphaeraceae bacterium. GTDB lineage: Bacteria > Planctomycetota > Planctomycetia > Isosphaerales > Isosphaeraceae > BPJS01. Next base: position 29,334 of record JBGSYY010000118.1, on the reverse strand, counting down.
ATACGCCGAGGCCTCCTGGGCCGCCCGCAAGACCGATGAGGGTAACGCCGCCGCTGCCCGAGCCTTGGAGCTCGACGCCGCCACGCCTCACGTCGACAAGAAACTCAGTCCTACGCTGCGGCAGCGACTGGTAAAACGCACCCAATCGGCTTAGCGCGTCACCGAACGCGTCTGGAAGGTACGCAGATAGCCTGCATATTCTTCATCCATGGGCCGCTCGCCCTCGGGTCCGAACGGGTATTCCACTGGCATCCCCTTCCATGGCAACGGGCCGATGGTATCGCTTCCCGCCGTGAACGGATCGGCATCCTTGCAATAGCCGATCGATCGCAACACATAGCTTCGCGTCCATCCTTCCGGCACAGGCGGCAGGTCTCTCCCGTCAAAACTCAATTCGACCAGATCCCCGGGGCCGACCACGCAGAGCTGGTCGTCGTCCGCCCGGAGCAACGGCATCACGTCGCCAAACCTCGTCAACGTCCCTCCCAGCCTCGCCAACGGCGCGGGATCAACATAGTCATAATCATAGATCAATGGCGGTCGGCCGTCCGGCGATACCTCGCGTGTGTACCCACGGTACGACAACCGCGCCTCGGCCACGTCCAGCGTCGTTACCCTGACCTCCGCCGAGGAATCCACGACCGCCACAAAGGCCTGATCCCAGTAGCATTCCATGTTCGTACGAAGACGCAAAACACACGATTGCCCCGTCAGCTTCCCGGTCAATTCCAGTGTCGTCATCCGGGGTAGTCCCGCCGGATAGCCTGGATCCGGCTCGATCACCTCCCACGTCCCATCCTGTCGCTGACGTTCCAACACCGGTGGCTGCAACGAGAATCCCGCCGTCGCTGCCGCGTAATTCGTCTGCGAATACGGGTATTCAACCCAGCCTGCCAGGCCGAGCACCAGCCGCTCCTCAGGACCGAAGCCCGTTAGCCGGTCGCCAAAGTCCAGAACGATTCCATGTTCCTCGGTATAGCCCACCCAGCCCCTCATACGTCGAAAATCGTCGACCGTCGCGCGGTCCCACTCGCCCAGAACCGCCGTCACGTCGCGCCCTTCAAGCGTCGTCGCCAACACCGGCCTTATCACCTCTTGCCAGGCCAATAACTCGCCGCTGGGCCGATTGCCACCCGGGGCGAATCGCTCCTCTGGTTCAACTCGGACACCCGCCGGACGGTCGATCACATCCAGCGTCAGATGGTCGAGATACGCCACCTCATCCATCGGCTCGGTGATCGCCAGCTTGAGCCGCCCGTCGACAGCCTTCAGCTGGTCGTCCCGTATGCTCATCGCCTCGTCGCGATCCGGCGTTCCATACACACCCGGCGCCACCATGTACCCTAGCCCCCCGCCGCCTAGAAAATCCCCCAGGCAGACATAGCGCCGTCCATCAAAAGTGAACAGCACCGGGCAGCTCCCGGTCTTGCGATTGTATTCAGCCAGTTCAAGCACCTGATCCGCGTCCACGTTCAACTCCGCCTGCATCACGCCGTCGGGCCAACGTAGCCGGATCAGCGGCACCGACGAGCTCGATCCCAGCCCGAACACCAATGGACCTTGCGACTGCCCCAACGTCGCCGCGTGCGTGCCTACCGACCAGGGAATCTCTAAGCCCGTCCCCTGCAACGAGATTTTCGTGCCCAGCCCGTGCGGGTTGGTTCGCATGAAATCAAACCCAAATTTCCATCGCCCCGTAAGCGAAAGCGCCAGCCAGTGATTTCCATTTCCGCGATTGACGGCCAGCACCGGCCCCACCCCGTCGCGTAACAACAAGAGATCGGGCAGCGCATCGCCCGCCAGGTCGACCCAGTCCATAGCGATCGGCTCCGCGGACTCATCCGGTCCGGTTGTTAGAGTCGTCGTCGCCAACCGGCTCCCCTCGTTCCGCGACCATTGTGCGGCTGGCGCGGTCTGATCGACCCGCCTCGGCACACCCAGGAGATCGGTCCAGCTATCGAGATCCAGATCCGCGGCGATACCCGCTCGCCATGTTTTCGCGTCGATCGGCCACGACTCCAATCCAAAGGTTGCTGCGCCGCCTCTATCACTCGATTTCGCGGCGTTGCGCCACGCGGTCAGGCGACCATCGGGACGTACCAACACCAGGTCGGGACGGCTGTCCTTGTCAAGATCGAGAACAAGCCCGCCATTGACCGGCCCCTCTAACTCGAGGTCGGAAAGTGGTTGCGATTCGAACCGGCCCAGACGATCGTTCCGAACAAACGTCGGTGCCGCCCCATCAGCGGTGAGGATCAAGTCCAGGTCACGATCGTCGTCGAAATCCGCCGCGGCGATTCCGGTATGTCGACGCGTTCCGTCGCCGATCGGCCCCGAAACCTGCTCCCAGGGTGTCAACACAATCGACAGCCCCTGCATGACATTCATATCCTCGGGCGTCACCGCCGCCGGTGCATAATTTTGCGCCGTGGTGTTCTCGATCCGAGGCGGGATTCCATCATTGCGAAAGACCAGATTCGCCGCTCCGTCGACCGTTGACTCATCGGCAAACGCGAGCGCCGCCTGCTCACTCGGGCAATAAGCCAGCACGACGAGATCAAGGTCGCCGTCCTGATCCAGATCAAGCCACCGAGCCGTCGGTGCGACGATACTCGTCCGCGTCTCGCCCAACGATTCCGAGATATCGACGAGCCGCCCCGGGGCTTGATTGCGATACAACCGGACGCCGTCAAACCCAGTCAACGCCAGATCCTCGCGTCGATCCGCGTCGAAATCCGCCACCGCAACCCCTAAGCTGGCTCGATCGTCCGGCAGACCATACTGGGCGGAAACATCCTCGAATGCGCCGTCCCCGAGATTCCGCAATAACGCGTCACGTACTCCGTTCGGCCCCTTCACTGCCGCAGCGAGGAACAGATCGAGTCGGCCGTCGCCGTCGACGTCGAAATGCGCCACGGCCGATCCGAACCGTTTACGCGCCCGTCCCAACGCCTTCAGTGTCTCAGACTCGCCCGTGAAATCCTCTGACACTACCCATCGATGCCCTTCTGTTAGTGTCACACGCAATGGCGTCGGCAGCTCGAAGCGAGGAGGCTTAACGGCCTGTGCCCGGTCGGGTCTCGTGCCGAACGGGTCCACCACCAGCGCGTACTTGCCCGTCTCGCCATAGGCCGTCTTGCTGAAGTCACCCGAGGCGGTCGGCGAGTTTTGGGGGTCGAGCTGGAGCCATAGTTTGTTGAGTTCCTGCCGCTTCTCCCGTGCCGAAGCGTCTTTCTTTGTCACCGCCACCCAGTTGTAGGCCTCTTGGAGCTTGAACAGAGCCAGTACCAGGTTGGGATTTCGTATAAGTGCCTTCTCATAAATATCAACCAGCTTGTCCGCTGATTCGAGGCTCGCTGGAAACCCTGGCCGCTCCGGGTTCGGCAGCGTCATGCCATACTTGAGCCAGCCGTTGGCGTCGGTCGGGTCGGTCTCCACCACCACGGCGAAGTCTGCATGCGCCCGATCCGCCTCGCCTTGATACTCCAGGATCAAGCCCCGGCAGTATCGTGCGTGCAGGTTCTTCGGCTCTCGGTCGATCACGGAGCCGAGGAGTGAAAGCGCCTCGTCAAAATTGGACATCACCGGCTCGCCGCCGCTCGCTTTCGACTCCTCGGCCTTCGTACCGGTATCGTTCAGGAGGGCGATCGCCAGGTTGATCTTCGCCGCCGATAATTCCGGCGCTAGTTTCATTGTTTCACGAAATGCTCCGGCGGCCTGACCATATTCATAACGCTCCATGTGTCCCAGGCCACGGCTGTGCGCCTCAGTAAATGCCGACAGTTGTGTCGGCTCGCTCGGCAGGCTACCAGTCATTTCGGGTAACGGCGTCGTTACTGTTGGCAAGGCACCACCCGAACCGGCGGGCGTCACAGGCGTCGGGTCCTGCCCACATCCCACCATCGCAATACTGACCAATGCCGAGGCTAGAACCCCACCGCGACCCAAGCGGAAACGCATCGCTCACTCCTCTCGCTCCACGTCGGAATTCTCCCCCAATGAGGCGGAAGGGGAGAGATCCCAGATGAGGCTCAGTATAGGCCCGCACGCACGCCGCGACCAAGCGTTCTACCGACGCTACGCTGCCCGACCGCCTAGAGTTCACCAGGAGTCCCGCTGTCGTCCGACCCGCCCACGCCGATTAAAGCGGCTGACCACACTGCCCGCAATACTTCGAAAGCTCGTCATTCAAAGCCCCACACCCGCGGCATCGCACCTGAATGATCTGCTCCGTCTTTTCCAAGTCGTCACCATCACCAAGGTCCGCCAAGGATTGCCTCACCGTCTTCATCTCCGTGAACGCCTCATCCGTCAACTGACCCGACAATTTCGCCCAGGTCGAAAGCCGCCTCCGCACCTCGCGCGGGTCCATCCGCCACAACAAACCTGCCACCCCGCTTCCCGCAAATGCAGCGCTCACAATCCCCGCGATCATCAAGAACATTCCGCCCACGGCCATCAAGGCCATCAATCGCCCACGCTGTTCAAAATTCTCAAAGTTTCCAAAGTTCACCGCGAAAATCACGAAGGTCGAAAAGAACATGAGTACACCCACGATCAGCAACAACACGCCGCCGCGAAACACCCACAAGCGTACTTGTGCGATCCCCTCCGCCGTCGTCGCTTCACCAATCTCATCGTCAGGAAGCTTCATGGCGTAATCCCCTTAAATAATTTCGCGTTCCCGCCTCATTTCTTAAGTTTGACCCCGATCCACGGCCCCGTAAATCGGCCTTTCATAGAGCCCCCGATATGCCTCGCTCCGGATATGCCCCAGCAAATCGTGCCCCCGCCGTCGCGACCGCTCCGCGCGCTGCGCCGCGAGGTCTACAGGACCAACGACGATTTTCTCTCCTTGCCCCGGGTCGGCCTGTGTCAGAATCCGACCGTCGTAATCGACGATCATACTCCCACCTGGCCAAGAGAACGGCGGATAGTTCGACAGCGACGCTCCCTGATTGCACGCCACCACATGCGCCACATTCTCCACGGCCCTGGCCCGGTTGATCAGAGTCCACCAGTCCATCGGAGGCGTCGCCCCCCAAGGGTCCATATACGCGGACACCCGGATCAACACCTCCGCCCCACCCAACGCCAAGGCCCGGATCGCCTCTGGAAACAGCCAGTCGTAGCAGATCGCCGCCCCGAGCTTGCCGATCTCAGTCTCCGTAACGGGAAATAGCGGCTCGTCGTACCCCCGTGGCAAGAGATCGTGCGGGCTGGCATGAACTTCCCAGGGCAGCCAAGGGTTCACCTTGCGATACTTTGCGAGTAGTCCATCAGGACCAATGAGACAGGTCGTGTTAAACACAACCTCCGGCCAGCGGTCGTCGATCTCCAGAAAGCTGCCCGTCTGGATGTACACGCCATGCTCACGCGCCTTGACGACGTAGCGATCCGTCTGCTCGTTAGGCAACGGCACCGCGAGTCGATCCCGCAGCTCAGCCGATGTCTCATACACCGGCGCCGCGTGGGCGAACTCAGGAAATACCACAAGCCGGACATCAAAAAACGGCCGATAGCCAATCACCGCTCGATCGATCATCCCCAGCAAGCCACCCACACGCTCCGGCAACTCGGTTCGATCTCGCGGGCAGGGAAGGTCGGTCTGGCAGCACGCGGCGTAATAACGCTCGATCATCAACTCAACTCGCCTCGATGGCTTGACTCGGGCGGAAAAAAGAACTCTAAACGGTTGCCCCACAGCGCCACAACCCTTTGCGAAGCGTTCGCTTGCATCAATCAATCAAATCGCGGCGAGAGGCGGGGTGGGGATTGCTGGCGTCGCTCGCACAGGACCGATACTATGCTACCCCGGTACGGACCCCGTCGCGGACGACTCCGCGATCGAAAGAACGTAGCCGCTTGTCCCTCCAGGCCCCCAGCGCCGATCGGGACCGCGACGCGTCTCAACCCTCACCCGGTCCCTTTCCCTATCTCGGCCCTCCGGGGCCATCGCCAAGGGCTACTTCATGGCGGGACAAGAACAACTCGTTGAACGTCTTCGCGAACTGGCACGCAATCTCTGGTGGACCTGGCAACCTAACGTCACCAACATCTTCCGCGACCTCGATCCCGCTCAGTGGCGCGCCACCGATCACAACCCGGTCGAGATCCTCAAGAACATCACCCCCGAGCAACTCGTCCGCCGCGCCGACGAGGCCGCGCTCCATTTCCGCGTCGACTCCGCGTTTCGCCGACTCACGGATTATCTCCGCAATCACGACTCGTGGGGTGCCGTCCACGCCACCTCGCTCCGCTCCCGCCCGGTCGCTTATTTCTCAATGGAATTTGGACTGCACGAAAGCCTGCCGATCTACTCGGGCGGCCTCGGCGTCCTCGCCGGCGACCATCTCAAAAGCGCCAGCGACCTCGGTATTCCCCTTGTCGGCGTCGGTCTGCTCTACGACCACGGTTACTTCCGACAGACGCTCGATCACGAAGGCTGGCAGGAAGAACACTACCTCCCCGCCAACCCTGAGCTATTACCGATCGAGGAAGCTCGCGATCCCCAGCGCAAGCCGGTGCGGATTACGATCGACACCAACGCCGGCACGCTCCACGCTCGGGTCTGGCACGTGGCCGTGGGCCGAACCACGCTTTACCTCCTTGACTCCAACGTACCCGAGAACAGCGAGAACGACCGCGCTCTGACCTCCCGCCTCTACGGCGGCGACGCTCAGGTGCGCATTCGCCAGGAGCTTCTGCTCGGCGTCGGCGGCGTTCGAGCCTTGCACAGCCTGGGATACCACCCCTCGGTCATCCACATGAATGAGGGCCACAGCGCCTTCGCCGGTCTGGAGATGGTCCGCTCCGAGATGGAGGCCGAGGGCGCCTCGTTCGGCGAGACCGTTCGCGACATCGCCGCAATGAGCGTCTTTACAACGCATACTCCCGTCGCCGCCGGCCACGACCGCTTCCCGGCTGAACTCGTCGAACTTCACCTGGGCAAGCTCCGCGAAGCTCTTCACCTCTCCTACGACGACTTCATGGGTCTCGGCCGAGTCTACCCCGGCGACCACAACGAGCCGTTCTGCATGACCGTGCTCGCCATGAAACTCTCACGCCACGCCAACGGCGTCAGCGCCCTTCATGGATCCGTCTCACGGCGGATGTGGCAGCCTCTCTTCCCGACCAAAACCGAGGAAGAGGTTCCCATCGGCCACATCACCAACGGCGTCCACGTGCCAAGCTGGATCGCCCCCCAGATGCGCGAACTCTACGATCGACATCTGGGTGCGGACTGGCCCTCGCGACAGCGACACTCCGAAACCTGGAAGCAGATCGAAACCATTCCCGATGGCGAGCTCTGGGAAACCCGACAGGTCCTTAAAGCGCGGATGATCGACTTCGTCCGTCGCCGGTTGCTTCGCGAAATCAAGCGACGTGACGAGGGCGAGGCGGCCGCCGCGACCGCCTCTCGCGTGCTCGACCTCAATGTCTTGACCATCGGCTTCGCCCGCCGCTTCGCTACCTACAAGCGGGCCAACCTGATCCTCCGCGACCCCGAGCGACTCGCCGAATTGCTCTCCACGGGCCACCCCGTGCAATTCATCTTCGCCGGCAAGGCCCACCCCGAGGACCGCTACGGCAAGGAGCTGATCCACAACATCGCCCAGATGTCGCGTGACCCGCGCTTCGCCGGACGCCTCGTCTTCGTCGAGGATTACGACATGAACGTCGCGCGCCACATGGTCCAGGGCGTCGATGTCTGGCTCAACAATCCTAGGCGACCTCAGGAAGCCAGTGGCACGTCCGGGCAGAAGGTCCTGCTCAACGGCGGACTAAACCTCTCTGTCCTTGACGGCTGGTGGGCCGAAGCCTACGACGGCGCGAATGGCTTCGCCATCGGTCATGGCAGCGCCCACGCATCGACAGCCATCCAGGACGAACGTGACCACCGCGATCTCGTCGATGTCCTGTTTAATGAGGTTATTCCCCTCTACTACGACCGAGGCGACAATGGCGTTCCCCACGCCTGGATCGCTCGCCAGAAAGCCGCCATGCGCAGCCTCGGCTGGCGGTTCAACGCCGATCGCATGGTCGTCGACTATGTCGAACGCAGCTATCTGCCCGCCGCCGGCGGCCTCTCTTGCTCCATGCCGCGTTGACGCAACTCGCTCGTCCTCCGAGCGCTCTACCGATTTGGCTCTCGCCTCCAACGAGGGTTCCCCTCGTGGGAGCCTCCGACCCGGACTCCTCCTCACCCGCGAAGGGGAGGATGCGCCGGGCGGGGCTATGCGCGTCTGTTGATTTCTTTAGGCAAGCCGTCGTGTCCGACATCGGTCTCGCCGGTTATGATGGTTCATCCATCGGCGAACCCACTGCAAACCTCCCATCCATCAACCGAGGCGCCCGCTTCGGGTCGCGAGCGTGCCCGACCCATGAGTGATGACAACCTGATCGGACAGCAACTCGGCTCCTTCCGGCTCGAAAGCGAAATCGGCTCCGGTGCCATGGGAGTCGTCTATCGCGGCACCTATCTCAAGACCAACCAGCCCGCCGCGGTGAAGGTAATTCTCGGGGGCTACCTCGGCCGCGGCAACGCCGGCGAGCGCTTTGAGCGCGAGGCCGAAATCCTCCATCAGTTCCGCCATCCCAACATCGTCCGCCTGCTCGCCTACGGCCGCTCCAAGAAAACCCCGTACATCGGCATGGAGTTCATCGAGGGCCAGACCCTGGAAGACTTGCTGCGGAAGGAAGAACTTCTTCCTTGGCCTGAGGTCGTTCGACTCGCCATCCAGGTCTGCGACGCCCTCCAGTACGCACATGAGCGCGGCGTCGTCCATCGCGACCTGAAGCCCTCGAACCTCATGGTCACCCCCGAAAGCCAGATCAAACTCACGGATTTCGGCATCGCCAAGGACCTCGACGCCACCGCCCTCACCGCACCCAATCGCACCCTCGGCACCGCAGCCTACATGGCGCCCGAGCAAATCCGCGGTCATCGCGACATCTCTCACAAAACCGACCTCTACTCCCTCGGCTGCGTCCTCTATCAAATGCTCACTGGCCAGCCGCCTTTTCGCGGCACCGGCACGCTCGCTTTGATGAATGCCCACCTCAACACGCCGCCGCCTCGCCCCAGCAAAAAAACACCTCAGATCCCACTCGCCCTTGACGATCTCGTCGTCACTTTGATGGCGAAGTCCGTTACCGACCGGCCCTGGGATGCTCAGGCTGTCTCCGAAAACCTCAAACAAATCGACCAGCAAATGCGCCGTGGCGAGCCGATCAAGATGGTCTTCGGCCCGCCCTACATCTCCCCCGAGGCCAACCTCGCTCCCGATCCAAATGTCCCCACCCTCGTCGCCCGCAGCGAAAATCGCACATCCCCTTCCGGAATCTTCAGCCCCCCCTCGTTCGAGGCCACTTCCAGCTCCGCACCGGTTCGCAAGAAAAAACCCAAGAAGAAACGCAAACCCGGCGACCGGCGACTTCCTCGCCTCGGCACCCTCTCGCTGGTCGCCGGCCTGCTGGGCGTTGTAGGACTACTGACCTTTCTACTCTGGCCCCCGAGCGCCGAAAAACTTTACAGCCAGGCCCTGCCGCTGATGCAGTCCACCGATCCACTTAAGTGGGAGGAAGCCGATACGCGCTACCTCGTCGAGCTGGACCGCCGCTTTCCAGGCCACGAGCACACCGCTGAGGTCACCGCGCTCCGGGACCAGATCCGCCTGACCCGCGCCCGCAATCGAGGCCAGCGGCTGCTCCGCGGCCTTCTCACATCCAAGAGCGAGACCGAGGAACTGTACCTCCGCACATCCAAAGTCGCCGACGCCGCGATCGAAAGCCTGCTCGATAACGTCGCCGCCATCCGCTGGAACGAAATGGCTGATCAGCTCGAACGCGAGGCCAATCCCGACGATCGCGGCTGGGCCTTGCTTGCCCGTTCCCACGCGAAGGAACTGATCGACCAGATCGAGGGGCGTCGCAGAGAAGTCGCCGCCTTGCTCACTCGCGCCACGCGGGCCGAGGACGAAGCCTCTAACGCGCTGACCCAGGAGGAGGCCGACAGCAAGATCGCGATGGCCACAAACCTCCGCCGCCAGGTCCTACAGGACTTCGGCCGCTACCCTTATCTCACCGATCTCGTCGCCTTCGCTCGGGCCAGTCTCGACGCCGCCGGGGTTGACCTGGAGACACCCCAATCCACCGCGCCCAACTCCGCGACGCCGCCCCAAAATCCTTCAAGCGAACTCAAATAAGCTGGGCGATCCGACCGGCTCGCATCATCCGATTGACGCGCACGACCACGGTTGTTAATCTCTTGTTCAGCACATCTTGCAAGGGATGATCGGCCCTCGCGCCCATCACACCCCTGCCTCACGGCCATTCTCGGCCTTTCGGCTCCATTCGAGGGCTCTCATGTCACAGTCCCCAGTTCGTTTCATCGGTAGCCGCGAGCTTCATCGCGAACTCCCCAAAGTCCTCGAGAACCTCGAAGACTCCGACGCTCGCTACGTTCTCACCATTCACTGCAAGCCCAAAGCGGTTATCCTCGGTACCGATGCGTTTCTCGCCTTGTTGCGCGGCCATAAATCTGCTGACCGCTTGCTCGCCCTCCAACTCGGAGCCGTTGTCCAGGGACTCGAGTCGGCCCTGGCGGGCGAGGAGCCTGCGTCCGACGCGGAGCCCACACTCCTCCCCCTCCCCGAACTCGTCGCCCTCGGCGGCTAGCCAACTCGGTCTGTTGCAGCCGAGCGGGCTTTCGAGGTTCACACACCCTCGGTCAGCTCACCTCGACTTTATCGCTGATCCCCAATGTCGACCCGTGTGCACGCCGCGACGCCAGCGGCGTCCGATCGCGATCAACTCCTGACCCCCATATTGCGGAGGCTCCCCCGCACGCTCGGCCCAGCCCGCGCCACGTGTCTCATGTGGCGTGCTTCTCGAGCACCGCAACTGGAGGACCCCACCGCGCTCTGGTAAACTCATCGGGGTTCGTCTGTCCACCTGATTTTGGTCCGCGGGAATCCGAGTGAATCATGCCCAGTCGTCCCTTCGTCCACCTCCACTGCCACACTCACTACAGCCTTCTGGACGGTGCCAGCAAGATCCCCCAACTCGTCGCCAAGGTCCGCGACTCCGGAATGCCCGCCCTGGCGATCACCGATCACGGCAACCTTTACGGCTCGGTCGAATTCCTTCGCGAAGCGAAGGTCGCAGGTGTTAAGCCCATCCTCGGCATCGAGGCCTACGTCGCGCCCGGTCGACGCACCGACCGCTCCACCGGTGGCGGCTCCGGCGGCGGCGAATACGCCTATCACCTCACGCTCCTGGCACGAAATTCCGCCGGTTTCCGCAACCTAATGCGCCTTTCCTCTGCCTCGTTCCTCGAAGGTTTCTACTACCGACCACGCATCGACAAGGAAATTCTCGAACGCCACTCCGAGGGACTGATCTGCCTATCCGGCTGCGCCTCCGCCGAGTTCTCAAACCTCCTCTTGAACGACAAAACGGCCGAGGCCGAAGCCCTTTGTGCCTGGTATTCACGTGTTTTCGGCCCCGAGAATTTCTTCGTCGAGATCCAGAACAACGGTGTCCAGATCCAGCGCGACTGCATGGAGCGCGCCGTCGACGTCGCCGCCCGCATGGGCCTGCCCCTGGTCGCCACCAGTGATGCGCACTATCTCAACCGCGAAGACAGCGAACCGCACGATATCCTGCTCTGCATCAACACCGGCAAAACCATCGACGACCCGAACCGCATGCGGTTCGAGAACGACCAGTTCCACGTCCGCACCCCCGACGAGATGTACGAAGCCTTCCCCGGCCACGAGGAAGCCCTCGCCACCTCTGCCCGCATCGCCGATATGGTCGAGGAGAACTACACCAGTCTCGGACTTGGCAAGCGTCAGTTCCCCTCCTTCAAAACAGCCAACAACCTGCCCCCCGAGGACGAACTGCGCCGCCTGTGCGAGCAAGGCATGCTCGAGCGCTACGGCGACTCCCCGCCTGTGGAGGCCCAGGCACGCCTCGATCACGAGCTGGGCGTCATCAACCGCATGGGGTTCGCCTCGTATTTCTTGATCGTCTGGGATTTCGTTCGTTTTGCGCGTGAGCAAGGCATTCCCAACTCCGCTCGCGGCTCGGCCTGCGGCGCTTTGGTCAGCTATCTGCTCTACATCAGCCACGTCGATCCACTCAAATACGATCTCCTTTTCGAGCGTTTCCTCGACCCCAATCGCAACGAGGCGCCCGATATCGACATCGACCTCTGCAAGGAAGGCCGTTACCAGGTCATCGAATACGTGCGCCAGAAATACGGCGCGGCGAACGTCGCCCAGATCGGAACCTTCGGCACCATGGGGGCAAAGGCCGCCCTCAAGGATGTCGGCCGCGCCCTCAACTTGCCGCTGGCCCGCGTCGACCAGGTCACCAAGCTCGTCCCCCAGAAGCTCAATATCACCCTCGCCGAAGCCCTGCAAAAGGAGCCACAACTCCGCCGCCTTGCGGACGAGGATCCCGAGATCGAACGCCTACTTCGTCACGCCCGTAGCCTCGAAGGCACAGCGAGGAATGTCAGCACCCATGCCGCGGGTGTCGTCATCGCCGACCAGCCTCTCGAATCCCTCGTTCCGCTCCAAAAAATCCCCAATAAGGATAAAGACAAGGAAGTCGTCAGCACCCAGTGGGAGATGGGCGACGTCGAAAAAGCCGGCCTACTCAAAATGGACTTCCTCGGCCTCCGCAACCTCACCAGCCTCGCCGCCGCCGTCCGCTTGATCGAGCGATCCACCGGCAAACCCCTCGACCTCACCACACTCCCGCTCGACGACCCCGCCACCTACGACCTCCTGCAACGCGGCGACGCCAAGGGCGTCTTCCAGCTCGATGGCGCGGGCATTCGCGATCTCCTCGTCAAAATGAAGCCAGACCGCTTCTACGACATCATCGCGCTGCTCGCCCTCTATCGCCCCGGCCCCCTCAACGGCGGAATGGTCGACGCTTACGTCAATCGTAAGCATGGCCGCGAGCAACCCTCCTACGAGCATCCCGTCATGCGCGACGTGCTCGAAGAGACCTATGGTGTCATGGTCTATCAGGAACAGGTCATGCGGATCCTGAACCGCCTCGGCGGAATCGACCTATCCCAGGCCTATGCGACCATCAAAGCCATCTCCAAGAAGAAAGCCGACGTCATCACCCAGGGCCGCAAGCAATTCGTCGAAGGCTCGGTGCAGCGCAACCTGGAGCGCGAGAAGGCCACGCGAATTTTTGATCTCATCGAGTTCTTCGGCGGCTACGGTTTCAACAAGTCCCACGCCACCGCCTATGCCCTGCTCGCCTATCAGACCGCTTACCTCAAAGCCCACTTCCCCACCGAGTTCATGGCCGCCCTGCTCTCCAGCGAAATGGACGGTGCCGAGCGCGACAAGTACTTTGTCGAACATATCGACGATTGCCGCAACATGGGCATCGATGTACTCCCACCCGACATCAACTCCAGTCAGACCGGTTTCGTTCCCGACGGCCCCGGCAAGATCCTCTTCGGACTCGCTGCCATCAAAGGTGCCGGAATCAAGGCGCTCGAAGACGTCCTCCGGGCACGAGCCGAAGGTGGCCCCTTCCAGAGCATTCTCGATTTTTACGAACGCGTGTCCCCCAAAATCTGCGGCCAGGGCTGCACCGAAACGCTGATCAAGGCAGGCGCCTTCGATTCCTTCGGCGCGCGACGCAACCAGTTACTCGCGGTTTTGCCTCGCGTACTCCAGGAAGGCCAGTCGCGACAAGAAGATCGCCGCCGTGGCCAGCGCGGACTATTCGATGACCTCCACGACGGGCCCGGCACCGAAACAGCCGAAATCACCTTGCCCGACCTCCCCGAACAGCCCGACGCCGAACGCCTCGCCGACGAGAAAAAGGCCCTCGGCTTCTACATGTCCTCGCACCCGCTCACACGCCACGCTTCGCTCCTCGAGGCATTCTCCTCACACCAGGTCGCAGAACTCGCCGATCTCCCCGAGCGCGTTGAAGCCACCGTCGGCGGCATGATCAGCGGCCTCAATATTCGCAACGTTTCCAAGAGTCGCTCGGGTCTCACCCGGATGGTCAAGTTCACGTTCGAGGATCTGACCGGATCGACGGCTGCGATGCTCTGGCCCGAAGAGTTCGCCAAGAACGAGGCCGCCCTCGCCGACGACTCGATCCTCTTCCTCCGGGGCACGATGAACCGCGTTCGCGAGCCTGCCGAACTGGTCGTCACAAAAGTCATTCCCCTCGATCGCGCGGCCACGGAACTCTCACGCGGTGTCGTTGTCACCCTTCGCAAGGGCGTCCATGAATTCGAACAACTCGAACGACTCCAGCGCGCCATTCGCCATCACCCCGGCAATCTCGAGCTTTACTTCGAAGTCACCGGCGTGGGCCGCGTACGCCGCGCCGTTTACAAGGCAGGTGCCGCACTCCGGCTCCGCCACGACGATCGCCTCCTCCCCGACCTTGAGGCAGCCGTCGGTCCCGGCAATGTACGACTCCTCGGCCAGCGAGGCGGCAGCACTCGCCTAGAAACCAGCCCCGCACGCCCTCGGCCTATCCCGATTCCTGTCCCGGTACCCGACGAAGACGAGAACACCGAGCAAGATGACGACGATTGAGCACCAGAGCTCAGCGAGCAAACATTCGCTCGCATTCACAACGCCTTAACACCAAGCACAAGCCATCTTCACGACCGGCGGCGATAATCGAGTTTTGACGCTCAAAGTTCCAAATTCATGATCCTGAGCGGGGCATTATGCGCCACCTGCCCGTCGCCTGCCCGCGCTGCAATCATCAGCAAATCATCAAGATCCGCGACCTCGACGCCCAGCACGAGTGTGGTGAATGTCGTACATCTTTCTACATCGATAGCGCCGGCGCCTGTATCCGCGGTCGACGGCCCCAATCCGTCAGCCGCGTACAACCCAGCCACCTCACACAGTCACGCGACGTGGCAAAGGATCCGTTCGAGGTATTAAGCCGGGTCCCCCGCTGGCTCCTGGTCTGCCTCACCACCTTTGTCCTCATCTTAGGTACCTGGTTCGTCGCGCAATCCATCGGCTCGAATCCCCGCTCGATTCCAGAGCCTTTGCCCGAACGCGCCACCTTCGCGGTCGAGGCCTTTGCCCGCAACGATCTTCCAACCCTTCTCGAGATGACCGATCCTGCCAGCAGCTCTGAAATTCATAAATGGTTCGACATGAAGCGAAATCCAAGTGCCGGCTATTGGCGGTTAGGTCCTCCCCTCGTCACCACGAGCATCCTGTTTAAGAAAGAAAGCAACCACGCTGCTGCCACCGTTTCGGTGCTCCAGTTTCCCAGCCCAAGCGAATCCTCAAAGGAGAACTCTCCTGAGAATGCTCCCCGCCTCGATCTCATTCTGTTCTGGAAATTAGGCCAAAATCAGCTTTGGTTCATCGACGGCGACAGCACGCTCCGCGCGGCCACGCGAGTCCGTTGAGCCGCTCCACGCTCGGCAAATTCTCTGGGTCAGAGAATCTTTTCGCATTCTCAAGGGAAAACGTGACGATTCGAGACTTTCTCGCCATCTTCACGAATGTGTCAACCATCCTTCGCAACCCCGCACCATAATCGTGCAACCACTCATCGGGGGGTGGCGACTCACCTGGCTCTCCCGTGTAAGAGAGCCACCTTGGACGGCTGCCGAACGGGTTGGACCGGCCGTCCTTCGGATCGCACTAATCCGGTATTTGATGTCCCGACATCCAGGTCCCCCGGATCTTCTGTCTCTCTCTCTAGGAGTTTCTTCAGATGAAGTCGATGCGTGAGCAACGACGCGGTTTCACCCTGATTGAGATGTTGGTGGTCATTGCGATCATCGGCGTCCTCATCGCCATCCTGCTGCCGGCCATCAACGCCGCCCGTGAGGCGTCCCGCGACGCCGCCTGCAAAAACAACCTCCGTCAGTTCGGCGTTGGCATGACCATTTGGGCCGACAACAACAAGGGCTATCTCTGCTCCGGGGCTGCTGACTGGCTTCGCGACGGCGCATTCACCGAGAAGGGCTGGGTGGCCGACCTCGTCAACCAGGGAATTCCGGTCGGCAAGATGCTCTGCCCCACGAACGACGTTCGCGGCACCGAGAAGTTGAATGACCTGCTCGGCAGAACGCCAACGGGGTTTGTGGGTTGCGGCATCGACTTCGTCGGCACTCAGCCGGCGGTGCTGCCCGACGGCTCTCGTCAGATCAATCCCACCCGGCTTATCTTGGGTGCTTACACCGGCAGCTTCGTCGCTCCGTGGGGCACCACCCTTAGCGGCGGCTCCGTGCTGCCCGCGGGCGAAGATCGCACTGCGGTCGTCCGCGAACTGATCATCAAGCCGGGATTCAACACCAATTACGCTTCGGGCTGGTTTATGGTCCGCAGTGGTGTGAAGCTGGACACCAACGGTAACTTTGTCCGATACACCGGTAACGACCCGTGCCCACAAGCTCCCTCGAACAAGGAACGATTCTCGACGGTCGGCCCGCTGAACCGTCGCGATGTCGAGTCCGGTTCGGTTAGCTCAAGCATCGTCCCCCTGCTCGGTGACACTGCCCCGGGAGACGTTCGCGAGGCGGTCCTCAGTGACGACCTCAGCGAAGAATTGCGGACTGGCTCACGCCTCGGCGAATCATTCTCCGACGGCCCGATCCTGAACTCGACGATGGCGCCGCCAACCTTCGCGACCGGCACCCCTTACGGTGGCGTCGGCGGCTGGTGGGAGACATGGACCCGCCTCACTCTCCAGGACTATCGCGACTTCGGTGCGGTGCATGGCGTCGCCAACAAGAGCGCTAACATCCTGATGGCCGACATTAGTGTGCGTAACTTCGTCGACCGCAACAAGGACGGCTTTATCAACAACGGCTTCGATCCGGCGCTCTACACGGGCACCGGCTCGATTGGCTACACCACGAACGATCTCGAGGTTGAGCCGAGCGAGTTCTACAGCGGCTGGTCGCTCAAGCAGCAGCTCAAGGGTAACCTGGATCGCCAATAATTCGACACGTCGTCGGGCTTCGGCCTGATTGATTGAAAAAACGAGAGGCCGCCGGGTTTGCCCGGCGGCCTCCTTTTGTTTCATCCTTGACCGATGATGGTCAGATCCGGCCATCTGATCATCAACGGACCCGAGTCGCCGCGGCGTCTCTCGCCGCCAACGATGCTGTGCTCAGATAGCACCTCAAGACCTGCGCCTTCTTTGCTTCGTCGCTCGCCGCGCTATCCGACAAACGAATTCCACGACGGAACGTACGCGGTGGCTGTCCCGGTTCGCGGATCGTGATCGCGAACGAGCAATCTCGATCCGCACTCGTGCTTCGTGCTTCGATCGGGATCGTATCCAGCTTCACCACCGAACCCACCGGCACTCGCTCAATCCTTCGGGTCAGCGGCTCGAACTTGCAACCGGGATGCCCAGGTTGGATTTCAATCTCGCATCCCTCGGCGCCCAACCCGCTGATCTGCATGACCAGATTCACCCGGTTCTCGGACAACCAGGTCGATTCCGCGTTCGATTCCTGCCCACGTGCGGCCAGCGGTGTCAGTCCCAGACACAACGCCAACACGGCCATCCTTGACCCGTTCCGCATGGCTCCCTCCCTGGCTTCTCTCACAGTCGAACCCGCGGAATCTCGATCACCCCGCCTGCTCGCTTCAGGAATCAATCGACCCCATGCAAGCAGAAACTCGGGCTTCCCAAGGCCGCGGCGCGCCTCGAGGTCGTGCGGACCACCTGATCCTTCAAGTGCAAGCCCACAGACTCTCGATCCGCCACCCCACGCCTCGCCCAGCTCCCTCCCTGCTATTTCACAAAGGAAATGCCAGGTGTCGTTCGGGAGCGAATCCATCCATTCAGCTGAGATTAGCCAGGTCAGCGTGGAACAGCCGAAACTTATCGGGATGACGCCGAGTCGACAAGCCCAATCGACGCCGCAGGGGCGAGTGCGGGAACCTCTCGTGTGGCCGTGACCGCCTCGGCCGCTTCTACCAACTCCTGCGACCGCACCGTTGGGGCATTGGCGATATCCTGCACCACCTGTTCCACCGAAGGACTCACCCAAGCCAGGATCGCCTGCGGAAACACTCCCATCAACACCGTCAGCACGACCAGTGGTGCGGCGATGAACAATTCCCGCGAATTCAAGTCCGGCAGCCCCTTCCAGTGTTCATTCCGCCCCAGCCAGACCCGCTGGATCGTCCACAAGATGTACCCGGCCGTCAGAATCACGGCAAACGCCGCCAGCACCGCAAGCACTCGGTTGAAGTGGAACGCCGCGAGAACCACGAATACCTCGGCAATGAACCCGCACAGACCCGGCAGGCCCATCGAGCCGAAGAAGATCAATAAACCAATCGCCCCGTAAACCGGCATAATGTTCATCAAGCCACCGAGCTTCGCCAGGTCGCGAGTATGCGTCCGGTCGTAAATCACGCCGACCAGGAAGAACATGCCAGCCGAGGTGATCCCATGCGCCAGCATCATGTAAAGCGCACCGTTGACGCCGTACGCGTAATAGCGTGGGTCGACCGCCCCATCCTTGGTGAACAGGCCCATCACGGCCATCCCCAGCGTCACATATCCCATGTGGCTGACTGAGCTGTAGGCGACCAGCTTCTTGAAATCCGTCTGTGCCATGGCCGCCAGTGCGCCATAGATGATGCTGAACACACCCAACCCCGCCGCGAAGAATGACCAGTTATATGCCCCCGCCGGCGCCAACGGCCAGGCCAACCGAATCAGTCCATATCCGCCGATCTTCAGCAACACACCTGCCAGAATCATGCTGATCGGCGTGGGAGCCTGCACATGCGCGTCCGGCAACCACGTGTGGAACGGAAACGAAGGTAGCTTCACCAGGAAGCCCGCGAACAACAGGCCGAAAATGATCGTCTGCACGGAGACGCCGTAGAACGACGTCGTGCTCGCCGCTTCCGCGACCAGCACCGCGTCAAACGAGCGAGCCAGAAATGGCGCGCCACGCACCGTCGCCCCCGCATCGCCGTTCCAGAAATAGAGCAGCAAGATTCCGACCAGAATCAAGGCTGAGCCAAACAGCGTGTAAAGCAAAAACTTGATCGCCGCATACTCCCGGTTGTCGCCGCCCCAAATGGCGATCAAGAAATACATCGGCAGCAGCATCACCTCGAAGAAGACGAAGAACAGAAACATGTCGAGAGCCATGAATACGCCCATCATGCTCGCGAGCAATAGGAGATAGAGAGAAAAATAACCCTTCACCTGTTTATCAATGTTCCACGACGCGAGGCACGACAACAAACTGATCAAGCCTGTCAGCAGCAACAAACTCAGGCTGATCCCATCCACGCCCAGGAAATACTGGATGTTGAAAAACGGAATCCAGGGACGCCGAACGACCAGGTCTTGGGCAGCGTCAAACGCCCCGAAATCACCGATTCCCGTTTCGGATTCGCTCAACGTATTCGAGGCCGCACGTTCACGGAGCGAGACCGACGCCGGCGAAGGCGCTCCCGACACATAAGCCTGAAACAGCCAGATCGTCAGCACGAACGTGATCGCTGTCACCGCCAGGGCCGTCATCTTGACCAGACGGTCGTTCCGCGGCAGTGCCAGAACCAGCAACGATCCACCCAGTGGAATCATCCAGAGCAGGCTCAGCAGCAGGTCGTCGCTCATCGTTCTCAGCTCGCTCGGCAAGGTACAGGAAGGCGTCTCGAGTTCCTCATGTCTTCACAAATCGGCCGGGCCTCGGCCCACCTCGAACCGTTCTCAGCGGACCCAGGCGAACATCCCCACGAACAGCCCCACAACCACCAGGGCCAGCAACGTCAGATAAGTCCGCACTTGCCCGGTTTGCAGCACTCGCGCCAGTGCCCCGAGTCCCGCCAGCACCAGGGCGACCGCATGCACCGCTCCGTCCACAATGTATCGATCAAACAGGCCGCCGATCCGGCTCAGCCCATGCGTCAACCACGCCGCGCCGTTCACCAAGCCATCCACAACCGTGCTGTCAAAGCTACGCAGCCAGCGAGCCAGGTCCAGTGTCGGCTGGACGAACAGCACCTGGTAAAGCTCATCAAAATACCATTTGTGTGCAAAGAAGGTATGCAACGGCCGAAACGCCCGCATCGGTACCGCCGGGTCGAAAATCCGCCGCCGCGAGTAAAACAACGCCGCCAGCCCGATCCCTACCCCGGCGATCACCAGCGACATCAACACCGCCGTGACCTTCGACTCTCCGGGAATCTCCATCGCCGGCAAAGGCTCGGCCGTCTCCAGCATTCCTTCCAGCACCGGCGTCCCCGACAGAGGTACGAGCAACGGCGGATACCCGATCACCACTGCGAAAAATGCCAGGATCATCAAGGGGACGGTCATGATCGGCGGGCTTTCATGCGCATGATCGACAGGGTGCCCATGATGACCTTCGCCGTGCCCATGTCCGTGCCCGCTCGACGCTCCCGTATCCGTCACCTGGTGAGGCGCGGCATGACCATGTGCCGCGTGCGCCACACGATCAGAGACACCGGGTACCGCATCATGACCGTGATCTGCTCCATCCTCCTCAGACTCCCAGTGCGGTCCCGAATGCCCATGAGGCTCGTGGACCGCCGTGACCACCTGCCTGGGCTCGCCGTCAAAAATCAGGAACCACATTCGAAACATGTAAAACGCCGTCAGCAGCGCGCCCGCCACCGGCAAAATCAGCAACAAAATATGTGTCGGATGATTTCGCGTGAATTGCGTCGCCGCCGCCAGAATCGCGTCCTTCGAATAGAACCCACTGAAGAACGGAACCCCCGAAATCGCCAGCGTCCCGATCAACATCGTCAACGCTGTCCGAGGCATCTTGGACCGTAGACCGCCCAGCGTAGGCATCTCATACGTATGGACCGAATGGTGAACGCTCCCCGCCCCGAGGAACAAAAGGGCCTTGAAGAACGCATGTGTGATCAAGTGGAACAACCCCGCCGCCCAGCCGCCCACACCCAGCCCAAGCATCATGAACCCCAACTGGCTCACCGTCGAATACGCCAACACCTTCTTGTAGTCGGTTTGAACCATCGCGACCGTCGCCCCGATCAGGAGCGTTATCCCGCCCGTATACGCGATGTAGAGCAGGACTTCGTGCGTGAAGAGTGGATAAAAACGTCCCACGAGGTACACACCTGCCGCCACCATCGTCGCCGCGTGGATCAACGCCGACACTGGGGTCGGCCCTGCCATCGCGTCCGGTAACCAGACATGAAGCGGGAACTGAGCACTCTTGCCCACGCAACCGGCGAAAATGCCCAGGCCAGCAATCACCAGCAAGCCATACGGCAAGGTCCTCGATGTCTCCACTCCAGCATCCGTCGAGGCCGCCACAGTCTCAGTCAGGTGGATCGTGACGTTCGCCTCCGCATCCTCCGCGCGCTCTCGCGTCAGACGGTGCTGGGCATCTCGCAAGCCTGGATCGCCCAGTCCCTTGTTCAGATCCGCGATCGTGAACGTACCGAAAACCGACCAGATGATGCCCAATCCAACGAGCATCCCCACATCGCCTACTCGATTGACGATAAACGCTTTGTTCGCCGCGTCCGAGTTTTTCTTGTCCTCATACCAGAACCCGATCAGCAGGTACGAGCAAATGCCCACCAACTCCCAGAACAGGAAAACCATGAACACATTCGCCGCCGCCACCAACCCCAGCATCGAAAAGCAAAAGAGCGAAAGATACGTGAAAAACCGCGGATAACGCGGGTCGTCGGCCATATACCCCATGGAGTAAATGTGGATCAACGTCGCGATCAAGGACACCATCGCGAACATGATCACCGCGAGACCATCGATGTGAATCCCAAGCGGTATGCTCAACGCCGGTAAAAATCGGTCACGCTCAAGCGCCGTGTCCGGCTCAACCTGCATCCGCCCCACTTCCGCCCAGGTCACGCTCCCGCGCCACGCGAACGCCTCATGGTGTCCGCCCTCGCCGTGATGCGCCGCGGTCGCTGCCGTCCCATGCTCGTCCGCGTGTGATTCCACAACCGCCTCAGCCGGCGCTTCTCCGTTTCCCCCCCCACCAAAATGGGGCAGAAAAAGAAAAAGGCCGATCAGGCTCAGCATGCAGCTCATGCCTATGGCAGCCGTCGCCAAAACCGCGTTCAAACGCCCCAGCCACCTCCCCAGAAGCGCTTCAACCAGAAACGCTCCCAACGGGATTAACACAGCCGCAACGTACAACCAACCTTGCCAATCAGTCATCTGCGCACGCCTCGCGCCGCCGGTGAAAAAGCGGCGATCGGACCGCCTGGAAAGAGAACGTCCGGCCCGATCGTAAGAGTTGCTGGAATATGTCACAGCGGCCAGACCGACGCAAGAGCCTGAACCCTCCGCCCTCGCTTGACACCCTCGCCTACTCCGCCTTAGCCTCTCGACCAGCCCCCTCTTCTCTCTCGACACGGAGCGCGCCCGTGCCCCCCCTCTGGTCCTTCACTCTGGCTCTCTCCCTGTTGGCAATCGACGAGCAACCTCCGCCTGCCCTGGAAGTTGTCGCCCTTCACCCAGACCGTCAGCTCTCCACGCTTCTTTCGTTTTTCGAGGGAACCTCGGCAGCCAACCCAGCCGATCTGCTTGCCTCCTACCGTCGAGCCACCGGCAAGTCCGACATCCTCGGTAAAGCCCCGCAAGCCCTCATCGCCGCCCTTAATCCCAGCATGATCAACGAGCTAGCCCGCCTCCACCAGGCAACCTTCCGCCTCGCAATCCGACCCCCTGCTGGCGAATCCGACTGGTCCCTTCGAGTCAACAACGACGACGGCACCTTCGCCGACCTCGCCATCGCACTCGCGCTCACCGACGGCCACCCCGAAGCGCCCGTCGGCGACGAGTCGACCCCCATCGACCGCCTGGATGAAAACAGTCCCGTACTCGCCGCGACTCGTGACGGAACACTTGTTTTCGCCAATCACCGCGACACCCTCGAGCGCATTCTGCTCGCATCCTCTGCCAACCCCGGCCCCGTTCCTGGTCTTTCCGATCCCGCGGCCGGCATCCGAATCTCCGTCAATCCGCCGGCTCTCAAGGATTCCGACAATCCCGTCGTTCGTCGGCTGAGCCAATCCCTGAGCGCCGCATCCGTGAACCGTCTCGATGCCATAAGCACACTCGACGACGACTCCCTCAAATTTCATGCGGTGGCCCAGCTTCCCCATGCCCGTATCACCCGCGGCATCGACCCCGACTGGCTCACTGCCCTCCCAGCCGATTTCGACGCCGCCTTCTCCGTCACACTCACACCCGGAGACGGAAACCTGGAACTGTTCAGCGGCCTCCTCGATGGACTATTCCCCAAATCAGAGAACGCGGCAACAGCCGCCGTCAGTTCCTCATCGCGCACACGCCTCAACACTCTCGCCTTGCTCGCCGGCGTTTCGACCGAGCTAGAGCTATGGCCCCGCCTTCTCGGTCTCTCGGGCGCCTTCGATCTCGACAAGGAAAAGACACGCCCCAACTCCGCGATCCTCATCCTCCACGCACGCGACCCGAACGCTGCGGACCGCCTCGCCAACCGCGTCCTACCACGCCTCATGCTCTCCCTCCGCCTCCTTTCCGACAAAGAAGCCCCCGACATCGACCTCGCATTCGCACGAACCCACGCAATCTCCCTCGGGGATTTCCACGGCCAGCCCATTTCGCTCGCGCTTCGTGAAAACGACGTTCTGCTCGCCTGGGGCCAAACCGCACTCGACAACGCTCTCGCAATTCGCGCCAACCCCGATCGCTCCCTCGGAAGAACGTCCTGGCTACAGACTGTCGAGCTCGACCAAACCAATCACTTGCTGCTTGTTCATCCCCAATCTTTCCTCAAATCCCAGCTCGACCCTCAAAGTCCTATGGCCCTGGCCGTCCAACTCGCTCCACCACTCCTCGTGCTCGGCCGCCGTTCAGGAGAGGAACTGGACATCGAGGCGACCTGGTCCGGACTCCGGCAAACGGTTCGGCGGCTGGTCGACGCCACCCCTCAAGCCCCCGCACCGGAGCCACTTCCTTGACCCAAACCACACCACCCCGCCTCATCGATCTCCATATCGACTGGATGGCTCAGTATCGCGGCGAGACTCCCGACTCAGGCGAACCGTGTCCTCTCCTGACGCTCTCCCGCCTCGACGGCTACCTGTCCACAACACGCGCGGCCTTTCTCTTCGACGACTCCCCGCCCACCCCCGCCCGGTCCGTCGATTCCTGGCTGGCGCGAGCGCTGGCCGAATTCCCTGGTCGCATCCTGGCAATCCCCGAGGATTATCAACGCTGGCAGGTCAACGAACCGGAACCCCTCTGCTGGGCGGTCCTCTCGCTTGGCCCCGCATTCACGGCCGCCCTTGCACAGCACAACGAACAGCTCCACCGGCTCGCGGAGCGCGGTGTGCGAGTCTTTTCCGCCTCCAACCACCCATTGCCGATCCTGATCCCGGCTCTGCTTGATCTCGCGGTCGCGACGAAACGGATATTCGCGATCGATCTGGCCGATCTCAACGATACGGCTCAGGCGGACACGCTAAGCTGGCTCGAAGCCGACCCGGCCCGACCGGCCCGCCTAGTACCTATCATCAGCCGCGCCAAGGCGGCTCCCCCTGAGATCGTCCACTCTCCGCTATCGAGCCGAATTGCCGATCTCGATGGCCTCATCGCAATTCAGTTCACGGGCCTATCTCCAGCCGAGGTGAGGTCGGCCCTCGACACTCTCATGGCCGTCTCCGATAGCAAAAAATCCAGTATCGCCCTCGCTACCGACTTTCTCAGTCCTTCCACTCTCACTCCCGAACTCGCTCGCGTTGATCTCCTCCTTCGATCGATCCTCGAAAGCCAAGAACCCGCTTTCGCACGCTCGATCATCGAGCAAAACGCGGTGCGGCTGATCGCGCGCCTGACTTCCTGAACAGTCCGATCTTAGCGTGCGCGCGACCCACCCCGTCTGGGTAGCACCGGCCCATGTTGCAGCTCGATCAGGCTCTCCGGATGAAGATGCCGTTTCGCTGCCTGCCTCACGTCCTTCGCTGTCACCGAGAGCAGACGCTCCGGCCAAAGCGCGGGCTCGTCGAGCCGTAGGCCCCATCGCTGGATTTCCAGCAAGCGCTCCGCCCGTTGCGCGATCGATAGGTAATCCATCACCCACGCGCCGCCTAAATGCTGCTGGACTTCCGAAACCTCGTCGTCGCAAAACTCACCCCGATGCAGCGCCTCCAGCACACCACGAGCCGCCGCGACCGCACGATCGACATCCTCCGCCCCGGTCCCCACGTAAACTCTCAGAGCACCTGGCACCAGGTCCGAAGTCTCCGCAATCCCACCACTCACCGCATATGCCAACCCCAGCTCATCCCGCAAGATCCGGCTTAGGTGGTTCGTCAATCCAGCCCCACTGCCCAACAGGTGATCAAGTATCACCAAAGCCGGGTAGTCTCTGTGGTTGCGCGGTATCCCCAGATGCCCCAGGAACAGGTGGACCTGCTCCCCCGAAGCCGAAATACGCCGCCGCCGAGGAACCCGCGAACGCTCCGGCTGCGGCACTCTGGGCAACCGCTTGGAATTGGGTTCCCAACCCCCAAAGTGCTTCGTCACCAGCCGCATCAATCGCGACGGCTCATAATCGCCCACAACCGTGAGAACACCGTAATTCGGCGCAAAGTACCGCTGATGATGCGCCAAGATGTCCTCAAGCCCCAGCCGTGCGATTTCATTCGGCGAACCGCGATGATCACGCCCATAAGGGTGAGCGCCATAAACCAATCGCTGAAATGCTAAACTCGCCCGGAACGCTGGATCCTCGCGCTCGGCCCTGAGCTCCGCCTTCACCTTCTCCCGCACCCATGTCAGGGCATCCTCGGGAAACGAGGGACGCAACGTAAGATCGGCCGCAAGCTCAAGCACTTCGTCCAGGTTCTCGGACTGACAACGTAACGTCAGCCCCGTAGGATGCACCTCCAGTTGTGCACCCAGATCCTCGATCTCCTCAGCAATATCGTCGGGCGAACGCGTCAGCGTTCCTTCTTCTCGCAGTCTTGATGTCAGGTTCGCCAATCCCGGCTTCGTCTCACGCAGACATCCCGCGTCGCAATACAGTTCGAGAGCGATAACTCCCGATCCGGGGCGCCGCTCCGACAGCATCGTCAAGCCGCTCGGCAGCACAACCCGACGCGGCACAAAATCGTCACATCGCGCCGGCCCTCCCGCCAGCTTCTTCGCCAATCGTACCGCCAGCCCCCCCGCCGCATGACCCGCCCAGCTCTGCTCGGTCGCCGGCTCCGTCACCCCCATTGCCTCCGGTTCCGCCGCGAGCCGCGCTACCAAAGGTGGCAGAGAATGCGTCGTCCGCGCACGCCGTCGTACCCGCGCACCCAGCCATCCCAGCGTCAATCCGTCGTCCACCAGGTATTGTTGCGCCACACGACGCACATCCGCCGCCGTCACCTCCAGGGCCGCGTTATGCTCCTCGGCATAATCGCTCCAGTGACCATACAATTCCGCATGACCCAACGCCGCCGATAGCCCGATCGGATCATCTCGGTCCCATCGCCACGACGCCTCCAACCGCGCCTGCGACCGCCGAAGCTCGCCCTCACTTGGGCCGATGTGCATTAAACGCATGATCTCATCGAAGATCGACGCCTCCAGACGATCAATCCGCGTCCTGGGCAACCCCTCAACCTGGATCTGGAACACTCCCGCCAGCCGCGCCGCATCATGCCAGGCATCGATCCAGCCCGCCGATTGATCACGCTCGACAATCCGATCCCATAGCCTCGACTTGCGCCCGCACGCCAAAACATCCGCCAGGACATCCAAGGCTGCTGCGTCCGAATGCCCCCGCGGTACGGTGTGCCAGCCCAGTAGCCCGCGCGTGAGTTCACCCGGCTCACGCAAATGGAACATCCGGCGGCCCTGCTGCACAAGCTCCGCCGGCGGATTGACGCGTCGCACCTGAGACCCAGAGCCCAACCGCCCGATCCGCGACTCGACACGCCGTATCGTTCGCCCAGCATCCAACGGTCCCGCCAGCACCATCACCGCCGAACCCGGCTGATAATGCCGCCGATAAAACCGCTCCAATGCCTCCGGCCCGATCCCCTCAACATCCTCCGGCCAGCCCAGAATCGGATTTCGATACGGATGCGTCAGATAGCTGACACACAGATGCGTCTGTTCCAAACGAGACGAAGGCAACTCCAGATCCCGCGCCCGCTCCTCACGAATCACCCGACGCTCTGCCTCCACATCCTCCACTTCAAACGACGCGTGCCCCATTCGCTCCGCCTCGATCTCGAGCGCGATCTCCCACCGATCCGCCGGAAACACGCTCCAGTAATGCGTGTCATCCTCCGAAGTCTCCGCGTTCGCCATTCCACCCGCTAAAAACACAAGGCGGTCAATCTGACCCCTCGGCAGCCTGCTCGTCGCCTTGAACAGCATATGCTCGACGAAATGAGCCAGGCCCGTCGCCCCGACCGGATCATCCACCGATCCCACTCGATAAAACACATCACAAACCACAACCGGCGACGCCGGCAACGGCAATACAATCAATCGCAAACCATTGCCCAGAGTCGCTTCGACCACTCCCAATCCACCTCGTCGATCTCGCTCCTGCCTCCAACGCGTTCCGACAGACATGATTTTCGATCCATTCAATCGAGGTGTCGCATATCCGAGCCGAAGGCAAGCAAGCCTTACCTATTTTCACACCGAAGGAACCTAGCGGAAAGATCCACACCTCCATTTCATCACAAGGAGAGATGCCTGCCCCTCTAAACAACTGACCACCAGCTTGCCAGGTCCTGCCTAACCCATAATAATTATAATAAGACAGAAGGAGTGGTGGGCCGCAAACCTCCCTCACGGCTGGCCCCATCCTATTCGGGCCACCCTCTAATTCTTTCAAATCCTTGTCTTTCAAGGCTTTGCGTCGATCCTCATGCGGGGGTCTGGGCGAGTCGGGGGGGGCCCGGGCGATGGAAACGTGTGAACCTGGTCAGGGCGGGAACGCAGCAGCCATAAGCAACGTTGACATGCGCCCGGGACTTCCTCCCCGGCTCCCCCAGCTCCCTTCTCGAGTCCATACGCGATTTTCCCGTCCCGTTCGCTCGGCGCACGCCGATTGATGGTTGCAGATCCTGACGGGCGGTTAAACTGGAGCATCCGATTCGCCGCGGTCACGCCGGCTGCGTGCGATCCGCATCCCTCGTCTCTCGCGCGGCCTTCCTCGCCGCAAGGGAACCGCCTTGGCAAAATCTCTTTCCGACTCCACCTCCGAAAAGCTCCCCGCTCCGCGACTCAACACCGGGTTGGACTCTGCCTCCCGCTACACTGTCGTCGCCCGACGCTACCGACCCCAGACCTTCAACGACGTCATCGGCCAGGACCACGTCGTCCAGGCCCTCCGCAATGCCATCAATTTCGGCCGAGTCACTCACGCTTACCTCTTCAGCGGAACCCGCGGCGTCGGTAAGACCTCGATCGCTCGCATCTTCGCCAAGTGTCTGAATTGCGTCGACGGACCGACAGACACTCCCTGCAACGTCTGCGATATCTGCCAGTCCATCAGCGTCGGTCAGGATGTCGACGTCATCGAGATCGACGGTGCCAGTAACAACGGCGTCGAACAGGTCCGCGAATTACGCCAGAACGCCAGCCTCCGACCCAGCCGCTCACGCTTCAAGATTTATTACATCGATGAAGTCCACATGCTCTCCACCGGAGCCTTCAACGCGCTCTTGAAAACTCTTGAGGAACCGCCCGAGCACGTCAAGTTCTTCTTCGCCACCACCGAGCCTAACAAGATTCCGATCACCGTCCTCTCCCGCTGTCAACGTTACGACTTCGCCGGAATCCGACCGGAACCGATGGTCGAGGCACTCGCCGAAATCTGCCGACGCGAGAACGTCGACGCCGAAAACGATGCCCTGGCCACCATTGCCCGCCGCGCCGCCGGATCGATGCGTGACGCCCAGTCACTCCTGGAGCAACTTCTCTCCTTCGACGGCACCCGCATCACCGAGCAACTCGTCCACGAGGCCCTGGGTCTCGCTCCGACCGAATCGGTGCTCGACGTCCTCGACGCCCTTGCCGACCGCGACCCCGCCGCCGCACTCTCTCATCTCGATCAGGCCGTCGCCACGGGAGTCCAGCCCTCCGACCTCCTCAATAGCCTCCTCGACTTCCTCCGCGACGTCATGGTCCTGTCCGCCGGAGCCGAAATCAGCCTCCTGGCCGCGCCGCCCTCCGCTCGTAACCGGCTCCAGGCCGTCGCCACGCGATGGCCGCTCAATTCGATCCTCGCCGCCCTTCAGATCCTTGCCGAAGCCCGGGGCCGAATGCGCGGCAGCCCCC
>JBGSYY010000117.1:0-7278 GCA_041750675.1 Isosphaeraceae bacterium | reverse complement strand
GGTCATGGATTTCGTCGAGCATCACAACGCGGATCCGAAGTCCTTGCAGTGGACCGCTCAGACTGACAAGATCCTCGAGAAGGTACGCCGCGCGCGGGCGGTCCTTGATAAGAACCCATCAGAGTGAAGCACTACACTAGGGATCTGGAAGCTCACTCACGCGAGAATCTTGCCGCTGGCCCTTGTGGGGACACCGATCGCCATTGCGGCGGCCTTGGCCACGGCACAAGGCGGAATCCAGGTGCGACGCGTGTGCGAGGCGGTCTTACGCGGCGTCCAGGTGGGCCTTGCCGACAGACACCTCGCCCGGAGGACGCTAGGGCGGTTATCACGACAGTCCAGCGCTCTCACCATGCTTTGGATAATTTGGGTGGCCACCTGGAGGTCACCATGAGTGCCTTCTCGCCAAAATATCGTCGTGTGGCCCTGACTGCCTGTGACGCGGGCGTGGGGACACTAGCGGTTGCCCTGCGATTCTGAGTCAGTGAGCCGTGGCTTCGCCGAATCAGCGGATACCGTAAGACTAAATTCATAAGCGATCTGCCGCGGGGACGCAGTCTGCTTGCCCAGGGAGGATCGGGCTGAGTGAGGTGAGATCAAGCAGGCTGCGGCCGGCGTGGGCGGACCTCAGCGCAGTCGAAGGCCGCGCCGATCGAACTCGGCCGTGAGGGTTCCACCGGCCAGACCGTCGCGATCACCGTCGAAGAGCGCTCGATTCGCGTCGACCAGGTTTCTGACGACCAGCCGGAAGAGGTTGTTGCCGAGCGTGGGTCGCGACCGTGGAGTCAAGGTCACGCGGCGCGTGCGGGCGTCGTAAGTGGCGGAGCGAAGGCGGATGACCTTGTCGTCGCGAGTTCCGAGGCGGCCATCGCGGCCCGCCGAAACCCACTGATAGTTCGCGAGAGTTCGGGCCGACGCCGCGTTCAGTGGACCATCGAAGTCGATGAAGAGGGCTGAGATCGCACCGCGTTGGAGCCGGAGGCTGCCATTACGGGGTGCGACGACGGGCTCTGGTTCGCCGCCACCGCCGCCACCGCCGACTCCTCCACCGCCGCCATTGTCGTTGTCAAGAATCGTCAGGACGAACGATGAGGGCGTACCGAGGAAGGCGGGGTTGGCCGAGGAGAGACTGACGATAAGGGTCTCGGACGATTCCACCAGGCGATCGTCGACGATGTCGACGAAGATGAGTTTTTCGGTCTCTCCCTCGGAGAACGTGAACGGAAACGACTGGATGTAGAGTTGCAGATCACCGGGTGACGAGGCTGTGCCGGACTCGTGGATCTGGAAGGTGAGGTCGCCGTCGCTGCCGCCGACGCGGATTACCTTTATTGCGTAGGTCCCGTGACTCTCGGAAACGCTGGCGGAGGCAAGCTCGAAGCGGACGACGCCCGCATTCTCGTTGTCCTCGATCTGAATTTCCGTGGTCGCCCGACCGAGGACCGTGCCGACGGGGCTGGACAGGCGAACCTGGAATGTTTCGAGGGATTCGACGTCGTAGTCGTCGTAAAGGGGGATGCGAATGGTCTTGCTGGTCTCGCCGATCGCGAAGCGGAGAGTTCCTTCCGACGGCTCGAAATCCCAGTAGCTGGTGGCGCTTCCTTCAATGGTTTGATAAGCGACCGTGGCGGGGCCGCTGGTGTCGCCGGTGCGGGTGACGAGCACGTCGACGTAAGGCTCGATCTCGGATCGGCGAATGGTGGCCGTGGCGAACTCGATGATCCCGCGGTTGACCACCGTCGAGAACGCCTGAGTGTAGACGTCGCCGTCGTTGTTTCCGACGGAGCCCTGATCATTCCAGAACAGGAGCAGCCCCTCGGCTCGGGCCAGGATCTGGAGCGGGGTTTGGTAATAGCCCTGGGCGTCCTCGAGCAGCGTGGGGGCCGAGGCCGCGGTGCCGTCGAGCGGCACGGAGCGGAGGTAGCTGGTGTCGGAGTCGAAAGGGATGGAGTTGACCCAGGTGACGAGCAGGGAGTTCCCATCGGGACCGGCCGCGGCGAGGGCGGAGTTGGTGAAGCCATAAGCCTCGCCGTAGCTGCTTTCAATAAGAGTCAGCGGCGTTCCCAGGGGCGATCCCGACGAGGAGTAGCGGCGACCCAGGAACGACCCCGAGGCGTCGTACCAGGTCGCGACGAAGCCGCCGCCGGGGAGCGGCGTGACGGCCGGATTGAAGTTGCTGACCGGTGCGTAATCCTCCTGGCCAGTGAGCGAGGCGAGCAACAGATCGGGACCGAGCGGCCGACCCTGGGCATCGAGGCGACGCACCCAGGCGTTGCCCTCGAAGAGATAACCCACATCGGGGACAGCCGCGCCGCGGTATTCGAACCAGGGAACCAGGATGGTGCCATCACTCGACTGGGCGATTCGTTTGGGATCGAGGGTATGGCTCCAGCTTTCGCGTTCGACCACGACGTCGAAGGATGCGGTCTGCTGGCTGGAGGCGTTGAATGTCCGACCCCGGATCCCAGGAAGCCAGGCATCATTCCAGGCTACGGTGAATGCGCCGTTGGCCTGGACCAGAACGCGGGGATCGCGGTTTCCGGCGGTTCCGCCGGCACCGTCGTAATCGGTCAGCAAGGTGTTGGTGCCGATCTTCGTGCCATCGGCCGCGTACCGCTGGATGACGACGTTGTTGGCCCCGGAATACTGGCCGACCGCAAACGAGTCCTCCCAGGCGACGACGAAGTTCCCTGCCGCGTCCGCGCCGATGTCGGCCGAGTGCTGATCGCCCTCGAACTGAGTGTTGACGCGAAACTGAGCGGCAAGCGGTTCGCCCAAGGTATTGAGGCGACGCGCATAGATGCCCCAGCCCTGGCTGTCGAGGCTGCTATCTTGCCAAACCAGAGTCGATACGCCGTCAGGGCCGACGACTCCACGGGGGAAGCGTTGCGCCCCCGGCTCGTAGGTATTCAGTCGTGCCGCCGGGGCGACGGGCAGATAGGACATCAACGGCCGAGTTTCGAGAGCCTCAATCCGCGGTGTTCGACGCAGACGGGCAGCGGAACGGACACGTCGAGGTCTGGTCATGTTGAGATCCCGGCGAGATGAAAATTCCTTACTTGGCGTGGTCTGATCGCTCAGAACCACTTTTACGCCCTATCTTTCCGAAGTGAGACTCTAGCCGAGACTCTCCCTCAAATCACCTGTGCATCGTTGCGTGTACGCAAAAAACCTCAAACATTAGCAAGCGAGCGAGAGAGCTTCGCGCAGGTAGTTCCTCCTAGATAGCCCTCGAAGCCGGGAATTCCGAAGCAGAATGCGAAAATTGGGAACACTCGCGACTACTTGGCGGACGAGAAAGGCTGGCGACGATCAGGGGGTGGGTGCGGCCGGCGCGGGTTCGCCGAGCGGAGCGTCCGGTTCGACCAAATCAAGCTGCTGATTCGTCGCCACATTCTTGAGCGTCGTCTCGACGCCTGAAGGCCAGCGAACGATCAGCGTTTCGATCGTTTCGTTGGGTCCGACACCGATGGTCAAACGCGGGTCGTTGGTGGATTCCAGCGAGACGCCGCCCTTGCGCTGGCGGACGATCGTGCGGCTCGAAGTCACCACCTGCACCTGGCTGCCGATGGCGTCTCGATTGCTCTGGGTTCCGGTGAGCTTCAGGCGAATCCAGCGATTGTCGCCCATCGGCGTGTCGTTGCGGAGGATGCCCGCCTGCCCGTCCTTGTGGTTGACGACGAGATCGATGTCGCCATCGTCGTCGAGGTCGCCGTACGCAACGCCGCGGCCGACGTGCGACGCCTCAAAATAGGGCCCGACGTCGCGCGTGGCGATTCGGAACCGCCGGCTCCCGGAGATCGTATCCTCACCCATGGCCACGTTGCGCCAGAGGAGCGGTGGCTCGGCATACGGCACGTTTTTCACGCCCAGTTCGTCGTAATTGTCGTCGACGTGGCCATTGGTGACGAACGCATCGGGCCAGCCGTCGCTGTCGAAATCGGCCATCACGCAGCCCCAGCCGACCCACGGCATGGCGTCGGCCGCCAGGCCATAGGCGGCGGTCTGGTCGTAGAACGTGGCCCGACCCAGGTTTTGATAAAGCGTGTTGTATTCGTTGGCGAAGTGAGTCTTGAACAGCTCGGGCTGGCCGTCGCCGTCGATATCCTCGGCGTCGACCCCCATGCCCGATTGCGTCGCGCCCTTCTCGTCATACGCCGCGCCCGACTCCTCCACGGCGTCGAGAAACTTGCCCCCGCCCTGGTTCAGGAATACGAAGGCCGGGTTCTGGTCGTTGGCGACGTAAATGTCGATCCTGCCGTCCTGGTTCAGATCGGCGGTGACCACCCCAAAACCATGCCCGTCGGAACGGCCGGGCACCGGCTCGCCCTGGTTGTTCACCAGAAATTCGTCGTAAACGTTCGTGAAGTGGGGCACGCCGTCCCTCAGACCGTCGTTGCGATACAGCAAATGCTTGACCGTCGTCACCTCCTTGGGAGAACAGTATTGCCGCACCTTGCGGTCGCTCGACCCGCAGAACTTCGAGCCGTGCTGCTCGACGGTCCACCAGCCATAGTTACTAACGTACATATCCAGATCGCCGTCGCCGTCGTAGTCGAGGCAGGCCCCGCCCGACGACCACGCGGGCCGATGCTGAGCACACTGAAAGGGCACCGGCACATCCGGCTCAGCGACCACCTCCAGCTCGGCCAGAACCACAGGCTCCGCTCCCTCTTCCAGCGCCGGCTCAGCGGCGGCGATTCGGGTGGCCCCCGTGCCGATCTCGCGAAACCACGCCTCCGTCTTGGCCGGATCACCGGGACTTTGCAGTCGCGAGGGATCAACGAGCAAGTCGAGAGCACGAGGGGCGGTCGAGTCGGCCTGGCGGAAAATGAGCCGTTGCCCCTTGCGGATCGGCACCGTCAAATCGTCCGTGGGCTCACTGCCGTTGATCCGCCAGCGCAGGCCATCAACGGCGTCGATCGTCACCGATTCCGGCGCGTCGGCGGAGACCACAAGCGTGCCATGAAACGCCGGACGGGCGACACCCGCCGCGCGGCTGACATCGCGAAACGTGCCGTCGCCATTGTTCAAATAAAGGCGATTGTCGAGGTAGGTCGCCAGGAATACATCCTGATCGCCGTCGTTATCCAGGTCTCCCGTGATCACTCCGTGGCAAAATCCACGAAAACCCAGGCCGGACTTCTCGGTCACATCCTCAAATTGATTGTCGCCCAAATTGCGAAACAGGCGATTTTGGCCTTCAGGATTCTCGGCAAGTGGCAAATTGTTGGCCGAGGCGAAATAGAGATCCATGCGGCCATCGCCGTCGTAGTCGAACACGGCCAGGCCCGAGCCATTGGCCGTGGGGAAATAACGCTCCTTGGTCATCCCCGAAACATGGCGGAAATCGACTCCAGCCTGCTCGGCGATCTCGGTAAACCGAAAAATGCTCGGTTCCTGCGTTGGCCGAAGCGGCGTCTGAACTTCGCCGGGCTTGACGGCAGTCGCGGCGGAAGGCTGATCCCTGGGCTTCGGTTCGGCTGGGGTAGGCCCCGTGTCACCACAGCCGCTCAGAGTCGTAAGTAACAACAAGAGAAGGACATAAGCAGAACGAGGCGGCGAGTCATTCTGAGGAAAATGCATGGGTGGGAGTGCCCCGGTGTGGAAAAGCATGAAAACCGGATGGATGATTGCTTGCGGGCATGCTTACGAGAGTCGACGCGCAATGCCGCATTTATGGTACGACAGAACCTGCCCCTCGGATCAGCGGGGTCGCTGGGTTTTTTGGTTCAATGGGAGCTTGGCGGACCTCGGAAACGCCAGAATAAATGATTCAAGCCGGCCGCCTCGCGGACCGATACCAGAAAACGCAACATCCGTTCGCTTGCCATGAGCGTGCATCCAAGGGTTGACCTCGGCAAGCGAACATTGAATACGGCAGCCATGCGCGACAACGTGGGGGGAGAGGATCATGGCCTTGGACATCGGGCTTGGGGTCTTTGTCCTGATTTGGGCAGTCCGGGGTTGGTTCAAGGGGTTTTTGAGCCAGGTCCTGGGCCTTGGCTCGCTCGTCGCGGCGGTTTACTCGGCCAGCCAGCTCCGGGACATCGCGCGTCCCTATGCGGTGAAATATCTGCCGTCGGTCGGCGGGGAATTGCTCGATCGGCTGCTCTGGTGGGGGGCGGTCGTGGCGGCGATGATCGTCCTTTCGGGCCTGGGAGGCTGGGCGGTTCGACTCATGAAGCGTCGCCCGCCGTCGAGTCTGCCCATCGCACCCAAACCGAACCGGGCCGACCAGGGCGCGGGTTTCCTTCTCGGCGCGGCCAAGGGTGCCGTGGCGGCTTCCTTTCTGGCGGCCGGTATCGTCCAGTTCGCTCCGGTGTATCTGGAGCCGCTGGGCGGTTCGAGTCGTGAGGCCGTCGAGTCCCAGAAAGATGCCTCGCGGGTTTTGGCATGGGCGACCGAGAACCGTCCGGCGGAACAGATCTGGAAGTCCGCTCCCGTGCAATCGTTCGTCGCCCAGGTGACGCACAATGGCCTCTGGGCGATTGAAAAGCCCAGGGCCGACGGCCTGCCGCTTGTCGATCCTCCCAAGTCGACCGCCAAGGAAAACACCCCCAGCCCACCGGGACGTGAGCGGGAAGAGGGCCTGCGCACAGCGTCGCGGATGGCCCCCATGGAGGTCCGCCCGCCCCGGCCCGAGCCGGGAACTTCGACCTTCCTCGACGACATCGATCGCGAGATGTCACGCCTGGGATTGAAGCCTGGGGGTCATTGACTGTGCCGCTTTGCCCGCCCGGCCGGCGTTGACACTTCCGCCTTCCTAGCGGACACTTCCGGCCATCTCGGCGTCGTTCGATTCGTGCGGAGGATGCACGAGTCGCGCCCAAGCTTCTCGCGGTTCCCGGCGCACGCATGGACGCGTTGATCGACCAAAGCCAACGAAGCCCCACCGCCGCTCGGCGTCCACGTTCGTTTCCGCACGGAATTGGCTCGGCTACCCCGCCACGTCATTCCTCCGTGGCCTGGGGAGTGCTGATCGCGTTCGGCCTCTATCTGAGCCTCAACGGATATCGTTCCCTTGAAGGCGATCAGGCATACCGCCTGCCGCTGCTCGTCGATCGCCAGGATGCCACAATTTACGCGGCCGATCCGTTCGTTCGCGCCTTCGATGCCTTCAACCCGCACACCGGCTATCTCACACTGCTCGACCTGACCAGCCGGGTCATCGGGCTATCGGGTGCCCTGCTCTTCTGGTTCTCGCTAACGTTCCTGACGACGGCCTGGGCGATCGCACGCCTGGGCCGCCTGGCCTGCGGAGCCGGGGTCGGCGAT
>JBGSYY010000116.1:0-11785 GCA_041750675.1 Isosphaeraceae bacterium | reverse complement strand
CGGCGATCGAGCCGCTCGGCCGGGCACCCTGGGATCTGCCACCCACCTCGGCCCCGCCATCCAGCCTCAAGCCGCCCACCCCAGGCGTGGTGACCGCCGCGACGTCAACGGCATCGATCCCGAAGCCGGAGGTGACGATACAAGGCGACGGCACGAGCCTTGAGGCTCAGTTCACGGTGGAGTCGAGCGGTTCGTTCGCCTTCAACCTGGCGGATCGCGAAGGGTTCGCATCGCGTTCCCGCGAGGCGCTCCGTTTCGCCGTTGATGCGATCGCCGACACTCCCCCGAGCGTCCAGTTCGAGCAACCAACCGGCAATAGCGACATTACCGCCAAGGCGACCATCCCGATCGTGGTTCGCGCCAGCGACGATTTCGGCCTGACGGAAATGCAGGTGGAGGTCCGCGTCGCTCAGGCGGGTTCCGAACCGGTCGCCCAGCCCTCACTGAATCTGTGGACAGCGCAGCCGCCTTCGACCGACCCCCAATCGAAGGTCCGACCACTCCGTGAGCAGGTCGCCCAGATCGAATGGAACCTCGCGGAGAGCGGCCTCGACCTCAAGCCGGGAATGGTGATCACGATTCAGGCCACGGCGACCGACAACCATGATCGCCTCGGCCCCAAGATCGGCCGCAGCCGCGAGCTTCAACTGCGAATCCTGGCGGAGCCGGAGATCGTCGAGCAGCTCAACGAACAGCGCCGGGCAATCCGCGAGGAAGTCGCGCGAATCCTGGAAATGCAGCGCAAGGCCCAGAGGCCCGTCGACGACGCTCGCCGCGAATTGGATCAGCTTGACCAGCTACCGGCCGAGGAGCGTGACGCCGTGCGCAACGCCGAGACGGTGCAGCGCCAGGTCTCGGGTCGCGTGGCCGATCCGGTCGAGGGCCTGGAGCAAAAAATCGACCGATTCCTTCAGGATCAGGCCAACCTTAAGATCGATAATCCCGACGCCCGCGACCAGATGGAGAAGATGCGCGACGGCATCGATCAGGTCCGTGAGAATCACCTCCTGCCGGCCGAGCGTAACCTGGCGCGAGCGGTTGCGGCTCTCGATGAAAAGGACGCCGGACCCAATAGATCGCCCGATGCCGCGCCGGCGGGTGAACAGGAGGAACCGAACGGGGATAACGCTCGGCCTTCGAGCGGCGAACCGAAAGCCGGGGACGCTCAACCCAAGGCGTCGACAGCGCCAAACGCTCCCGTTGGTGAGCAGCCGACTTCCGAGGCAGATCCCTCGCAACCCGAGAACGCGGCTCAGGGCCAGCCTCAACCCGGACAGCCGTCCCAGGCGGGAAACCCTCAGCCAAACGACACCGCCGCGCCGAAGGCATCCGCGCCGGCACCCGACCCGAACGATCGCTCGGCAAAGGCCGAACTGGCGCGTGCCGGCGTGGAGCAGGCGGCGATTGCCGACGAATTGCAACGGATGCTCGACAGTTTGAGCGAATTCGAGACGTATCGCGGCATGGTTCAAGAGGCGAAGGAGTTGCTCAAGGAACAACGCGAGGCAGCCCAGGCGGTTGCCAAGACGGCCGAAGAGCAAGCCCTCGACGGCAAAAGCCCCGATCAGCTCACTCCCGAACAAAAAGCCGACCTGAGCAACGCCGGGGCCCGTCAGGCCGAGATTGGCGAGAACCTGCGCCGATTTGAGAACAAGCTGGATGAGGTGGCTCGCGGCCTGGAGTCGACCGACCCACTCGCGGCTTCGGCCTTGAAGGAATCGGCGGCCGAAAGCCGTAAGACCAACACAGCCGGCAAGGCCAGCGAGGCGGGCAAGCAACTCGACCAGAACCAGCTCGGCCGCGCTCGCGAAGCCCAGAACGAGATTGAGCAGGATCTCAAGAAGCTACTGGATAATTTGCAGAACCGACGCGAGAACGAACTGGCGCGGTTGGTCAAGGAGCTCAAGAATTCTGAGCAGGAACTCGAAGACCTCAAGCAAAAGCAGGCCGAGAATCGCAAGAAAACCGAGCAAGCCGGCCAGAACCCAGACCCGAAGGCCCGGGCCGAGGAGCTGAAAAAGCTGGCCCAGGAGCAGAAAGAGCTTGAGAAAGAGCTGCGCCGGCAGCTTCAGAAGCTCCAAAAACTACGGGCCGATGCGGCCGCGCGCACCGGCCAGCGGGTCGCCGAACGAATGAGCAAGGCCGCCCAGGGCCAGCAAGAGGACGAGGCCGACGACGCGGAGGAGGCGCAGGACGAAGCCCTCGCCCAGCTCGAAGAGATGCAAGAAGAGCTCGAGCAAACCCGCCGTGACGCCGAAGAGCAGCTCGCCATGGAGCAGCTTTCCCGCGTCCGCGACGACCTGGCCAATCTGGGCAAGCGTCAGAATGAGCTGGTGAAGGAGACCGAAACCTACGAAAAAATGACCCGCGAAAGCGCACTCTCCCGCGCTCAAAAACGGAGCGTGATCGGCCTGGGCCGAGCGCAAGACGCAATCCGCGCCGAGACGACCGACCTCGTCGAATCACTCGACGCCGCTCCCGTGTTCGCTCTCACACTGCGTCGCGCGGCCGACGCAATGCAGCAAGCCTCCGAACGGCTCCGCCAGGGCGAGGCCAGCCCCGAAGCGCTGGTCGCCCAGCAAACCGCAACCCGACGCTTCACCCAGTTGCTTGATGCGCTCAAGAACGACGCGGGTGGGCAACAGGGGGGCGGCGGTCAGCAAGGCGGCGGCGGCCAGGGCGGCGGTGGTGGTGGCGGAGGCGACGGCATCCCTGGCGTGGCGCAACTCAAGATGCTCAAGATGCTCCAGGAGGAGATCAACGAGCAGACCGCGGAGCTGGACACTCTGCGCGAGCGGCAGAAGCCGTTGACCAATGATCAAGAGGCGGCACTGGTCCGCCTCGGCGACGAGCAGCGAACTGTTGGTGACCTGGCACGCGACCTGACCCGCCCACGCCGAGATGACGGCGAGGAGTAAGAACCGATGACTCTTCGTAGCTTTGCCTGGCTTGTCGCGGTCGGGGCCCTGGTCGGCCTGAATGGTCCGGCCCGCTCCCAGGACATTCCCGCTGACGACGCCCTGGAGCGTATCCTTGAAAAGGCCGGTGCGCCGGGCGACGACGCGAAGGCGGCGAAACCGAAGGCCGACTCCGCGCCAGCCGCGAAGCCCGCCACCGATGCGCCAGGGCAGAAGCCCGCCACCGATCCCAAGAAGCCCGGTCGGGCCGGTGGAACCGGAACCGACAAGCCCAAGGTTGAAGACGAGGCCCTTGATTCCTTGCTGGAAAAACTGGGCGAAACCGGCGACGAAGCCAAGACGACCAATCCCCAGCGCGGTGGCGCGGGTGGTGAGCCGAAGCCTCCACAGCCTCCACAGGAAGGTGGCGCGGGGGAGAACCCGGACGACGCCCGCCGCGATCCGCTCGACCAGAAGCAGAAGCAAGTCGACGAGCATCTCGAAGAGTTGACCGGCCGAATTCGCCGCAAAAAGCAGGGCGACCAGGACCCCCAGTCGGGTGCGATGAGCCAGACGATCCGCAAGATCCGCGAGGTCGAGAAAAAGCTAGGTGACAACGAAACGGGCGACCAGGTGCGCCAGAAGCAGCAAGAGATCGTCAAGGAATTTGATCAGCTCATCGAACAGGCCAAGAAGGCGTCGTCGAAGTCGCGAGGGCAGGGGCCGCCCCGCCAGACCGCTCAGAACGGCAAACCAGGCGAGAAGCCTGGCCAGGACGGCAACACCGGAATGGGCACCCAACCCCAGGCGCCTCGACGGCCGACCCCACGCGAGGTTCTGGCTCAGAACAAGGACGAATGGGGCCACCTCCCACCCGAGCTGCGGGCTGAGATGGAAAACGTCTTCAGCGAGGCCGCGCTGCCGCTTCGCAAGGAGCTGATCGACCGCTACTACATTTCGGTCAACCGGAAATCGACCTCGGGTCGGGGAGACTCGCGATGAACATCCGGGCGTCGCTTTTCAAGGTGATCGCTGTAGGGTCGATTGCGAGCCTGCCAACGATGGCACAGGCCCAGGACGCGCCGGCCCCAGAGGGCGGCGACTTTGTGGAAGGCCGACTCGGCGAGGTTCCCGAAGGCACTCTCGAATTGCTGACTCCGGCCACCGATGCCGCCGTCGAGCGTGGTCTGAAGTGGTTGTCGACGCAGCAGGCCGCCGATGGTTCGTTCGGCTCGGGTCCGTATCGGGGCAACATCGCCGTCACCAGCCTTAGCGGGCTGGCGTTCATGTCCGCGGGATCGACTCCGGGTCGAGGTCCGTACGGCATCCAGGTCGAGCGTGCCCTGCAATATGTCATGGACAACACAAGCCCGGCGGGTTTCGTTTGCGTCGCCAACGCGGCAACGCATGGACCGATGTACTCGCACGGTTTCGGCACGTTATTCCTCGCCGAAGCCTACGGCATGACACGTCGGCCCGAGCTACGCGAGAAACTGGAGAAGGCGGTTCGCCTGATCGTCGACACCCAAAATGGCGAGGGGGGCTGGCGCTACCAGCCGATCCGCAGCGACGCCGATCTCTCGGTCACGATCTGCCAGATCAACGCACTACGCGCCGCGCGGAACGCCGGCATCTTCGTGCCCAAGGAGACGGTTGAGGGCTGCATCCGCTACGTGAAGCGGTCGCAAAACTCCGATGGCGGGTTCAAATACATGCTCAGTGGAGGCGGCAGCGCCTTTCCACGATCGGCCGCGGGTGTCGTCGCCTTGCAAAGCGCCGGCCAGTATGAGGGGGAGGAGATCGACAAGGGTTTTGCGTATCTGACCCAGTTCATGCCGGACGTCAAGTTCGGGCCTCGCTTCACGCACTACTATTACGGACATTACTACGCGGCTCAGGCGTTCTGGATTCGGGGCGGCGACGATTGGAATCGCTGGTACACGTCCATTCGCGACGAACTGGTGGGCAAGAGCAAGCAGTCGGAGCAAGGGTTCTGGACCGATTCGATCTGCAACGAGTACGGCACCGCGATGGCGCTCATCATCCTCCAGATACCCAACAATTACCTCCCCATATTTCAGCGCTGATCCAAGATCGCCGGGGGGACCGCCCTGGCGTCGGTCGACCTGATCGCGAAGAACTTGGGGAAGAGAAACCTGTCTCCAGGCAGACCACCACGATCATGAACATAGCCATTGTCGTCATCTCCTTGATGTGGGCGCAGGAGCCTCCGGCGGCTGCGGTATTGCCGACCGATCCTCGGTTCGAGGCGATTCTCATTGATGGCACGAAGGCGACCGGCAAAATCGGCGGCCTGATTCTCGGACCCGATGGAAGCGGCTCGATCACGCTCGTCGACGATCGGCCGCAAACCATCGAATGGACCCGGATTGTCAAACTCTCCCAAGTGAGCGCACCAAGAGCCCGGCCGAAATCGGTGGAGAGCCTGTTTTTCAGCAGTGGAGAAAACCTGCGCGGCAGCCTTCGTTCGGGGGATGCGGATTCGCTGGAATTCGCACCCGCCCTGGCACCCTCCACGCCAATACGGGTGCCCTTACCCAAGCTACGGGGTGTGATGATCAATCCGCCCGCCCAGGAGTCGGCGCTCAAGGCGCTGGCGGCCGTCATCTCGGACCCGAACCGCGAAGGCGATGCGGTCTGGCTGACCAACGGCGACCGAAGAGCCTGGAGCCTTGTGGGCTACGACCGCGATCGGCTCCACTTCGATGCCGACATGGGACCCGCGGAACTGGAGCGTCCCAGTGTCGCGGCCATCGGATTCGACCCCGCACTGGCAGATCCCGTCTCCGACAAATCGCTTTACTGGGAATTGATTCTGGGTGATGGTTCGCGGCTCGGTCTGACGGGTGCATCGCTTGAGAAGGGAATGCTTCAGGTGCAAACCCGCTCCGGTCTTTCTCTGCAACTGCCTCTCGACTCGGTTGTGGAAGGCTATATTCGCGGGGGTGCCGTGGTCTATCTGACCGAGCGCGAACCGGCGGCTCGCGAGTTTGTGGCCTACCTCGATCGTCATCCTGGCCGGCTAGGGCTAGACACAACCTGGGACGGCTCGGGTTTGAGCGTCCTGAGCCGCTCGTATGCTCACGGCCTGGGGATGCTGCCTCGGACACTGGTGGTTTACCGTATCGAACCGGGCGACGAACGGTTTCAGACCTTGCTGGGGATCGACGACCGAGCGGGCGACCAGGCCAGCGTCGTTTTTCGCATCCTGCTCGACCGACGTGAGGCGTTCGTCTCGCCGGCGATGACCCGGCAGGCGGCGCCGATTCCCGTCGACCTCGATCTCCAAGGTGCGCGACTCCTGGTGCTGATCACCGAGTTTGGCGATCGCGGCGATGTTCAGGATCACGCGGATTGGATCGAAGCACGGATCATTCGCAACCGTGACGCAACGCCACCGACTCAACCCTGACAAGCCACTAACGCCGGGTCTCGTTCGGCCCGACAGATCGAGTCCATCGCGCCATGACACCGGATTTCTCAAGTCTTGATACCGAACCGGCGCGCCTGATCGATCTCGCACATCAGGTGATGGTGACGAGTCATGGAATCGTAAACGACTTCTGGGGAATTGGCAGCTTGACGGAATTGATAGGGAGTCGCCTTCAAGACGAGCCGCCACAGGTTGGTCAGGACCTTGAACTGATCCGTAAGTTCACCGAGAAACTCTCGAAATCGTTCCAGCAACTGGACATCCAGGCCAGGGAGGCGAGTCCGCTGCGGCTCATGCCGTTGGACCTTGTTGAGATCGCCCGGCAAAGTCAGGAACGGATCGCCCCGCTGGCGGGGCCATCGGTCGAGTGGCGGATCGAACTGGCGGAGCCTTGTCGACTGATCGGCTCGAGACCGCATCTGGATCGCATGATGGATCATTTGCTGATCCATTTCGTACAGCGCCAGAGTGAGGAGGGGCGGACCATCCGGGTGGGAATCGCCTCGTCGGCGACACCGACCGGTTCGGCTCTGCTGACCGTGGGCATGCCGGGTGTCGTACGGGAATCCGTGCAAGCCGCGGAACGGCTGCGGATAGCAAAGTCGATCTGGCGACGTCACCAGGGACAGCTTCATGAGGATGGGCAAGACGAGCGTCACGCCGTACGGCTCGTCTTGCCTGTCTCGCGAATGATCTCAAGCGGCGAAAGCCAGCTCTCAGATCAGATCAACTCGTCGGCCTGAACGATCATCTCGGCCAGGCGTGACATCGGAATCCGACGGTCCTGACTCTGACGTTGAAGGAAACGAAACGCTTCCGGCTCGGTCAGGTTTCGTCGTGCCTGAAGGATTCCCTTGGCTCGCTCGATGAGCTTGCGCTCGCGCAGGGTGCTTTCCAGGCTGGCCACGTTGTCGCGCAGTTCCTTGATTTCCGAGGAACGAGCGAGG
Source organism: Isosphaeraceae bacterium (assembly GCA_041750675.1). GTDB lineage: Bacteria > Planctomycetota > Planctomycetia > Isosphaerales > Isosphaeraceae > BPJS01. The sequence goes on along the minus strand of JBGSYY010000116.1, from coordinate 4,487 downwards.
GCGGTCTGAATTGCGGCGTTCAGCCCGGGCGCGGTCACGGGCTTCAGGAGGTACTGAATGACGCCTTCCTGAATCGCCTGGTGGACGAACTGCGGGTCGTCGTGAGCGGTGAGGATGATCACCGGGGTTCCGGGATCGGTGTTGATCTCGCGTGCGGCCGTCAGCCCGTCTAGCCCGGGCATTTCGATGTCCAGGAGCGCCAGGTCGGGAAGGTCTTGTCGGCAAGCGTCCACGGCGGCTTGACCGTCAGTGACGGTGCCGACGACCTCGTACCCGAGTTCGTCGAGTTGACGTAGTAGAAGCGAGGCCATTGTTTTGTCATCTTCGGCCACCAATACACGTGGCATGCTCAATTCTCCTACGGCTTGCCAGAATGGTTTATTTCTTAGTCGCTCGACCCAGATCACTCAACCGGGCGTGATCAGACTGCGCCGATGTCGCTCGTCGGACTGAGTATTGTCACGCAGGTATCATACCGGGACAAGGGCGAGTCCACCAATCCGCGCTTGACGGAAAGCGTCTGAGCCAGGAAAATTCACGTGTGGGACGGGGAATCCCGCCAGAGAATGTTGGGGGTGTGGCAACACAGGGGGCTACATTTTGGGATGTGGCGTGCGCATGTCCGTCCCAAGGCAGGGTTTCCCGGAGGTCGATCGGTGTCGAGTTCCCGTGGTCCTGAAGTACTTCGGCTCGGCGACCTTCAGGTCGGTGACGAATGGCAAAGTTCCGGCCGCACGATCACGCAGACGGACGTGATCAGCTTCGCCGGCTTGTCCGGTGACTACAATCCCATTCACGTCGATCACGAGTACGCACAGCGGACGCCTTTCGGCAAGCCGATTGCCCACGGGCTTTTGGGGCTTTCGATCGCCAGTGGTCTGGGAATGCACTCGCCACGCGTGGAGACAGTCGCATTTCTGGAAATTTTAGAATGGAAATTTCTGGAACCTATTTATTTTGGTGATACGATCCATCTCATCACTCAGGTCGTCGCGATCGAGCCGCGCGGGGCGGGACGGCGCGGGGTGGTAACCTGGCGTCGCCAGATCGTCAATCAGCGTGGCAGCGTGGTCCAGGAGGGACTCACCCGGACAATGGTCCGGAGTGCGCCGGCGGCTTCGCGTAAGGACACTTCCACGGCATCTCCCGAGAGTGTCGCCGGCGATTGAATCTCGAATCGAACGTGGCATCCTTCGAGTTTCTCCGCATCCCTCCTCTCCAAGCCCCAGGTCGTGACGCGATGGAAACCGCACTAAGCAGGTATCGCACCGAGATTCTGATTCCCGAGGACCGCGTGCTGGTGCTCCACCTTCCCGAGGAGCTGCCGGTGGGTCGCGCGATCGTGGTCGTCGAGCCATTTGAAACTGGGTCCGAGCCGACCGATGGTTGGCATGAGGACGATCTGTCCGAGGTGTTCGACCTCGAACGCGGCGACATGGAGTGGTGGGAGGAATTCGAGGATTACGGTGGCTGATCCGTCGCGAGTGGCCTTGGTCACCGGCGCCGCCCAGGGTGTGGGTCTGGGGATTGCCACGGTTCTCGCCGAGGCCGGGTTTCGGGTCGGCCTGCTCGACGTGCAAGGCGAGGCCGCTGTCTCGGCCGCCAGGCGGCTGGAAGAGCAGGGCGGAGTTGCTGTGGGAATGGCGTTGGATGTGGCCGACGCATGCGCCTGGAACGGCCTGGTGGAGGCGGTGGTCGAGCGCTGGGGTCGGATCGATTTGCTGGTGAACAATGCGGGGATCAGCCCGCGAGGGACACCGGAATCGACGGACGAGGCGCTTTGGGACAGGACGCTGGCGATCAACTTGAAAGGCCCCTGGCTGGGAATCAAGGTGTGCTTGCCCTGGTTGAAAGCGAACACGGGCACGATCGTGAACATTGGCAGCACCCGCGCGACGCGGCCGCGTCGAGGGCTGTTCGCTTATGGCGTGAGCAAGGCGGGATTACTGGGGCTGACGCGTCAGGTTGCGATCGACGTTTTCGACGAGGGCGTGACCTGCAACATGGTGGCTCCCGGTTGGGTGGACACACCCGGCGAACGATTGATCCAGGCGCGGCACGGCAAGCCGGATTTCCCCGCCGGAACGAGGAATTTGATCACGCCGGAGGAGATTGGCGGAGCGGTGCTCTTCCTGGCTTCGCCGGCGGGGCGACGGGTGAATGGGGATATCCTCTATCTGGATTCGGGACTGCACATGGCCGACGATGTGGCGATGATCTACAACATGACGGACGACTCCCGATCCGGTGAGCACTCGCGATGACCGGCGAGCCACAAGGCGACAATGCGAGAGGTCGCTTGATCGCCATCGGCGATATTCATGGCTATTCGGCCGCACTCGACGGACTTCTTGAGGTGGTGCGTCCCCGGCCCGAGGATACCCTGGTATTCCTGGGCGATTACGTGGATCGAGGCCCGGACAGCCGAGGCGTGATCGATCGCTTGACTCGGCTTTGTGACGCCTGCTCGGTCGTGACGATACTGGGAAATCATGATGAGATGATGCTGGCGTGTCACGACGATCGTCGCGCTTTCCTCAACTGGCTCGTCATGGGCGGCTCGGCGACCTTGGACTCCTACGGTGGCGAATCCGAAGCCAAGATTCCCGATTCTCATTTAGAGTTCCTCGAGGAGTGCCTGGAGGTCTATGAGACGGAGCGGTACTTCTTCGTCCACGCCATGTATGTGGCGGAGTTGTCGCTCGACCAGCAGCCTGGGTCAGCCCTGCGCTGGGAAGGATTGCGAGACTCGATCCCGAAGCCTCATCGCTCCGGCAAGATTGCGATCGTGGGGCATACGTCACAAAGGAGTGGGGAGATTCTGGACCTCGGCCACATCATTTGCATCGACACGTACTGTTATGGCGGTGGGTGGTTGACGGCGCTTGATGTCCAGACGGGTGAGGTTTGGCAGGTGAGCCGGGAGGGTGTTCCGAGGGAAAACCCTCCGCGGCTTGATCGGCTGAGTCAGGCGTAGGCTGGCTTAGTTGCCGGCCTTCACGGCCTCGTCGGCGGCCTTCTTCTCGGCTTCAGGCTCGCCGGGGACGAGGTGAGGCGGTTCGTTGGCGTTGGCGGTCGCCCATCCCAGACGGTAGGAGACGCGGGCGATCCGGGCGACCTTTTCGAAGTCGGCCTTTTCAAAGTCGTCGCCGGGCTGGTGGTAGTCGGGGTGAATGCCGCAAAAGAAGAAGACGACGGGGATGTCCTTGGCGGCGAAGCTGGCACTGTCGGTTCGGAAAAAGTATTGATCAGCGTCCCAGAGCGGTTCGACACCCTCGGCTTCACAGGCCTCGACGGCCCCGACCGTGAGGGTCGAGTGTTTGGCGTGCTTGGGCGAAGGGGTGATGCCGATCTGGTGGCCGTCGTTGCGGCTGACCATGTCCATGTTGATGTTGCCGACGATCTTGTAGCCTTCGGGCAGGGTGACGTGATCGGCGAAGTGGCGGCTGCCGAGCAGTCCCTTCTCTTCGCCGGAGACCCACAAGAAGGCAACGCTGCGTGCCGGACGCGGCCCGTGGCCGAACGCCTGGGCCAGCTCCAGCAGGGCGGTGGTTCCCGAGGCATTGTCGTCGGAGCCGTTGAAGATCTGGCCATCGTCGCCGACGCCCACATGGTCGTAGTGGGCGCTGTAGATGATGACTTCCTTGGCCTTCTCGGGGTCGCTGCCGGGGAACAGACCGATGACGTTGCGTTCGTATTTGGTCTCGTCGTGGGAAGCAAACTGGAACCGGGCCTTGGCGTCGGCGATGGGGCCGAGCTGGAGATCGTCGAGAGTGGCGCCGAAGCTTTCGAGCAGGCGATCGCGGGCCTCTGCCTCGATGGCCAGGATGGGGAAGTTGGTGCCGGCGCGTCGGCCGAGGGTCATGGACGGCTTGCCGAAGGCGTTTCGGAACGAGCTGAGGGTTTCACCGTAGGGCTTTTGCTTGCTGTCTGTGGCGTGGATGGCGATCAGCCCCGCTGCACCCTTGGAGCGTGCGCGGTTGGCCAACTGGAACAGGCCGGAGCCGGCGAAGCGGGCGCGGCGGGGGCGGTCGCCTTCAGCGTTCTGGGCGGGTTCCTCCGGGGCCGGCTCGACGACGACCGCGAACTTACCTTTTACCTCGAGGTTTTCGTAATCCTCATCGCGGCCCTGTCCGACAAAAACCAGGGCGGCTGAGGTCTCGCCCGCCTGCAGGCCGAAGGGAACGGTGACGAAGTCGGTGCCGGCCTTGATGGTTGCTTTTTGCTCGTTTCCCTCGCTGCCGACCAGGATTTCCAGCTCGGTTCCGACTTCGAGGGGTGTTGTGTGTTCGAGCGGAAAGGCGGCGAAGTAGGTGGTCTTGTCGTCGACGACGTCGCCGGCCGGCTCGGCGCCGGCCATCATCAGGCGGGTGGCGAGGTATTCGGAGACCAGACGGATCTCGGTGGAGAGGGTATCGCGGCCGCGCATCAGGTCGGAGGCGAGGAAGGTCATGTGGCCGCGGACGTCGTCGGCGGTGATGGTGGCG
>JBGSYY010000115.1:0-4228 GCA_041750675.1 Isosphaeraceae bacterium | reverse complement strand
GCGTAAAGCCCAAAAGCCCGAAATATGAGACGGAAGCGTGAGCGACGGAATGCGTAAAGCCCAAAAGCCCGAAATATGAGACGGAAGCGTGAGCGACGGAATGCGTAAAGCCCAAAAGCCCGAAATATGAGACGGAATGCCTCGACCCGTTAAACCTCGTCTCGTCGCTCATTTCGTCAAAAAGACCCCGTCGCTTACGCTTCCGGCTCGTATTCGTGCGGGGCTTTGGAGCAATGTGAGTGACTTACGCTTCCGGCTCGTATTCGTGCGGGGCTTGGTGGGTTGCCATTCGGTCGCCCTGTTCGTCCAACGTGTACCGGATCGCCGCGAGCAGCGACGCCTCGTTATTCAAATATCGCGTGCTCCCGTGCTGCGTCCAGCGGTCGCGGTCGGGGGATTCGTCGAACGACTCCCGCAACCGACGACTTGCCCCATGCCTTGAAATCGCTCATCACCTTCTCCGGCGGCACGGGCGCGGTCACCACGACATGCACATGATTCGTCCGTACATGCACCGCCCAGGGCCTCCATTGCCGGTGCCGGCACACCTCCACCAGCGTGCGCAGCACCACGTTTCGGCGTGGTTCGTCCAGCGTATAGCATGTTTGCCGCATGGCCGCCCGGGCCGACGCCTCACGCCCACCGTCGGGCGGTAATATCGGCGAGCCGGGCACGTTGTGCTCCCGATCGACCGACCCCGGCTCCCGCCCGTGCAACCACGTCCCGTATGTCGTGAACGTGAGGAAATAAGCCAACGGCGCATTCACCGATCCCCCCCCCCAAACCCAAACGAGCCGGAAGCGTCAGCGACGGGTATGACCAAACCAAGGAAGCGTCAGCGACGGGTATGACCAAACCAAGGAAGCGTCAGCGACGGGTATGACGAGGTATCGGCCCAGAAAGCGACGATTTCCCGGGCCAGTTCGGGCGTCATGGAACGCCCTACAGGCTCCATCAGTCGCGATCCGTTCTCAACGGCGACCGTTCACATCTCCTCGAGATTCGACCTCGCCTCCACCGCCTGGGGATCGTTCATGGCAAGTGTTCGCACCGTCGCGCGGCCCGTCGGCGACAGGCCGACGATGACCAGTCCGTTAAGCTGGAAATGTTCGTCCCAGACATCGACGCGAGGGTGGAACAACCGGACGATTGCCCTCGTCTCGGGGTCGATCCCGGTGAGGTTTGGCCCTTTGTGTAGGTTGCAATGATGACAGGAAAGCGCCAGGTTGTCGGCGTCGTCTGTTCCTCCATGCTGTTTGGCGGCGACATGTTCGACGTGGAAGAGCGCCAGCGGTAGGGCCTCCTGAGGCAAGCCGCAATACTCGCAGCGCTGGCCGGCTCGGTCGCGCACGAGCTGGCGAGTTGCCCGATCCATTTCAGGATGTGCCGGCGGTGGCGAGCACGCGGCGGGCCTTCTTCTGCAGGATGCCGATCAGGTGGATGGCCCCGACGATTCGCTCATACTCGGCGCGCTCCTCGGGCGAGAGCGTGCCTTCGTTGCACTTCTCGGCAAGGTCGTCGATCTGGTCCTGGAGATCGGGGTCGGCCCGAAGCGCCACGATTTCCCGGGCCAGTTCGGGCGTCATGGAACGCCCTACAGGCTCCATCAGGCGATCCAGGACGTTCGTGCCCGCGGTGTGTGTCATGTTCTGAGTGTACCACGATCCGGGGAGAGAAATTGAGCGGAGTGACGATCGTCGGCACGGACGGATGCTACGGCTTGGCGACCTTGGCGAGGAGCGCATCCACGTCCGCCCACAAGGCCTGGAACTGCTTGCGCTCGGGCTCGGGGAGTTTGGCGAGGGGCTCGGGAATGCGTGTACGCGTTCACGACGCGTCGGGTGGGAAGCGCCCCAGAGCGGCCAGGAGATTTCGGGCAATGAGCAGGTCGGGGTGGTTCATCTGGAGTCGCTCGATCGTCGCCCGGCCCACGGGTGTTCGACCGACAATGTGAACCGGGGGACCCATCGACCAGGTGAAGTGCTCGGCCCAGATCTGCCGGCGAGGGTGAAACAGCGAAACAGTCTCACCCGTATCGGGATCCTCGGCGGTCTGATGCGACCATTTATGAGCGTTGCAATGATGACAGGCGAGGGCCAGATTCTCGAGGTCGGTCGGCCCGCCAGCGGTGCGTGGCAGGATGTGGTCCACAGGGAAGCGTCCAACCTGGCCCTCGCCGGGGAGGTGGCAGTACTCACAGCGACCCGCCGCTCTGGCGAACACCAGAGCGCGAAGGGCCTCGGACAGCGCCCTCACGGCGTATCGACCACTTCCGGTGCAACCTCCACGAGGCGTTGGAGGGCGAGCTGGGCCTTCAGCTTCTCAAGCGAGCGATGCCGCGCGAACGCGACGAGGTCGAGCAATTCGGCGTGCTCATCGGGCGTGAGGAACTCCTTGCGTTCGCCCAGGTCGCCTAGCCGCCGATCGAGCGACGGTTCGAGCTCGTAGTCGGCGACCGGGCGCAAGGCGCGAATGCAGTCGAGCAGGACATCTTCCGCCAGGATCACGGTTGGCATGAGGCACACCTCCCCGTTTCATGATAGCTTCTGGGCCCCCGGCTGAAATAGGGGGACTCGCTCCGGAAGAACGCCTGGCGGAAGACGTCGCGGGGATTCAAGGCGTGTGGGCCCGCTTGAGCAAGGTGTCGACGTCCGCCCAGAGCGACTGCCATTGCTTCCGCTCGGCCTCGGGGAGTTGGGCCAGGGGCTCGGGGTCGCGGATGCTGGCGAGGTCGGGGTCGTTGGTCCAGTTCTCGAGAGTCTTGAGGATCGACTCACGGTCGGGTGCGCCGAACAGGCGGGCGAGGGGGTTCGGTTTGCCCCCGGAGTTGAGGAGCTTGGTCCAGACCGATAGCTCGGCCTGGAGCCAGGCGAGTGCCTGGCTGCGGAGCTTGATCTTGGCTTCGGGATCGGGCGGCGGTTCGACCTGGCTTTTTCCTGCGGCGGCCAGCGAGGCGCTGCAGGCGGCGTTGTAGCGGTGCTGGGCCTGGCGGTCGTCGGCGAGCTTGGGGTCGGATTCGAGGGCCTCGGTCCAGAGGCGGGCGGCGCCGGCGTAGTGCTGGGTTTCGTAGGCAAGGAGAGCCAGGGCGAGACGTTCGGAAACATCGGTCGGTTGGGCTTCGCCCTTCAGGATCGACTCCAGTCGCGGGAGCTGTGCGATCTGCAACTCGAGCTGGCGGATCGCAGTGGCCACGACGGTCGCGGTCTTCGATCCCGGTTGGTCCAGTTTCTGTGCATGCTTGAGTGTTTCGAGAGCTTCGGTGAAGCGCCCGGCCGACATCAGAGTAAATCCGAGCATCCCATTAGCCTCGACAAAGTCGGGTTTCAGTCGGACCGCTTCGCGTACTTCGACAAGAGCCTCATCGCGCTTACCTAGCTCGGCGAGTGCGATCGACATGTCGAGATGAGCGTAGGGGTACTCGGGTGCCAGTCGACTCGCCTCCTGGAACTGCGCGAGAGCCTCGTCGAGGTTGTGAGAGAAGTAAAGGGCCAGTCCGAGCTGATAGTGGGCCGCCGGGCTTTTGGGGCGAACAGCCACAGCCGCCGTGGCGTGCCGAGCCGCTTCCTGTGCCTGCGGCATCAGGGCATCCTGGTTTTCCGGAGACTGGGCCTTTACGATCTGGTTGATGTTACTGGCGGCCGAGATATGGGCCCAATAGTCGCCTGGGTAGAGCCGCGTGGCTCGCTGGTAGATGCGATGTGCCAGTTCACGATCGCCGAACTCGGAGACGAGAGCCCCGGCAAGCTGGATGAGGTTCATCGACGGTTGGGCATCCAGCGTTGCTGTGTCCTCGGCGAGCGACTGAAGGCGAGCCTTCGCGCGGGCCGGATCGGGCTCGGTGTAAAACGTGTCCCGGAGCGAAGAGCGCCAGGGGTCGGGGTCGGCTTCACGGATCACGGACAGAAGCCGAAGGAGCTGCTCCCGTGGCCGTTCGACCTGCGTCCAGAGCTTCAGGAGGTCGTCGAGGTAACCGGCCAGGGTCACCTGATCGGTGAACTGTGCGAGCCAGGCAGCCCCTTCCTCGGCACTCGCGGTGTCTGGGTCGAGGCCAGCACGGCGAAACGCGGCCATGTACCCAGCCTCGACGGGTTTGGCGTTGAACACACCGCCATCACCTCCGCCGAAGCGGACCGCTTCCAGATCGGCGAGCAACCGGCGCTGGGTCGCGAGGACCTCGGCGCGTTGCTGGGCGGTGCGGAGGCCGGTCTCGAGGTCGGAGCGGAGGGTT
>JBGSYY010000114.1:0-3366 GCA_041750675.1 Isosphaeraceae bacterium | reverse complement strand
CATCGTCCGCTACCAGTCATTCGTCACCTCGACGCGAATCGCAGCGCCTCGCCCCGGTCCCAAAACCGCTCACTCCCACGAACTTCCCAAGAGCCTGATCGACGCCCCGATCTATACGCGGCTGGCGGCCCTGAATATCCCACCCAGCCCCCACTCAACCGACGAAGTGTTCCTCCGCCGTGTCTCACTCGACCTCACCGGCCAGACTCCCGAGCCGGATCAGGTGCGCTCGTTCGTCACCGACTCCTTCCCCGACAAGCGCGCCCGCACGATCGATGAATTGATGAAACTACCCGAATTTCGGCACTTCTGGATGCTCAAATTCGGCGACCTCCTCCAGATCACGTCCGCGCGGCTCGGCGATGGAACGGGCTCCTATCAGACTTGGCTGCAAAAACGCCTAACCGAAAACGTCGGCTGGGATGTCATGGTGCGCGAATTGTTGACGGCCCTCGGCAACCCACGCGACTCGATCGACGGCGGCCCCGCCAACTACGCCCTCGACGGCGACACCCCCATGATTCAGGCCGAGCTGGCCGCACGCCGCTTCCTCGGGCTTCGCCTGCGCTGCGCCCAGTGCCACAACCATCCCTTCGACGTCTGGACCCAGGACGACTACTACGGCCTCGCCGCCTTCTTCGCCAAGATCGATCGCGGCGCAGCGGTGCAAGGCGGTGGCGGAATGCGGACCAAGGTCGGCCTCAACCCCGAGGGATTCGTCACGCACCTGCGAACCGGCAAGCCCGTTCCGCCTCGGCTACTCGATGGAACACCGGTCACAATCGCCAACGACCAGGACCCACGCCTCGCCCTCGCCGACTGGATCACGCGTCCCGATAACCCTTATTTCGCCCGCGCCACGGTCAACTGGGTCTGGGCCCAATTCTTCGGTCGCGGTCTCGTCGACCCCCCCGACGACATGAGCGCCGCCAACCCGCCCTCCCACCCCGATCTCCTGGAAGCCCTCGCGCACGCCTTCATCGACCATGGCTACGATCTCCGCTGGCTGATCCGCGAAATCGCCACCAGCGATACCTACGGCCTCGCCTCCGAAACCGTCCCCGGAAACGAGCAAGACCTCCGCCTCCATTCCCACCATCTCCCTCGGCCTCTAACCGCCCACCAGATGGCCGACGCGATCGCACGCGCGACCCAGGTGCGCAATATCTACGCCAGAGACGGCACCACCACCCAGCAGCGCGCCATCGAAGTCTTCGATCCCGCCACGCCCAGCACCATCCTCGACACCTTCGGCCGTTGCCCGCGAACGGAGACTTGTTCCACGGTCGGCTCATCACCTCTCACACTCCGTCAGGCGTTGCTCGTGATCGGCGGTGATCTCGTCGAAAGCAAGGTCACTCACCTCAACGGATATCTCTCTCACTTGATGGAACTCAATCCTCAAGCCCACGAAATCGTCGAGTTCCTCTACTACCGCACGCTCTGCCGCCCCCCCACCGACGACGAGCGATCGCACTGGTCACGCGTCCTCCACGAATCCGACTCGCTCCGCGAGACCGCCGAGGATCTCTTCTGGGCCTTGCTCAATTCCCGCGAGTTCGCCTTCAACCACTAGCGTCGAAGCCACCCGTCCGCGAGGGAGATTCGCATGAACCACCGCGAGAATGATCATCAGCGAATCCGCGAGACCGTCACCCGTCGCGGCCTGCTTCGCGCGGGCGTTCTTGCCCCGCTCGGCCTCGGCCTCGCCGATTGGCTCCGTATCCGCGCTCTCGCCTCAACACCCCAACAGGGTGGACGGGCCACCGCCTGTATCTTGATCTGGCTCGGCGGCGGGGCCTCTCACATCGATACCTTCGACCCCAAGCCCGATTCGCCCTCCGAGGTTCGCGGCGAATTCTCCGCGATCGCCACCGCCACACCCGGCGTCTCCATCAGCGAGGTTCTTCCCAACCTCGCGCGTCGTACCCCTCAACTCGCCATCATCCGCAGCCTCACCTCTCCAGAGTCCGACCACGACCGCGCCGCTCATCACGTCCTCACCGGCTACCGCCCTTCTCCCGCCCTGATTTATCCCAGCCTCGGCAGCGCCGTTACCAAGCTTGGCGATTCCTCCTATCTCGGCACTCTCCCGCCCCACGTCGCGATCCCTCAACCACCGGCGTTCGCCTCTAGCGGATTTCTCACTCCCGCCTACGATCCCTTCGCCGTCGACGGCGATCCCAACAGTCCCGGCTTCCGCGTCCGCAATCTCACTCCCCCCGATCGGCTCACCCTCAATCGGCTCGAACGCCGTCGCGGCATGATCACCGAAATCGACGCCTTTACCCACAACGCGCCGCCCACCCCACTCACACAAAGCCGCGACCGTTTCGCCGACCGCGCCTTCGAGCTTCTCACCTCCGACCAAGCCGCGCGTGCCTTCTCGCTCAGCGCCGAGACTGTCTCCCTCCGCGAGTCCTACGGCCGCACCACACTCGGCCAATCCTGCCTCCTCGCCCGCCGTCTGGTCGAGCGCGGCGTTCCTTTCGTCACCGTCAACGACATCGGCGCCGGTCCCCTCGGCTGGGACACCCACCAGCAAAACTTCGCCACCCTCCGCGACCGCCTCGCACCACCGCTCGACCAGGCCATCTCGGCCCTGCTCGACGATCTCGACTCCCGCGGTATACTCGACACCACCCTCGTCGCCGTCATGGGCGAGTTCGGTCGTACACCCCGTATCAACGCCAATGCCGGCCGCGACCACCACGGCCGCGCCAGCAGCGTTCTCCTTGCGGGCGGCGGTTTGCGCTCCGGAGTCGTCATCGGAGCAACCGATCCCAGGGCCGACGCTCCCATCGATCGCCCCGTGACACCCGGCGCCCTCGCCGCGACACTCTACACAGCGCTCGGCATCGACCCCACCACCCGCCTGCTCACAACCGACAACCAGCCGATCCGACTCGTGGACGTCGACCCGCCAATCACCGAGCTATTCTGAGCCGATCTTGGGAACCCCCAAATGCCCGCAAGCCGCACCCCGCCCGCCAGCGATTTCGCCACCTTGGTCGATGCCGATGACCCCAGTTGTCTCGAAGTTCAGTCCGCCGCCGATGGTCCCGCCGGAACCCTCCCCCTGACCGACCTCCAGCTCCGCACCTGGTCCTCCGGCGACCTCTTCGGCCTCACCCAAAACGCCGGCATGGGCTGGAACGCCACCGAGGTCGATCGCGACAACGTCCTCATCCTCAGCACCCAGGGTGGCCTGCGCGGCACCGATGGTCGCCCCACCGCGCTCGGCTTCCACACCGGCCACTTCGAAGTCGGACTGCTCGTCGAGGAGGCCGCGCTCGAACTTCGACGCCTCGGCGCGCTCCCATTCTCGGGTGCGGTCTCCGATCCCTGCGACGGCCGCACTCAGGG